>JAODBJ010000239.1 GCA_025463905.1 Actinomycetes bacterium
CAGCGGCGAGGTTTTCGTCGTGCTGTTCGACTACGGCACCGCCAGTGCGCATCAGCTGCTGTTCCGTCACGTCGGACTGCCGACGCTCGCCATCGCCGACTTCAGCCCTCGCCGGCTGCAGCGCACCATCCCGGGCCAGGCCGGCGCGCAGCGCTTCTTCACCGCCGGCGGGCGCGCACTGTGTATATACGTGGTGGTCGCCAATAGTCGCGAGGTCTCGTCGCTCGTGGGCCCGCTCAATAAGGCGGTCGCCGGCTTCGGGGTGGTGCCCTCATGACCGTTATGGAACGGGTCGTAACGCGCGTGTCGCGCCGACTCGAACGGGGCGACACGCGTCGGAGTTTCCTTGTGAAAACCGCGATCGTCGGTTCCGCGCTCGCCACGCGCCCGCTTCGATTCCTGCTCCGGCCTGGTACCGCGTACGCGGCGATGTGCGGTCCGGCGGCTGACTGCAACTCGGGTTGGACTGTGTTCTGCTGCTCGATCAACAGCGGGCAGAACGCGTGCCCGCCCGGCACGATCCCGGCGGGGTGGTGGAAGGCCGACAACTCCGGCTTCTGCCAGGGTGGCCCGCGCTACTACGTCGACTGCAACGCGACGTGCGGTTCGTGCGGGTGTGGTTCCAGCGGGATCTGCGCGCCGAACTGCACGTCGTGCCAGTGTCACTGCGGAACGGGCACCTGCGACGAGCGACGGGTCTGCTGCAACGAGTTCCGCTACGGCCAGTGCCATCAAGAGGTGCCGTGCGTCGGGCCGGTCGTATGCCGGGTCGTCACGTGCGTCGCGCCGTGGGTGTGGGACCCGTCGTGCACCACGACGAGTGCGACCGCGAACCAGACTGCGTTGCACACCGCGCCCTGCCTCGACACGAACGCGTCGGTGTTCGGGTTCGGTACTGCCGCGAGCCGCGGGTCGCCCGCCAGTCTTCGAGCACCGATCACCGCGATGGAAGCCACACCCGACGGTCGCGGCTACTGGCTCGTCGGCACCGATGGCGGCATCTTCGCGTTCGGGAACGCGCCGTATCTCGGCTCGACCGGCAACCTCGTGTTGCGCCAGCCGGTCGTCGACATGGCGTCGACACCCAAGGCCGACGGGTACTGGCTCGTCGCCTCCGACGGCGGTGTATTCGCGTTCGGCAAGGCGCGCTTTGACGGCGCCATCGCGCCGTTCGCGATGGCGGCGCCCGCAGTCGGTATCGCCGCGACGCCGACTGGACGCGGCTACTGGGTGGCGGCGGCCGACGGCGGCGTGTTCGGCTTCGGCGACGCCCATTTCCACGGCAGCCTCGGAAACGTGCGGCTCACGCAACCCATCGTCGGCATCGCCGCCACCCCCACCGGTAAGGGCTACTGGATGGCGGCCGCCGACGGCGGCGTCTTCTGCTTCGGCGACGCCCACTTCCACGGCAGCCTCGTGACCGACCCGAATCCTCGGGGGCCCGCGGTCGACATCGAGGGCAGGAACGACGGCTACTGGATCGCGACCACGTGATTTCCGGACGCCGTCGGGCGAGCGGTACGGTTCGCTGACACTGGCGTCAGGTTGTACGGAGGTTCACGCACGTGAAACTGGCTTGGGGCCCGGAGGAAGAAGCGTTCCGGTCCGAGCTCGAGACCTTCCTCGACGAGCACATCCCGCCTGAAGCGGCGGCCGGCGCCGACTTCATGGACGACTGGGACGACGACGAAGCGATCGTCCCCTCGTGGCTGCGGAGGTGGCAGGCGACGCTGTTCGACCACGGTTGGATGGTTCCCGGGTACCCACCGGAACTCGGCGGCCGCAATTGCACTCCGGTGCAGACGCTCATCTACCTCGAGGTGATGTCGGGCCGCCGGGTGCCGCGCACCGGCCATTTCCCCGGGTACGCGATCGTCGCGCCGAGCCTGCTCGAGTTCGGCACTGCCGAACAGAAGCAACTCGCACCGGCCGCTATACGCGGCGACACGATCTGGTGCATCGGCATGAGTGAACCGAACGCCGGGTCCGACCTCGCGGGCCTGCAGACGCGAGCCGCGGTGTTCGACGACCAGTTCGTGGTCAACGGCCAGAAGGTGTGGACGAGTTACGCGACCATCGCGCAGAAATGCTTCTGCTACGTGCGCACCGATCCCGACGCGCCGAAGCACAAGGGCATCTCGTTGTTGATCGTCGACATGGACACGCCAGGAATCGATGTGCGACCGCTGCGACACCTCTCGGGCAAGGCGCACTTCGCCGAGGTGTTCTTCGACGACGTCGTGGTGCCGCGTGAGAACCTCGTCGGCCAACTCAACGGCGGGTGGCTGCTCACGCAGGGGTCTCTCGCGCACGAACGGGCCGGGTTGTGGGTCGAGGGAGTCGGACGGCTCGAACAGAACGTCATCGCGCTCGTCGAACTCGCGAAAAAGACCGGCAAGGACACCGACCCGAACGCCCGGCGAAGGATCGCGGCGGCCTACGAATTCGCGTCGAGCCTGCGCGCGCTCGGTTACAAGGGTTTCTCGTCGTTCGCGCAGGGTTCGTCGGCACCCGAGCACTCCTTTATGAAGCTCGCGACCTCCGAAGCCGGCAAGGCCGCGTACGAACTCGGCATGGAGTTGCTCGGTGGCTACGGCGCGGTCGTCGACCGGTCGCTGCCGGTGGAAGACGGGCGCTGGGCGCACGGCTTCTTCATGAGCTTCGCCAACACGATCGCCGGTGGTTCGTCGGAAATCCAACGCAACATCATCGCCCAGCGCGTGCTCGGGCTCCCGAGGGGCTAAGGCACCACATGGATTTCACACTCACCGAAGACCAGACGCTGCTGCGCGACACCGCGCGGAACGTGCTCACGAAACAATGTCCGCCGTCGTTGCTGCGCGCGCACATCGAGGACCCCGCCGCGGCTGCACCGCTCTGGGAGCACCTGCGTGCGTACGCCGGGCTCGGCGGTGGCGCCGCTACCGACCTCTGCCTGTTCCTCGAAGAGACCGGCTACGTCGCTGCTCCGGGCCCGTTCTTCGCGTCGTCGGCCCTGTTCGCGCCGGTGCTCGCCGCGCTCGGTCACGGTCTGCTCGACGACGTGCAAGCGGGCACCACAACTGGCACCGTCGCCATCGCCGGCACGAAAGGCGAGTGGTTGCCGAACAACGACACCACCAAGACCTTCGTGCTCGAAGCCGACCGCGCCGACCACATCGCGATCATCCAAGGCAGCGGCGATGTCGTGCTCGCACCCGCCGCGGCCGCGGCCGAGCGGCTGCGCTTCGTCGAATCCGTCGATACATCGCGCCGCGTGTTCGAACTCGACGCCCAGGGCATCGAGGGTGAGCGTTGCTCACTCGCGCCCGACGCGATCGGGCGTGTCCTCGACATCGCGTACGTCGCGCTCGCGGCCGAGATGGTCGGCACCGCGCGCCGCATCTTCGATATGGCAGTCGCGTATGCGAAGGAGCGCTACCAGTTCGACCGACCGATCGGATCCTTCCAGGCGATTCAGCACAAGCTGGCCGACGACGCCTTGGCGCTCGAACGTTCGACGGCCGCGGTGCACTACGCCGCCATGACAGTGGACGCCGGCGATCCCGAACGCACCCGCGCGTGCCACGTCGCCAAAGCCGCAGCCGGCGACGCCGCCCGCCGGGCGTTGAAAGACGGCATCCAGGTCCACGGCGGCATCGGCTACACGTGGGAGCACGACCTCCACCTCTACCTGCGGCGCGCCACCGGCGACGAGTACCTCCTCGGCCAGACCGGCTGGCACCACGACCGCATCGCCGACCTGCTCTTCGCCTGAACGCGCGGCGTTCGCGAGCCTCAGGTGAGGGCGCGGTCGGCCGTGATCTTGCCGCCGGCGATCTCGACCGTGCGGGTGATGCGTACTGCGTCGAAGAGCGTGCGGTCATGGGTGACGAGCAACAACGTGCCGTCGTAGGACTCGAGCGCCGACTCCAGCTGCTCGATCGCCGGCAGGTCGAGATGGTTCGTGGGCTCGTCGAGTACCAAGCAGTTCACGCCCCGCGCCATGAACAACGCGAGTTCGGCGCGCGTGCGTTCACCGGGCGACAGGGTTGCGGCGGCGCGCGTCACATGGTCGGCACCGAGTCCGAACTTTGCGAGCAACGCACGCGCGTCGCGCGCCAACAGTCCGCTCTCGGCTTCGAACGCTTCCAGCAGCGGCCGATCACCGAAGCGTGACCGCGCTTGCGCGAGCTCGCCGACCACCACTCCAGGTCCCATCCACCGTTCGCCGGCCGCCAGCTCGAGGCGGCCGAGCAGCGCGTGGAGCAACGTCGACTTGCCGCTGCCGTTCGGTCCGAGGATCGCGACCCGTTCCTGCCACCCGATCTCGAGGTCGACCGGTCCGAGGGTGAACGAACCGCGCTGCACCACGGCACGATCGAGGCGTGCCACGACCGCACCGGATCGCGGTGCTGTCGCGATCTCCATGCGCAGTTCCCAGGACTCCCATGGCTTGTCCACCGCGTCGCCTTCGAGCCGCTCGAGCGCGCGGTCGGTGATCTTCGCTTTCGCCGCGACGTGCTCCGACGACTGCGTACGGAAGTGGCGGATGAACTTGTCGGTCTCGCCGCTGCGCTTCACCTTGCCGACACCGACCTGCGCCCATTGCCGCTGGCGCTGCGCACGATCGACCAAGTCCCCGCGCTTGTTCTGGTAGTCGGCGTAGGCCTCCTCGGCGTGGCGACGTGCGATCGCGCGCTCGTCGAGGTACGCCGACCAACCACCCGCGAACTCCGACGTGCGGTGCGAGTGCTCGTCGAGTTCCAGAACCGACGTAATCGTGTGGTCGAGGAACGAACGGTCGTGCGACACGATCACCACACCGCCGGGCAGTTCGCGCAAGAACCGTTCGAGCCGATCGAGGCCGGCGAAGTCGAGGTCGTTCGTCGGTTCGTCGAGCAAGAACACGTCGAAGCGCGACAGCAAGATCGCCGCGAGCGAGGCGCGTGCGGCCTGGCCGCCGGAGAGCGCGACCGTCGCGACGTCGAGCAAGTGTTCCGGCAAGCCGACGTCGGCGCACACGTCACCGACGCGCGCGTCGAAGTCGGCGGCGCCCAATGCGAGGTACTGATCGAGCGCGTTCGTGTACGCGTCGTCGGCCCCTTCCACACCGTTCGCGAGCGCCGCGCTGGCCGCCTCGAACGCGTCGATCGCATCGGTGACCCCGGTGCGACGGGCGAGAAAACCGCGCAACGTCTCTCCCTCGCGGCGGTCGGCCTCCTGCGGGAGATAACCGACGGTCGCCGTCGGGGGCGTGCGCTCCACCGACCCGGCATCGGGCTCGCCCGCGCCGGCAAGGATGCGTAGCAGCGTTGTCTTGCCGGTGCCGTTGGGCGCCACGATGCCGATACGCGATCGCGGCGCGATCGTGAACGACACGTCGTCGAGCACGAGATGCGGCCCAAACGACTTCGTGACATGACGGGCAACCAGGGTGGCGTGACGAGCGAGCGACATAGAACACCTGCAAAAGGGGCGGACGCGCGCAACGAGCGAAAAACTCGGCAAGGCGCGTGGACCGGCGCGGGCAGGGTGCAACTACATCGCCCAACAGTGTATGCCGCCGACCCGTTTTGCCCGGCTCGTTTGCGATTCTCGGGTCAATCAATGCCCGCTGCGGGTATTCATTGACCCGAGAATCGGGACCGCTCGAGATTTCGCGGTCAACCGGGGTATCCGGCCGCCGCGAGACGCGCCCGCACAACCGGCACCGAGCGCGCATGCTCCGATGCACGCCGTCGCGAGCACAGACGCGAGCACTGCCGCGATCAGCCGATGTTTCGTTCCTGCCCCGCCCACGCCCGCTCCCGCAACAGTCGCTTCATGACCTTGCCGTTCGGGTTGCGGGGCAACTCGTCGACGACCTCGAACACGTTTGGCACTTTGTAGTCGGCCAGCGCGGCCTGCACGTGGGACCGCAGCGCGTCCGTGTCGACCGGCGCGCGCAACTCCACGACTGCGTGCAACGCCTCGCCGTAACGCTCGTCGGGTACGCCGAACACCGCGCAGTCCACCACCGCCGGGTGTGTGTAGAGCACCTCTTCGATTTCGCGCGGATAGATGTTCACCCCGCCGCGCAACACCATGTCGGAGGCGCGGTCGGTGAGGAAGAGGTAGCCGTCGGCATCGAGGTAACCGATGTCGCCCACCGTGAACGCGTCGTCGCGCCACGCCTGCGACGTCTTGGCGTCGTCGTCGTGGTAGTGGAATCGCGCGCCGCCGGCGGGCCGGATGTACACGAGGCCGGGCTCCCCCGCCGCTCTTGCGGCGCCGTCGTCGTCGAGCACACGCACCTCGGTGCCGGGCCACGGCACACCGACGCTGCCGGGTCGCGCCCGCCATTCGTCGGGCGAGATACGTGTCGCGCCGCCCTCGCTCGCGCCGTAGAGCTCCCAGATCTGCGCGGGTGCGAGCGCGTCGAGGATGCGGTGCTTCACCGGCACCGGGCACGGGGCGCCGCCGTGCACGATGAGGCGCAACGACGACAGGTCGAAGTCGCGACGTTCGGCTTCGGGCACCTCGAGGATCCGAATGAAGTGCGCGGGGGTCATGAAACTGATTGTCACGTGGTGACGTTGCACGAGGCGCAGCCACTCGCGTGCGTCCCACGTCGGTAGCACCACCGATGTCGCGCCCACGAACAGTGCCGACATCACATAACCACCCGGGCCCGCGTGGTACGCCGGCCCCGAGAGGATGTAGACGTCGTCGGGCTGCCAACCCCACAACGCGATTTGGCCCTGTTGCGCGAGGCGTGCACGCCCGGCGTCGAAGGTCCCGTGAATGACGCCTTTGGGGCGCCCGGTGGTACCCGATGTGTAGAACACCGGTGACGCGAGCACCGCGGACCGCACGGGCACGACGTCGCCGGCGGGCACGGCCGCGATCGCGCGTTCGTACTCGTCGGGCTCACCGCCGACGACCATCAACGCGCAGCCAGAGCTCGCGGTCGCCGCTTCGTATACCTCCCGCAGCGAGGCGTGCGCGACGAGCACCTTCGCGCCCGAGTCGTCGAGGATGTACGCGAGCTCGTCGCGTTTCAGGTGCCAGTTCACGAGCACCACCGACGCATGGAGTTCTGCGGCCGCCGCCCACGTTTCAAAGAACGCGGTCGAGTTCGGCAGCATGATCGCGACGCGGTCGCCGCTCCCCGCGCCGAGGGCTGCGAGCACCCGCGCCAGGCGACCGGCACGGTCGCCGAACTCGCCGTAGGTGGTGACGCGTTCGCCTTCGACGAAGGCCGGCTTCCCCGGCTGGTCGCGCACACTCGCGGCGAGGCCGACCACTTCGTCGTCGTTGTTTTCGTTCCGAATGCCGTTCATCGGGGCGCGACTATCGCACGTATCGCGGGTGTCGCACCTGCCACGGTGAGGGGGTTGCCCAACCCCCTCACCGCGCCTCTCGTCCAGCTCCCGGAATCGGCTACTTCCAACCCGTGATGTCGAGCACCACTGCCTTGCCGGTGACGTTGTGCTGAATGCTCACGTAGAAGTGGGTGCCGGTTGCGTCGAAGATGCCGCCCGTCCACTCCGCGCCCTCGGGGTTGAAGCCGGGAGCATTGACCGGACGGTCGTTCAGCGTGCCGATGCGAATGCAACCGTCGGATTGCGTGTCGGCGTCGCTGCCGTCGGGGAGGCAATCCCACAGGTCGTTGTTCTTGCCGGTGATGTCGATGTCGCCGTCTTCGTGCAACACCCAGTTGCCCCGAGCACCGTTCTGGTAGGCGATGTTGTCGAGCATGGCGAGATCGGACGATCCGAGCACGAAGTACTGCACTTCGGGCGTTGCCGTACCGGCCGTCGCGGCCGAGAGGTTGCCGTCGGTGATGCAGATCACTTCACCCCAGTTGTGGTCGGTGCCTTCGTTTCCGGTATTCGGGCCGCACGACTTCACCGACTGTCCGTTCGCGAGCGCGGCCGGGTCGACGCTCAAGTCCTCGGGTCGGTAGTACCCGGTGAGCTTGTTCGCCGCGGTGAACGCGCGCAGGTCAGGATCGTTGCACGGCGTCGCCGTTCCGTCGCTGCACACCGGCACCCAGGTGCCTCGGCCGATCTGCGTGCCCTGGCCGTAGTCGGTGTTCGCGCCCGACACGAGCTTGCCGAGTCGCAACCCGGAGACCGAACCCGAGGCGAACGGTGACTGGCTGAGGTCGGTCAGTGTGCCGCCCGACCATGGTGTTGTCGGCACGTACTTGAAGTACGCACCGCCGGGGGTTCCGTTCGCCGGTCGGTTCTCGTCGCCGTAGTAGGTGACGCCGTTCGGATAGATCGCGAGACCCTCGAACGACAAACGGCCGAGCGAATCGCGCCGCACGACGTTCGCAGCGTCCGCGCCCGAGAATGTTCCGGCGACGCGGTCGTACACGACGTTGTTCGTCGTGAGCGGGTCTTTCAATTCGAACATCTGGCCCGACGCACCGGCCTCTTCACCGAACAGGAGCGTGCCCCACGGTGTGAGACGCGTCGGGTCACATGCGGTGGTGCCGGTGAGGATGGTCGAGCTCGCGCCGGTTTGGATGTTGATGCGTACAAGACCCGGCGCCGTCGTGCCCTGCTCGTTGCACGCGATGAGGTACGTCGGGTTGGTGTCGTTCGGCCAGAGCGTTATCTGGTCGACGTTGGGCGGCGCGACGCCCGATGTCACCACCTTCGCCTTGAGGCCCTTCGCGAGTGTGACGAGCTTCGTCGGGTCCGCGCTCGCGGTGGCCGCGTCGACCGCGAGCGTCGAAGACGCCGCGACCGGTTTCCCGATGCCGTACAGCTGCTCCGACTTGCTCGCGAGCTGGCCGTCGCGGAACGCGCCGAAGTCGAAACTCCCCGTCGCCGCGGCGACGCCGCAGGTCAGCGCGGCTCCGCCCGCGAGTACGCCCGCGATGCAACGTTTCCAATATCTGGTGCTCACCCAGTACCTCCGTGGTCTGTCCCGCCCGTGGTCCATTGGGGCCGCAACGGCATTCCTACGGAGCGAAGGTGCACAGCACGTGTCATGCGGTTGGCGCGTACGGGCTCGTCGGGCAAACGTTTGACCGGCGAACCATTGGGAAAGATTCTGGGCGTTCGTTCACATCCGTCCCGTTGACTCGGGCTGACTGCCGGGCGAACCTTTTCGGTGGGGCGGCAGGGCAACGAGAGAACCAGGATGACGTACGGAGCCAGAACGCGGCCGGAGGCTGCGGGCGGGCGGGCCCCGAACAACCTCGTTGATTCGTTACCCGTTGGCGTCTTCACGGCCGGCGCCGACCACGTGATCACGTTCGCGAACGACGCGTGGGCGGCGACCATGCGAACGCCGGCCGAACGCGCCGTGGGAACACGTCTCTACGACCTTTGCCACGACAATGACCGCGCCCGGATCGCCGGCGCGTTTGCGACCGCGTGTACGCATCGACAGCCATTGCGGTTCCGGGCGTCGCTCCCGGGCACCACGACATGGGTCGAGTTCGCGATCCAGTTCGTGTCCCGACCCGACGATGAGCAGCCCGGCGACGACTACTTCGCCGGGACCGTGCACGAAGTCACCGACTCGGTGGAAGCAGTTCGGCTCGCCGAGGTGCTGCACGCCGTGTTCGAGGCCACCCCCGACCTGGTCGGCATCACCGACGATCGCGGCGGAGTCGTCTACGCGAATCCTGCCGCGCGAGCGCGATTCGGTTTCGGCGACGCCGACACGCATCAACTCAGCACCGACACGATGTACACACCCGAGGCCTTCGAGCTGTACTACTCCGAGATCCGACCGCAACTGTTACGGGGCGAACCGTGGGCGGGCATCGTGCCGATGCGCAACACCGACGGTGACGTGTTCGACGTGTGGCAGACCATCGTCGCCGGCGTCGGTCTCGAGATGTCGATCGAGTGGTTGGTGAGCATCGGGCGCGACACCACCGAGGTGCACGAAGTGCAAGCCGAGCTCGAATACCGCGCGACCCACGACGCACTGACGGGCCTCCCGAACCGCACGCTGCTGCTCGACCACCTGCACCTTGCGCTCGGTCGCCGCAACCGTGAAGAACATGGTGTGGGCCTCGTGTTCGTCGACCTCGATGGCTTCAAGGAAGTGAACGACCGCTACGGCCACGACGCGGGAGATGCCGTGCTGCGCGAGGTGGCGCAGCGGCTGGCCGACGTCACCCGTCCGAGCGACACCGTGGCCCGTTACGGCGGTGACGAGTTCGTGGTGTTGCTCGACGGCCTCCAAGACGGCATGGCCGAAGCCGCCCAGATCGCGCGCCGCCTGGTCGACGCGGTGGCCGGGTTGCCGGTCAATTTCGGTCGCCGCGTGCAGATCACCGCCAGCGCGGGCGTCGCCGTCGCGCCGCGACACCTCGACAACCCCGACCGCCTCATCGTGGCTGCTGACCGGCTCATGTACCGGGCGAAACGAGCGGGTGGGAACACCGTGGTTGCGCCGTTCCCCTCTCGGGAGGACCAGGGGTAGCCTTAGCTGACACCGGCGTCAGCTAAGTATCGCGAGGCCGGGCTCAGGGGACGGAGAGGCACATGGCGAACATCGATCTCGTACGGCTCGCTGGGAGCAGGGGTCGTCTGTCGGACGAGCCGACCGTCGACCTCGTGACCGCCGAAGTGATCCGAGGCGGTATGGAGACCATCTGTTTCGAGATGGCCGAGTACGTGTCGCGCACCGCGACCACGCCCATCCTGAATCAGAGCAACGAACGCAACGCCACCGTGCTCGACGCGCAAGGTCGCCTCGCCGCGTTGTCGGTGGGAATCCCGCAGTTCATGCTCACTTCCACGCTGCCGGTGCGCTTCGCGCTCGAGTTCCTCGGCGTCGACGAGTTCCGCGAAGGCGACGTCTTCGTGGCCAACGACCCGTACCACGGCGGCGGTCACCTCCCCGACTACAACGTGTTCGCGCCGGTCTTCGCCACCGACAACAACGGCACGCGCCGGATGGTCCTCATCGCGAGCATTCAATGCCACCACGGCGACACCGGCGGCGGTGTGCCCGGCGGGTACAACGTCACCGCCACCGACATCTGGGGCGAAGGTGTGCGGTGGCCGGTCGTGAAGGTCATCGACCGCGGTGTCGAGCGGCGCGACGTGCTGTACGCGTTGCAGGTGAACAACCGCATCCCGAGTTACATCGGCGACTTGCGGGCACAGATCGGTGCGGCCGAACTCGGCGCCCGTCGCCTCGGCGAGATCATCGACCGGTACAGCGCGGCCGCGGTCGAAGAGTCGGTCGACTACATGATCGACTACGCGGCACGACGGTTCCGGGAGGAAGTGACGCTCTGGCCCGACGGCGTCTACGAAGGCGACGCGTACGTCGACCACGACCCGCTCGGCAACCCAGACATTCACATCCACGTGAAGGTCACCGTCGACGGCGATTCCCTCGCCATCGACTTCTCGGGCAGCGACGCGCGTCCCGACATCCAGGCCTGGTCGACGTTCGGCAACACGCGCGGCTACACGGTCGGGCAGATCGCATCGATGATGGACCCGGAGATCCCGAAGAACGAGGGATTCTTCGAGCAGATCAAGCTGACCGTGCCGAAGGGGTGCGTGCTCAACCCCGATCCCGGCAAACCCGTGAGCGCGGGGACGCACCACCCTGGCGCCGATGTCGGCGAGGTGATCGCGGTCGCGATGCAGCACGTGCTGCCCGATCGCGCCGTGCCCCAGACCTACAAGACGGGTATCCCGACGATCATCGTCGGCGCCGACCCGCGCACGGGCGCGCAATTCACCGATCATTCGGCGGAGGTATACGCCGGGTGGTGCAACGCCGCGAAGGGTATGGACGCGTGGGGCGCGCTCAACGCGTCGTTCGGCAACTTGTGGAAGGCAACCGCAGAGATCAACGAGAGCTTGTACCCGCACATTCAATGGTCACGCGACTATCGCACCGACTCCGGCGGCCCCGGTGAATGGCGCGGCATCTGCGGGAGCCACTACGAGAAGGAAGTGCTCGTCGACGCGAAGGTGTACACGTACGTGGTCGGTATGAAGTATCCGATGCCTGGCATCTGTGGCGGCAACAACGGGTCGCCCAACGAGATGATCATCCGCTACGGCAGCGACGACCCCTTCCGCGTCGAGCACACCGCGAACTGGGTACCGATTCACGCGGGTGAGCGAATCATGTACGACTACGGCGGCGGCGGCGGTTGGGGCGACGCGCTGGCACGCGACCCGCAAGCCGTCCTCGACGACGTGCTCGACGAATACGTGAGTGTCGAAGGTGCACGGCGCGACTACGGCGTCGTGCTCACCGGTTCGCTCGAAGACCTCACGCTCGAGATCGACGATGCGGCCACGGACGCGCTCCGATCGGAGCTGCGATCCGAAGCTCGAGCGCGGGGATGACGACGCCAGACCTTGCGGTCGGCGACCGCGGCTACCGCGTCGGTGTCGACGTCGGCGGCACCTTCACCGACTTGATCTGCGTCACGCCCAACGGTGAGGTGGTGCTCGACAAGACGCCCACCACGATCGACGACCAGTCGACCGGCGTGATGCAAGGGCTGGCCCAGCTGGCCGGCCGCTTCGGCATCGAGCTCTCCGACTTCTGCGCCCAACTCGAAATCTTGGTGCACGGCACGACCACCGCCGACAACACGATGATCGAGATGAACGGTGCGCCCACCGGGCTCCTCGTCACCGAAGGCCACCGCGACGAGATCGAGCTACGTCGCTGCCACAAAGAACAGATCTGGGACCCGACCTACCCCGGCCCGCCGCAGATCGCTCGCCGTCGTTGCCGCATCCCGATCCGCGAGCGCATGACCTTCGAGGGCGACGTCGTGTTGCCGCTCGACGAAGCAGCAGTGCGCCGCGGTGTGCAGCGGTTGAAGAAACTCGGCGTGCGTTCCATCGCGGTGATGTACCTGTTCTCATTCGTGAACCCGGCGCACGAGCGTCGCACTCGCGAGATCGTGCTGGAGGAGTTCCCCGACGTCGAGCACATCTCGTTGTCGCACGAGGTGATGCCACGCGGCCCCGAATTCGAACGGGTGTCGACCACGCTCGTGAACGCGTACGTCGCGCCACGTATCTCGTCGTACACCACGCAGTTGCAAGACAAGCTGCGGCGTGGCGGCTACGGCGGCCCGTTGTTGATCATGCAGTCGACCGGTGGCGTAATGCCGCCCGACTACGTCGCCAAGCGCGCCGTCACCTTGCTCGCTTCGGGACCCACCGGCGGCGTCATGGGTGCGACGCTGGCCGCCGACAAGGTCGGTATCGGCGCCTTCGTCGCGGTCGACATGGGCGGCACGAGTTTCGACCTGTGCCTGGTGCGTCACGGTCGCCCCGAGATCAAGACCGACTGGAACTGGCGCTACCGCTACTACATCGGGCTGCCGATGGTCGACGTACAGAGCGTCGGCGCGGGCGGTGGTTCGATTGCACGCGTCCGCCAGGGTGCGTTGCTCGTCGGGCCGGAATCTGCGGGTTCCACACCGGGCCCGGCGTGCTACCGGCGTGGCGGTACGCACCCCACCGTCACCGACGCCGATGCAGTGCTCGGTTACCTCCCGGCCGACGGATTCGCCGGCGGACGTATGAGCCTCGATCTGGACGCGGCTCGGGAAGCGATCGCGCGCGACGTCGCCATTCCGCTCGGGATCGACCCGGTTGACGCGGCGTGGGGAATCGAACGCATCGTCAACGCGAACATGGCCAACGCGACCCGCAAGGTGCTCGCCGGCCACGGTGCCGACCCGCGTGAGCTCGCGCTGATCGCATACGGCGGGAACGGCCCGGTGCACGCGTGGGCCATTGCCCGCGAGCTCGGCGTGTCGCGCGTGGTCGTGCCGAAGGCGGCGCCCGCGTTCTCTGCCCTCGGCGTGCTCGTGGCCGACTACGTCGTGGACCTCATTCGGGCGTACGTCACTCCCCTGTCGCAGGTCGACCTCAACCGTGTACACGCGCTGATGGGCGACCTCCTCGACGACGTCACCAAGGAACTGCAACCGACCGGCCTGAGCGACGACGATGTCGACCGCGAGCTGTGCGCGCAGATGTGTTACCCGGGCCAGAACTTCGACATGAGCGTGCCCGTTCCCGAAGGGCTTGCGCTCGACGAACCGGGCCTCCTCGACCTCGCCGAACGGTTCCACGACCAGCACATGCACGAGCGCGGGTTCTGCTTCCGCAACCAGCAACCGCTCGTGCGCGGCGTGCGAGTGATCGCGCGAGGGCGCACCCCGAAACCCGACCACCTCGCCGAGCTCGGTGCCGTCGGTGCCGCAACCGAAGCCCGCACGGGCTCGCGACTTGCCTACTTCGACGGTGCGTTCTGCGACACGCCGGTGTACGACGGCACCGTGCTCGCGCCCGGGGTCGAGATCGACGGACCCGCGCTCATCGAAGAGCCGTTCACCGTGGTAGCGGTGCCGCCCGGCGCTCGTTGCACCCTCGACGCCAAAGGCAACTTCGACCTACAGGTCTAGGGCGTGCGTCGATAGGGGACATTATTTGTCCCCTATCGA
>JAODBJ010000276.1 GCA_025463905.1 Actinomycetes bacterium
AAGCCGACGTGCTGTGTTTCAGCGCCCTCGACACGCTCGAGCCCACGCAGGTGTTCCAGCGCGGCCGGCTCGTCGCGGCCGACGGTGTGACAGTTCCCGGCGCGGTCGCAAGCAGCGCGCCTCCCGCGTGGATGCTGACGTCGATGCACCTCGCGCGCATCCCGGCGGCGGCCGAGCTGTTGCTCGAACCTCCCGCCGGCGGCACGGCTCGCGTCATCGGCCTCGTTCCCGGGCAACTCCTCACGCGGCACCTGGTGCTTGATGTCACCGCGAACGACGTCGATGTCGCGCGCATCGCTGTACTCGAACGGCATCGAGAAACCGGGCGCGTCGGGCTCGGATGGGTGTTTGGATTCGGGTTGCAACGAGGCGCGATCGCGTCGACGGTCGCGCATGACGCGCACAACTGCATGGTGGTCGGTGGTCGCCAGGCCGCCGCGACAATCGACATGGCCGCGGCCATCGGCCGGCTCGCGGAGATCGGCGGCGGTCAGGTCGCGGTGCTCGACGGCAAAGTGGTCGGCGAGATCCGGCTGCCCATCGGCGGGCTCATGTCGCCCGATCCAGCGGGCGAAGTGGCACGCCAAGCCGCGACGGTGACCACCGCCGCCCACGAACTGCTCGGCGTCACCGTCGACGCGCCGTTCATGCAACTGTCGTTCCTCGGCCTCTCGGTGTTGCCGCATCTGCGCATCACCGACCTCGGTCTCGTCGACGTCGACCAGTGGAAGATCACCACCGTCGCGCCTTAGTGCTCACGGCGTGGCGCCGGAGGCTTCGCTTGCACGCGCGGCCTTTCCGAGATCGGGCCGTAGAGTTCGGGGCGGCGGTAACGGTCGAAGTTGAAGAGCGTGCCGCGGTAGTGCGTGCACAGATCGAGATCGCATGCCGCGACGATCACTTCGTCGCCGGCGGTCGTGCAGCGCGCGACGACTTCACCCGATGGGGCGATGATCTGACTCTCGGCGAGCATCTCGACCCCCTCCTCGAGCCCACCCTTCGCGACGCCGGCGACCCACATGCCGTTCTGGTACGCACCCGACGCCATGACGAGATGGTTGTGAAAACCGGCCAAACGGTCTTGGTCGGGATCGGGCGGGTAGTGGATCGGCGTGTTGTAACCGATGCATACGAGCTCGACGCCCTCGAGCCCGAGGAGCCGGTACGTCTCCGACCATCGGCGGTCGTTGCAGATCGCCATCCCGACGCGGCCACCGAACGCGTCGTGCGCCGCGAACGCGTCGGGACCCGGCTCGAAATAGGCGCGCTCAAGGTGCTGGAACGGCCGCCACGGCTCCGGTTCCTCATGACCCGGTAGATGGATCTTGCGGTACTTCGCGACGACGCTGCCGTCGCGCTCTACGAGGATCGCGGTGTTGTAGCGGTGGCCGTCGGGGGTGAGTTCGGCGTAGCCGAGATGAAACCCCACGCCGAGCATCGCGGCGGCATCGAACAACGGTTTCGTTTCGGGACCGGGCATCTCGCGCTCGAAGAACGCGACGAGTTCGTCGTCGGCGAGTTCCCAACGGGGAAAGAACGTCGTGAGCGCGAGTTCCGGGAACACCACGAGCTCGGCGCCTCGCTGCGCCGCCGCGTGGAGCAAGGCGAGCAGGCGCGCGACGACGTCGGTACGCGTCTCGTCGCGCGAGATCGGTCCCAGTTGTGCGGCGGCAACATTCACGACCCGAGTCATGTTGCGCCGGCCAATCGCAAGACGAGTGCGAAGAACACATCGGCGCCGCGAGCGAGATCGACGTCGTCGGTATGTTCGGCGGGATTGTGGCTGATGCCGCGCACGCTCGGCACGAACACCATTCCCGCAGGGCAGACCCGCGCGAGCATCTGCGCATCGTGCCCTGCGCCCGACGGCAATCGCATCACCACGCCGTCGGAGCCGCGAGCGATCTCCTCGACGAGGTCGACGATGTCGTTGGCGAACGCCACCGGCTCGAACCTTGCGAGGGAACGTATCGACACGTCCACGCCTTCGGCCGCCGCGATTGTGTCGCAGTGTGAGCGCACCCTCTCTTCCGCTTCCGACAGCAACGTGTCGTCGGTATGGCGAAGGTCGATGGTGAAGGTGGCACGGGCGGCGACGACATTCACCAGATTGGGGTGCAGCGCGACCCGCCCGACCGTGCCGACGAGTGGCGCGCCCATCTCCTCGGTGAGCTTACGGACGAACACCGCGATCGACGCGGCCACGTAGGCCGCGTCGTGGCGCATCGTCATGGGAGTGGTGCCGGCGTGGTTCGACTGCCCGGTCACCGTCACTTCGATCCACGAGATGCCTTGCACACCGGTGACCGCGCCGATCGTCGCGCCGCTCGCTTCGAGCACCGGGCCCTGCTCTATATGCAACTCCACGTACGCGTGGGGAGGGCGGCCCGGGCACGGCGCGGAACCCGCGTAACCAATGCGCTGGAGTTCTTCGCCGAGCACCGCGCCGTCGACTCCCACCGTCGCGAGTGCCTCCTCGACCGCGAGACCGCCGGCGTACACGAGGCTCCCGAGCATGTCGGGATGGAAGCGGCTGCCCTCTTCGTCGGTGAAGAACGCGACCGCGATCGGGTGTTGCGTCTCGATGCCGTTCGCGATCACGGTTTCGAGCACTTCGATGCCGGCCAGTACGCCGAGGCAGCCGTCGTAGATGCCACCGGTCGCAACGGTGTCGATGTGGCTGCCCATCATCACCGGAGGATCGAAGTGATCGGGCGGCCACGTGGCGATCACATTGCCGATCACGTCGATCTCGACGCGTGTACCGAGGTCGCGCATCCACGTGACCACGAGGTCGCGTCCGACGCGATCGGCGTCCGAACACGCGAGCCGCGCGCAACCGCCGCCGTCGAGGGCACCGATTTCTGCCAGGGCGTCGAGCCGCGCGCGCAAGCGCGGGAACGACACCCGGATCTCACTACCAGTCGTCACGCGTCACGCCTCACCCGCGCCGGGGAGGCCGGCGACGTCTTCCGGCCGTACCGGGACCCGCGTCAGTCGCCGACCGGTCGCGGCCCGAATCGCACCAACCACGGCGGGCGTCGACGAGATCGTCGGCGGCTCACCAACACCTTTCGCGCCGAACGGTGCACCAGGTTCGGGTTGTTCGATCAACGTGATGCTGACGTCGGGCATGTCGAGCGTGGTCGGGATCAGGTAATCGGTGAAGCTCGCGTTGCGGATCACGCCCTCGTCGAGCACCAGTTCCTCCATCACCGCGAGCCCGACCCCTTGCGCGCAGCCACCCTCGATCTGTCCTTGTACCTGCAACGGGTTCAGCGTACGACCGACGTCTTGTGCGGTTGCGAGGTGCACGACGCGCACGAGCCCGAGATCCGCGTCGACATCGACCACCGCGCGGTGTGCAGCACACACGAACGACACGTGCGCGTCGCCTTGCCCGTTGTGGTCGAGCGGGTGGGTGAGGCGGTGGTGGAACTCTTCGGTTGCCTCGAAGGCGTGGCCGGGCGTGATGCCGGCGATGCTCACCTCGA
>JAODBJ010000103.1 GCA_025463905.1 Actinomycetes bacterium
CGGCGGGTTCGATCGCCAGTCGCGCGACCGCGCCGGTTGCCGGACGCGGGTTCCGTAGGCTCGCCGGGTGCGCCGGCTTCTGATCGTGATGCTCGTGATCACGGTCGGCGCCACCGCCTGCGCGAGCGGCACCGCACGCCGCGTATCGAAGGCGCCCGTCTCCAGCACCGCCAAGGGTGCTCCCACGAGCTCCGGCGGTTCCATCGACTGGCATGCGTGCGGCAGCGTCGACTGCGCCACGCTGGCGGTGCCGCTCGTTGCCGGCAAACCGGCCCGGGGCACGATTTCGCTTGCGCTCGCCCGCCACCGCGCGACGGGGGAGCGGATCGGGGCACTCCTCACGAATCCGGGCGGCCCCGGCACGGCCGGACTCTGGATCGCGCAACAGGCCGAGCAGGTCTTCCCCGCGACGATCCTCCAGCACTTCGACATCGTCGCGTGGGACCCGCGTGGCACTGGCCGAAGCACTGCCGTCGACTGCACTTCCAAGCTCGACTTCTTCTGGTCGGTCGACCGCACCCCCGACAACGCGATGGAAGTGGCCGCCAACGCCAGTGCCGCGCAGCGGCTCGCGAACGATTGCGCGGCCCACAGCGGGCGGATCTTGCCCTACCTCTCGTCGCAAGCATCCGCCGCCGACATGGAGTCGATCCGCCGCGCGCTGGGCGACAAGCAGATCTCCTACATCGGGTTTTCCTACGGCACCTACCTCGGCACGTTGTACGCGAACGCGTACCCGTCGCATGTGCGCGCAATGGTGCTCGACGGTGCAATCGACCCGGCGTTGTCGTCGGACGCGGCGGGTGAGCAACAGGCCGTCGGTTTCGAGCAGTCGCTCGACGCGTTCCTTGCGGATTGCTCGAAGCGTCCGAGCTGCGCCTTTCATTCCGGGGGCAAGAGCGCGACCGCGTTCGATCGTTTGATGCGCCAGATCGACGCCGAACCCGTGTACGCGAAATTGCACGGCGAGACGCGTTCGCTCGGCCCCGGCGAGGCCGACGTCGGTGTGGCCGAAGCGATGTACGGCGGCCGCAGCACGTGGACGAAGCTCGCGTCCGCGCTCGCCGCTGCCGCCCGCGGCGAAGGTGCGAAGCTCCTCGCCCTGAGCGACGATTACACCGAACGCACGACGGGTGGCACGTACTCGAATCAGACCGGCGCGTTCTACGCGACCGGGTGCCTCGACTCGCCGATGCCGCCGAACGTCGCGGCGGTGCAGCAAGAAGCTGATCGCGCGTCGCGCCTCGCGCCGCACTTTGGCGCGTCGACCATCTGGCTCGGATTGCCGTGCGTGTACTGGCGGGCGGCATCGAAGGCGAAGCCGACCGCCCTCGCGGCGCGGGGCGCGCCGCCGATCCTGGTGCTCGGCACCACCCACGATCCCGCGACGCCCTTCGCGTGGGCAACGTCGCTCGCGCGCGAACTCCAATCGGGGCACCTCGTCGCGCTGAACGACGAAGGACACACGGCCTACGCGCGCGGCAGCACGTGCATCGACCGCGTCGTGCACGCCTACTTGCTGCACCTCACCGTGCCGAAAGCCGGCACCACCTGCACGTGACCACTCGTTTTGATCTCAAAAAGCGGCCGCGTTCGGTGCTTTTCTGAGATCAAAACAAGTTGGGGGGCTACGTGATGCCGAGTGAGAGCATCCTGATCGCGTTGCCGCGCACGATCTTGTAGACGGCGTCATCGCTGAGATCGCCCATCATCTCGAGCGCGATCTTCTTGGTGTCGGGCCACGTCGAGTCGGTGTGCGGATAGTCGGTTTCGAACGTGATGTTGTCGACACCGACACGGTCGAGCGATTCGAGACCGTGACGGTCGCGGAAGAAGCAGCCATACACATTGCGGTAGTAGTAGGTCGACGGCGGCTCGGGCACGATGTCCTTGACCCCGCCCCACGCACGATGCTCACGCCACACGTCGTCGGCGCGTTCGAGCACGTACGGCAGCCAGCCGATCTGGCCTTCGGAATATGCGAGCTTCAGTTGCGGGAACCGCACGAGCACGCCGGAAAACAAGAAGTCGGAGAGCGAAGCCATCGCGTTGTTGAACGACAACGTCGCGGCGACCGCGACGGGTGCGTCGCCGGAGGTGGCCGGCATCTGCGACGACGAGCCGATGTGCATGCACACCACGGTGGAGGTGTCGGAGCACGCCTGGAAGAACGGGTCCCATTCTCCGCTGTGGATGCTCGGCAAGCCGAGTTTCGGCGGGATCTCGCTGAAGCAGACGGCGCGCACACCACGCTCGGCGTTGCGTCGCACCTCGGCCGCCGCGAGCTGCGCGTCCCAAAGCGGGATCAGGCACAGCGGGAGGAGGCGTCCGCGGGAATCGCCGCACCACTCCTCGACCATCCAGTCGTTGTACGCGAGCACGCACGCGAGCGCGAGTTCGCGGTCTTTGGCTTCGAGGAACGTCTGGCCGCAAAATCGGGGAAACGTGGGGAAGCACAGCGATGCCTCGACCCAGTTCATCTCCATGTCCTCGACGCGGGCCTTCGGGTCGTAGCAGCCGGGGCGCATCTCGTCGTAGGTGATGGGCGACATCGTCATGTCGTCGCGGTCGAAACCGACGGCGGCGACGTGGCGTTTGTTGATGTACACGAGGTCTTCGTAGATCCAGCAGTCGGCTTTCGGTCCGCTGTCGTCGAAGGTCTGCTCGTACGCGCCGCCGCCGATATGGCGCATCGTGCCGATACCGCGCCGTTCGACGTGGGGGCCACGTTCGCGAAGTTTGGACGGCAGCCAGTCGTTCCACAGGTGTGCCGGTTCGACGATGTGATCGTCGACGCTGATGATCTTGGGAAGGTCCTGATGCATACGCACGGCTCCGAAGCAGAATCTGACGACCCGTCAGATTCTAGACTGCGAAACCAATATGCACTTGAAGCCATCGGAAGCTGATGCCGCGTTTCGGGCCGCGCTGCGCGAGTGGCTCGCGCGCGAGCTTCCGCTCCTGGCGCCGGAGCCGGGCCGGGAGGCGTGGGACGAGCGGCGGAAGTGGGACACCGACTGGCAGCGGCGCCTGTTCGATGCGGGCTACGCCGGTCTGCACTGGCCGAAGGAGTACGGCGGCCGCGGGGCGACGCCCACCGAACAGCTCATCTTCTTCGAGGAAACGACCCGTGCCCGCGCCCCGTACGTGGGGGTGAACTTCGTCGGCACGCTGCACGCAGGCCCGACCCTCATCGAGGAGGGTACCGACGCCCAGAAGGCCGAACATTTGCCATTGATCCTGCGCGGCGATGAGGTGTGGTGCCAAGGCTTCTCCGAGCCGGGCGCCGGCTCCGACCTCGCGTCCTTGCGCACGCGAGCCGATCGCGACGGCGACGATTATGTGTTGAACGGGCAGAAAATCTGGTGCTCGTTCGGCCACATCGCCGACGTTGGCGAGTTTCTCGTGCGCACCGATCCCGACGCGCCGAAGCACCGGGGTATCAGCTGGGTGATCCTGCCGATGGACCTCCCCGGGATCGAAGTGCGCCCGTTGCGTACCGCGCTCGGTTCGTCGGAGTTCGCCGAAGTGTTCCTCACGGACGTGCGGGTTCCGGTGAGTCAGCGGGTCGGGGACGAGAACGACGGTTGGCGGGTCACCAACGTCACCTTGAAGTACGAACGCGGCACCGCATTCGTGAGCGAGTTGGTGGACTCGCTGCGCCTGTGCGAAGACCTCGCGAAGTGCATCGACGATCCAGGCCATGCCCGTGAGCTCGGCCACTCCCTCGCGGAATTCGAGGCCTTGTGGGCACTCACGAAACGCAACGTGTCACAGTCGATGCGTGGCACCACGGGGCCGGGCGCGATGGTGATCAAGCTTGCGTACACCGAAGCGCGCCAACGCTTCGGCGAGCTGTGCCTTCGAGTACTCGAACGCAACGCGCTCAACATCGACGGGAACGAGCTGGTGGAAGAACGCCTGCGTACGCTCGCGCTCACCATCGCGGCCGGCACATCGCAGATCCAACGCAACATCATCGCTGAACGCGTGTTGGGGTTGCCCCGGGAGCCGCGCTGATGGACCTCGAGCTTTCCGAAGACCAGGTCGCGTTACGCGACGGAACCCACGCGTTGCTCGACGGACGGTTTCCCATCGAGCGGGTGCGTGCCGGTTTCGACCGTGCGATGTGGGACGAGCTCGCCGGCGCCGGAGTGCTGTCGTTACTGGCCGACGGCTTCGCCGCCGCGGACGCCGTCGTCGTGCTGGAGCAACTTGGCGGTGCGCTCGTGCCCGGGCCGTTCGTCGACGGCATCGTCGCAAACGGTGTCGACGGTGGGGCCGGCATCGTCGCGATCGTCGAGCGGCCCAAGCCGTACGAGAGCCTCGTGATCGAACATCTCGACGCAATCGACGCGCTCCTCGTGCTCGACGACGCCGGCGCGTGGCGCGTCGACGCGCGCGAGGTCGAGCACGACGTGTCGCCGTGGCCGCTGGACCCACTTACGCCGGTCAGTTGGGCGACGGCAATACCCGAAGGTGAGGCGTTCGCCGGCACCGACGTCGTCGCGCAATGGCGTCAGTTGGGGGCAGTCTTCACCGCGGCGTATTTGCTAGGGATGGCGCAACGCCTTACCGATATGTCGGTGGCGTACGCGAAAGGGCGCCAGCAGTTCGATCGCCCGATCGGATCGTTCCAGGCGATGAAGCACATGCTCGCCGACATGGTGGTGAGCACCGAGGTAGCGCGCGCCGCGGTGTACGCAGCCGGCGCGCACCTCGCCGACCCC
>JAODBJ010000301.1 GCA_025463905.1 Actinomycetes bacterium
GGGCTACCGTCCCGGCTGACGTATCGGCGGCCGAGGTGACCGCGACAGAGGAGGAGCAGCGATGAGCGTCGTCTCCGTCCACATCGCCGATGTCGGCGTGCCGAGGTCGCTTCGCTACCTGCGGCACCCGCGTCCGGCGTCAATCCCGGGACTGGTGCACGCCAACGCGGGCGTGGCCGCCACATTCGGCACGACCCCGGCGCGGCCTTCACTCGGGCGCGTCGGCCTCATCGCGTTCTGGCAGGACGAGGTCTCCCTCGAGCAGTTCGAGGCGAAGCATCCGCTCGCCGCCGCGCTCGGCGGCGGGGTGGTCGTGCACGCCCGGCCGCTGCGCATCCACGGCGCGTGGCCGGGCATCGGTGACGACGTGCCGAAGCAGCGCGACGTCGAACACGACGGCCCGGTGCTCGTGCTCACCCTGGCCAAGACGAAGTTCTCGCGCTTCGTCCCGTTCTTCCGTGCCAGCCAGCCGGCGGAGAAGGCCGTTGCGACGGCGACGGGCAACGTGTTCTCGAGTGCGGTCCTTCGCCCGCCGTTCATCTCGTCCGTGTCGTTGTGGGAGAGCAGCGACTCGGCGATGGACTACGCCTACGGCGGTCATCAGGCAGGACACCCCGAGGCAATCGCCGCCGGCCGCGTCAAGCCTTTCCACCACCAGCAGGCGTTCATCCGCCTCGCCATCACCGAGATACGTGGATCACTCGCCGGGCGCAACCCGCTACCCGCAGCCGCCGTTCGCGCCTGAGGCTGCTGACTTTCGTCACGCCAGCGCCCGAAGATCACTGCCCTGAAGCTGCCAGGAAGCAACCGGTCTCGTCCCACGCGACTGGGCTGGATTCCGTAATCCCAGCGTTTCGCTCGGTGACGGAGCCGGCGTTCGGGGACATGAGCGAGCGTCGTTCTGTGCGCGTGGCACCGATGGCATAACGCGCCCCTTGCGGGCAATCTGAGCGCGTCGTTGAGACCGGCAACATGGTGTCGACCAGGCCCGCCGGTGCGCTCTTGCTGAGCTTCCCGGCTTGACGGGATCGAATCCGCTGTGAGGATGTTGCTTGTGCGCCGGTACGTGGCAAAGGTGTTCGACAGCAGCCGCTGGGACGGCTTCGCGGTCCGCTCTGGCGACATCATCATCAGTACCCCGCCGAAGTGCGGGACGACGTGGACCCAGATGATCTGCGCGCTGCTCGTCTTGCAGGAGTCGGAGCTGCCGCTGCCGTTGGACACGCTGTCGCCGTGGATCGACATGGTGACTCGCGCCCGTACGGAGGTGTTCGCCGACCTGGAGTACCAGACGCACCGTCGGTTCATTAAGACGCATACGCCGCTCGACGGGATCCCCAGCGATTCGAGAGTCACGTACATCTGCGTCGGGCGCGACCCGCGGGACGTGGCGCTGTCCATGGACCGCCACATTGACAACATGGACATCGGCGCGTTCGTCAAGGCCCGCGAGCGGGCGGCAGCGATCGACGGCATCGAGCTCGGCCCGTTGCACCCACCGCGGCCGCGCCCCGACCGCGAGCGGGACCGCTTCTGGCAGTGGGTTGAGGACGAGACCCCTTCGACGCAGGCTGGTTCGTCGCTGCGGTTCACCATCGAGCACCTGCAGACGTTCTGGCACGCGACCGACGATCTCGACATCGTGTTCTTGCACTACGACGAGCTGCAGGCCGATCTGGAGGGACAGATGCGGCAGCTGGCCGCGCACCTCGACATCGAAGTCGACAAGGACCAGTGGCCGCGACTCGTCGAGGCGGCGACCTTGCAGTCGATGCGCGCCAGGGCCGACACGACCGTGGCCGCTGGTCGCGAGCACTGGATCAACCCCGCGGCTTTCTTCAGCCGCGGAACGAGCGGCCAGTGGCGCAACCTCCTCGACGACGCCGACCTGGCCCGGTACACGGCACGGGTCCGGGTGCTCGCGTCCGACGACGACCTCATCAGGTGGTTGCACCGCGAGTCGATCGACTGAATCCCCATTCGGCGGTTCAGGCTGGCACCGTCGGCGACCGTTACCTCCCTCCGTTCGTAGCACCCCAATCTGCGCCGAGCTGCGCAACCTCCAGGACCGCGGACTCGCCTGACTGCGCCATATCTGCCGTTCGGCGCTCCCGCATCTGCGCGTCGGCACGGCCAGAACGCGCGTCCCCGAAGTGCCGATATAGGGGACGCTCGCAACCGCGAGCGAAGCGGCTTCGTGTCACGCCCCCTTCACGCGCGCACCGAACTGCCGATCAGTTCGGCTACCGACCGCCGCCACTCATCTCCTAGACATCTCGGTAACCCTGGGACGCGCGATCTCGCGGGCGAAGCAGTCGTCAGCGAAGTTGATTCGTTTGCGCAGCGGCCATCGTTCCGTACACAAATCGGTGGACCGGCGCCAACCACGCCCTAGGGCGTGGGCGGCAGGAACAGCTGATCACATAGAAGTCGGCGGTTCAGGGTGCGCGAACTACTGCGGGGTGGTTGTCAGTCGTTGACGCGCGCCATTGCATTCGAGGACGACGTCGAAGTTCCGGCGAACAGCGACGACAACGCGCG
>JAODBJ010000350.1 GCA_025463905.1 Actinomycetes bacterium
GCGAAGAAGATGTCTTCCTGACGCCAGACCACACCTTTGGGCCGCCCGGTGGTGCCTCCGGTGTAGAGGACGTAGTGATCGTCGCCACTGCGCGGGGGAAAGTCGCGCGTCGGCGACGCGGCGGCCACCACCCGTTCGTACTCGTCGCCGACTTCCACGACGACGTGCAACGAGGCAACGCGCGGTGCAACCGCGGCAACGAGCGGCATGAACTCTGCGCTCGTTACCACTGCTGCGAGTGACGCGTCGTTGAAGAGGTAGGCGAGTTCGTCGGCCGCGTACCGGTAGTTCACGTTCACCGGCACGGCTCGCAGCTTGTACGCCGCCAGCATGGTCTCGACATATTCCGGTGAGTTCGTCATGTAACAGCCGACGGGCTCGCCCGATCGCACGCCGAGATCGGTTAGCGCATGCGCGAGGCGGGTCGCCCGCTCGTCGAGGTCGCGGTACGTCAGGCGGCGATCGCCGGACACGATCGCGAGGCGCTCGGCCACGTGGTCGGCAACGCATTCGAACAGATCGGCAAGGTTGAATTCCATGGTTCTCGGGTGAAAGGTACATTCGCTTCTCGATGCGGATGCGCGACGGCAACGGGAACGACAACTTCATACCGAAGGATCGCTACATCTCGCGTGCGTTCGCGGAGCTGGAGACCGAGCGGTTGTGGCCGCGCGTCTGGCAGATCGCGTGCCGAGAAGAAGAGGTGCCGGCCGCCGGCGACTTCGTCGAGTACACGCTCGCCGACCAGTCGGTACTGGTCGTGCGCGATCAGAGCGGCCAGATCAACGCGTTCCACAACGCGTGCGCGCATCGAGGCACCGCGCTCGCGCTCGGATGCGGTTCGTTCAAGCGCGGCGAGATTCGTTGTCCGTACCACGGTTGGCGATACGCGCTCGATGGGCGCGTCACTGAAGTGGTCGACGCGCACGAGTTCGAGCCGCTCCCCGCCGATCTCCGCGCCCGTCCGGTCAGGGCGGAGTGCTGGGGTGGGTTCGTGTTCGTGAACATGGACGCGAATGCCGAGCCGCTCCTCGACTTCCTCGACCCGCTTCCCACGCTGCTCGCGCCATACCGGCTCGAAGACATGCGCTTCCGCTCGTACCGCACGACGGTGCTTCCGGCGAACTGGAAGGCCGTCGTCGACGCGTTCAACGAGGGCTACCACGTGCAGGGCCTGCACTCGCAGATCCTTCCCTGGACCGACGACGTGAGCATCGAGTACGAGCAGTTCCGCACGCACTCGCACTACGGACGGCTGCCGCACGCGCGCCGGCGCCTCCAACCGAGCCCGCGTCTCGGCATCGCCGACGACGACATCGACGAAGCGGCGATCCTCACGGGGCTCGTCACCGGTCTTGGTGGTGCGTTCTTGAAGGAAGAGCGCGAGTTGGTCGACGAGTTGGTGAGTGCAGGCCTTCCACGCGGTGAACTCCTCGGCGCCTACCAAGCGCGCCGGCTCGAGTTGCTCGCGTCACGCGGCTTCGACGTGTCGGGCTTCGAAACGGAACAGATGACGAGCGCCGACGACGTGTACTGGTTTCCGAACGTCGTCGGCCCGATCTACCCGGGCAGTGCGATCCTCTTTCGTGTCCGTCCCAACGGTGTCGATCCCGACAGTTCGATCAAAGACACCTGGGTACTCGAGTGGCCCCGCGCCGACGCCGCGCCGCGACAACTCGAGCGCCGGTTCTACGCCGACTGGACCGAACGCGACTGGGGCGAGATCACGATGCAGGACTACGACAACATCGGGCGCGTGCAACGCGGCATGAAGTCGCGCGGGTTCGACGGGCTGCGTTGTAACCCGCGACAGGAATCGAACATCTTGCACATGCACCGCGTGATCGACCGCTACATCTACGAATAACCGCCTCCGAGTCGAACCGGAGCGCTGTCGTTTCCGTATCCCTCACAGGGGCCTCGCGTCGCGAGCAGTTCGCGAGCAGACCGAGAGCAGAGGGAGCACGTATGAGGGATCGAACTTTGGTGTCGCGCGTCCGGCTGCCGATAGCGATCATGGCGAGCGCGCTGGCGCTCACCTTCGCCACCGCCGGTGGCGCGTCGGCGCACGGAACCAACGCATACCGCCAAACCAATTGGGTATCGGACCAATCGGGCCATGCCCTTCTGAAAGATACGAACCTGGTGAACGCATGGGGCCTGGCGTTGAGCCCCAGCAGCCCGCTCTGGGTTGCGAACAACGGCACGAACACCTCGACGCTGTACACGGGCGGGAACGGCACCGTGGCACCATCCATCGTGCCGCTCGTAGTGAAGATCCCGGTCGACGCACCGACCGGCGCGGTGTTCAACCCGACGAAGGACTTCTTCGTGCATTCCGGCACGGCGAAGGCCGCGGCACTGTTCATCTTCGCGACGGAGAGCGGCTCGATCGTCGGCTGGGCGCCGACCGTACCGGCGGGCACGGGTCCGTCGACGATGTCCGAAGTTGCGAGGACGGTCCCGGGGGCTGCGTACAAGGGCCTCGCGATCTCACACTCGACGATGGGCAACTTCCTCTACGCGACGAACTTCGCAACGGGCGCGGTCGACGTGTTCGACCACTCGTACAAGCCGGTGCACATGCCGGGTGCGTTCGTCGACCACAACATCCCTGCCGGCTACCGGCCGTTCGGCATCGAGAACATCGGTGGCCGCATCTACGTGACGTACGCGTTGCGCAATCCGGCGACCGGCGATGACGTGAAGGGTCCGGGGAACGGCTTCGTCGACGTGTTCGACCCGGCGGGTCATCTGCTGAAGCGTCTGGCGTCGCACGGCACGCTGAACGCGCCGTGGGGTCTCGCGTTGGCACCGTCGAACTTCGGGCAGTTCCCGGGTGCGTTGCTCGTCGGCAACTTCGGCGACGGTCGCATCAGCGCGTACAACCCGCAGACGAATGCGTTCCTCGGCCAGTTGCACGACAGCGGCGGTGCGCACGCGTTGGCGATCGACGGCCTGTGGGGTCTCAAGTTCGGCAATGGCACTGCGGGTACCACCAACAGCTTGCTGTTCAGCGCCGGTCCGAGCGAGGAAGCGCACGGGCTGGTCGGCGCGATCACGCCTCGCTAGGGAGAGCGACGACAGGGGGGAACGGATTCCCCCCTATCGACGCGGCGAGTTCAATTCGCGGACGTTGTCGCGCAGGATCTTGCGCCGGCTGTCGTCGTCGAACTCTTTGAGTTCGGTGACGTAGTCGAGCGGCCGGGGCATGCCTTCGATGTGCGGCCAGTCGGAGCCGAAGATCACCCGGTCGGCGCCCATGAGGTCGGCCGTATCGTACACGTCGTCTTCCCAGAACGGGTTGATCCAGACGTGCTCACGGAACGACGCGACCGCGTCGGTGGCGAAATACCCGGGCATCTTGCGGTCGGTGGAACGCAATTTCTTGAACAGCTCGCCGAGGAACTCCGAGCCGTTCTCCACCGACGCGATCCGCAGGTTCGGGAACCGCTCGAAGAGTTTGTCGAACGACAGCGTGATCAGGAAGTCGAAGGCGGCGCGTTCGATGTGGAACGACTTGATGTTCGGCCGCCACGTTCCGCCGGCGAACCCGGCCGCGAACCCGTCGAGGGCGTACCCGTTCGACGAGTAGCCGCTGTCGCCCGCATGCACCACAACGGAGATGCCGGCTTCGTTCACGCGCGCCCAGAACGGGTCGAAGGTCGTGTCGCTTGCAGTGCGGTGGCCGTGTGCGGTGAGCGGCGCCGCCGGCCGCATCACGACGTGGCGCGCACCATGGTCGAGCGCCCAGTCGAGCTCGCGCACCGCCCATTCGACGTCGCAGAGCGAGATGTAGGGCGCCGCAAAAATGCGGTCCTGGTAGGCGAAGCCCCAGTCTTCTTCGAGCCAGCGGTTGAACGCGCTGAACGTGATCGTGACCGCTTCCGGGTCGTCTTTGAGCAGCTCTTCGTAAAGCATGCCGAGGGTGGGGAAGAGCCAGATCGCTTCGAGGCCGAACTCGTCCATGCGCGCGAGGCGGGCGTCGTGGTTGCGGTACTCGGCGGGGATCGGCTCGCGCTCGGTGAGGAACTCCCACGGCTGACGCCCCTCCGGGTTGCCGCGGAAGTAGTCGTGCATCGCGCCGGCCTTCGCGATCGGATTGAACGTGGGGTTCACGACGGCGCGGCTGACGCGCCCGCCCACCACGTGATACTTGCGACCATCGATCTCGGCCCACTGCACGGTGCGGGGCCCGAGCTTCGGGTCGAGGTGACGCGTGAACGCGTCGATCGCCTCGTAGTAGTGGTTGTCGGCGTCGAACGCCTGATAATCGAGCGTGGCCATGCTGTGAGCGTACTGAGTCATCCGGGGCCTCCGAGCAGAGCGCGCACAGTGTCGATCGTGTCGGCTTCGTCGGCGATCTTGTCGTCGCGGTAGCGCCGCACCCGGGCGAATCGCAGCGCGACACCGCCCGCGTATCGAGTCGAGCGTTGCACGCCGTCGAGTGCGATTTCCACCACGAGTTCCGGCCTTACGGAGACGGTGATTCCTTCCTGGCCGGTTGCGAGTTCTTGGAACCGGTCGGTCTGCCACGCGAGGAGTTCATCGGTAAGACCTTTGAACGTCTTGCCCACCATCACGAACCCGTCTCCACTGGTGTCCCGCGCGCCGAGATGGATGTTCGACAGCCAACCTCGCCGGCGCCCGTGGCCCCATTCGGCCGCGAGCACCACGAGGTCGAGCGTCGTGACGGGCTTCACCTTCAGCCATGCCGCACCACGCCGGCCGGCCTCGTAGCGCGAGTCGAGCGACTTCACCATCACGCCCTCGTGCCCGTTCGCGAGTGATTCGGCCAGGACTGCGGCGGCGACCTCCGGGTCGTCGGTGTGCACGGACGGCACCGTGTAGCCGACCGCGAGGCGCGCGAGTGCGTCGGCGCGCTCGGCGAGTGGGCGGTCGAGAAGGTCTTCACCGTCGAGATGGAGAATGTCGAAGAAAAATGCTTGGAGCCCGTTGCGGGCGGGTGTGGTGTCGCGGCTGAAGTCGCTGATCGTGTCTTGGAATCGTTGCGGGCGCGCGTCGTCGTCGACGCCGATCGCTTCGCCGTCGAGTACGAAACTCGTGGCGGGAAACGCGCGCACGACGTTGACGATGTGGCCGAGTCGCTCCGTGATGTCGTTGAGATTGCGCGTGTACACGCGCACCTCCTCGCCGTCGCGGTGTACCTGGACGCGCGCGCCGTCGAGCTTCCATTCCACCGACGAACGCCCTGTGCTCTCGATCGCACTGGCGACGTCGGTGGCGGTGGCCGCCAGCATCGGCAACACGGGTTTGCACACTTCGAGCGACACCGCGCGCAGTGCTTCTTCGCCACTCGTGAGCGCGAGGCGCGCGGTTGCACCCAAGTCGCCCGACAGCATCGCCGCGCGGCGCACGACTGCGAGCGGCACTTCGGCCGCCTTCGCGATCGCGTCGTTCATGAGCCCCGCCAGCGCGCCCTGCCGAAGTTCACCAAGTAACAGGCGGCGCATGAAGTCGACTTCGTCGGTGGTCGCGCGGGAGAGGAGGGCCCGCAACACGACCCGACGGCGTTCGTTCGACCCTGCCCCCGTCGTTGCCTCGACCTCCGAGATGGCGGCATCGAGCTCGCCGATCGTGATGCTCGGCGTCGTCGCGCCCGCAGTGTCGATCGCTGCGAGCGTGGCCCACCCGATTCCGACGCGACCCTGGCGCGCTTCGCCGGTGAGGAAGCCGACCGTTGTTTCGATCTCCTCCGGTGCCAACTCTCGCAACAAGGCGGCCAGCGCCGACACCTTCTCCTTCCGAGCGCGAGTGGCCGCGACCCGACCCGACGTGTCGACAACCCGTTCGAGCAGCATCACCCCATGTTCGCGAACGCGAACGCGGCCGCGGGGGTGGGCACTGCGGCGGGGTCAGCGGTCGTCGTGGGAGTCGAAGAGGGCGCGCTCGTCGATCCAGTCGGCGGGGGTCTTGCCTGACCAGGTGTCGTCGTAGGTCCAGTCGGGTTGCTTGCGCGTGTGTTGGACGTCGAGAACCGCTCGGTCGCCGCTGATATCGACGATCGGCGCGACCACGTACGGCTCGCTCGCGCGGTGGCTGTGGTGAATGTGCGCTGCGACTGTGTCGGGGAACAGCTCGAGCACGCTTCTGATCACGAGCTGTTGTTGCGTCGCAAGGTTGCAACGCGCAGAATCGGCGACGGTGGTGAGCCGGTCGTTCAGTAGGACGAGATCGATCTCGGTCGCTTCGTTCCGCCGCACGCGGTCGAGCAGTTCGGAGATTGCGAGGCCGTCTTGCTTGCACGGCGTGCACTGCCCGCAGGATTCCACCGACAAGAACCGCGCGACGCCGTGCGCGACCGCAATGAGGTCGTCGCCGTCGTCGAACACGATGAAGCCGGCCGCACCGAGTCCCGACCCGGCGTCGCGCATCGCTTCATACGTGAGTGGCGTATCGAGCAGTGACGCGGGAAGCAACGGGTTCGCGACTCCCGACATGACCGCGGTGATCGTGTGGTCGCCTTCCGCGCCGCCGCCGATCTCCTCGATCACTTCAGACAGAGGCGTCCCCATCTCGAATTCGCCGACCCCATGGCGACGCGTCGCGCCCGTGATCGTGCACACGATCGTGCCGGGCGAATCGGCGGTGCCCATCTCGCGAAACCAGTCGGCGCCTTGGGCAAGGATGCCGGGGATGTTGGCGAACGTCTCGGTGTTGCTCACGAGCGTGGGTGGAGCTTCCGAAAGTTCGTCGGGCGCGGCCAGCTCGAGGCGCGCCGCGCTCTCTCCTGCGGCGTCGCCGAACTCGTCGATGCCGTGGCGGTACGGCGGCGCGATACGCGGGAACGGCGGTCGCCCGTCGATCACTTCGAGCAACGCCGTTTCCTCTCCGTAGAGGTACTCGCTCGGTCCCGCGACCACCGTGACGTCGGCATTGTCGAGCCATCCCGCATCGCGCGCTTCTGCGATCGCGTCCTGCATACGCGCGAGCTCCTGTGTGAACGACGCCTTGAGCGCGATTACGACGATGTCGGCTCGCACTGCGTACGCGGCGATCAGCGCGCCTTCGAGCACGCGGTACGGGTCGCGGCGCAGGATCGTGCGGTCCTTGAACGATCCCGGTTCCCCTTCGGCGGCGTTCACGACCACGCTCGTCGGGTAATCGGGCGACTTCATCTCGGCCACCGTCTGCCATTTGCGCCCAGTGGGAAACCCGGCACCGCCCCGGCCGCGCAGGCCCGAGGCCAGCACTTCTTCGATCGTCGCGTCGGGGCCGAGCCTGGCCGCCGCATCGAGACCGGCTCCGCCGCCCGCCTCGATGTAGGTGGCGAACGACACAACGGGCTTCGGCGGCAGGACGCGCGTTTCGGTCATGAGGCTGTTGTAGCCCAAAGGGGTGGGTCTTCAAGCGGGTGCGTTTGCGCTGATCCTCGCCTCAGCGCTTGAGCTGATCCCAACCTTGCGCGACACTGAGGAGAATGACATTCTCCGAAACGGTTAGCGACCGTCTCCCCGCCCGGGCATGGCGCACCCGGGCGCTCGACCGTTCCTTGGAGGAGTCGCGTGCCCGCTCGGTTGCGCGCATGGATGCGCTTGTCGCCGCGGCTCGCGAACTCGCCAACGAATCGGGTAGCAGCGCGTTCACGGTGGCGCAGGTAGCGGAGCGGGCCGGCTCCTCCCTCAAGGGCTTCTACCGCTGCTTCCAGGGCAAAGACGATCTGTTGCTGGCCCTCTTGGAAGACGACAGCGGCCTCGGCGCCCGGATCCTCGCCGCGCAGATCGCACGAAACGAGGAACCCGAAGCGCGCCTAGGTGCGTACGTGGTGGGCCTGTTCGAGATGCTCACCCACCCGGGCGCGCTCGGCTACGCCGGCGTGCTCGTGCGTGAGCACCGGCGCTTGTCGGAGGAGCATCCCGACGAACTCGACGCCGCGATCGCGCCGCTCGTACACCTTCTCGTCGACGAAATCCGCCGCGCCGACGCTGCGGGAGCGGTTGCGTCGGCCGATCCAGTGAGAGACGCGCACGCCACGTTCACCCTCGTACTCGCCGGTATCCACGACGTCACTCTCGGCCGCGCCGCTCCGCTCGACCTTGCCGCCCACGTGTGGCAGTTCGTATGGAGAGGCCTCGGCGGCCGTCCTGCAACCGGAGGAAACGCACATGGCCACCCTTGATCACAGCATCGAAGCATCCGCAGAAGCACCCGCAGACCCGATGGCGCTGCTGTTCTCACAAGCATGCGCCGACGAACCGTTACCCGTGTACCGCGAGATGCGCGAAACGTGCCCGGTGGCGCGCGGTCCCGGCATGTTCGAGGGCACGTCGGCGGTATACCTGTCGCGCTACGCCGACGTGCAGTGGGCGCTGAAACACCCGGAGACGTTCTCGTCGTCGTTCGACGCGATCTCGATCGGGCAGGAGCACCCGCTCATCCCGCTGCAGGTGGATCCGCCCGAGCACGCGAAGTACCGCCGCCTTCTCGACCCGGAGTTCTCGCCCAAGAAGATGGCGGCGCTCGAACCCGACGCGCGTTTGCTCGTGAACCGCGTCATCGACGAGTTCGCGTCGAAGGATGGCTGCGATTTCCATGAGGACTTCGCCACGCCGTTGCCGTCGACGATCTTCCTCGCGCTCATGGGCCTGCCGCAGTCGGACCTCACCACGTTCTTGCAGTGGCGCGACAACACGATCCGCCCCGACGTCGCACCCGACGATTGGGAGGGCGCCCAGCGCATCCGCGAACAAACGGGCCGCGACATCACCGTCTACTTCGAGAACGCGATCGAGGAACGCCGTAGCAACCCCGACGACGCGCTGCTCGGCCGGCTCGTCACTACTCAGATCGAAGGCCGCCCGCTCACCCAGGCGGAGTTGCTCGGCATCTGCCACCTGTTGCTGCTCGGCGGCCTCGACACCGTCACCGCGACGCTCGATTGCAACATCGTGTACCTCGCTCGGAACCCCGAACGACGCCGCGAGATCGTGGAAAACCCGACGCTGACGGCGAGCGCGATCGAGGAATTGTTGCGCACGGAGACGCCGGTGATGATGGTGCCGCGCGTGGTGAAACAGGACTGCACGATCGACGGTGTCGATATTCGCGCCGGCGATCACGCCACGATGTGTATCGGCGCCGCGAACGGCGACGACGCCGAGTTCGACGGCGCGCAAGAAGTCGACTTCACGCGTAGCCCGAATCGCCACCTCGCGTTCGGCGGTGGACCCCACCGCTGCCTTGGTTCGCACCTCGCGCGTATGGAGCTGCGGGTCGCGCTCGAAGAGTTCCACCGTCGGATCCCCGAGTACCACCTGGCGGAGGGCACCGAAATCCACTACTCGGCCGGGATTCGCCAAGCAGATCGGCTGCCACTGGTGTTCGGGCCCAGCCCGCAAGCGTGAAGGCTGCAGTCCTTCGGGAATCGGGCCGCGCGCTTTCGGTCGAGGACCTCGAGCTGCCGGCGCTCGCGCCCGGACAGGTGCGCGTACGCCTCGCCGCCACCGGCGTGTGCCATTCGGACTTGAGCGTTGCTCGCGGCGCGATCCCCGGCGCGCTGCCGGCGGTGTTGGGCCACGAAGGCGCGGGCGTCGTCGCCGAGGTCGCCGACGGTGTGTCGCAAGTCGCGCCCGGCGACCACGTGGTGCTGAGCTGGGTCGTGCCGTGTCGCCGTTGCTTCTACTGCGTGCGCGGCCATACCGAGTTGTGTGAGCATGGCATGGACCATGCGTTCGCCGGCCCGTACGCGCGCGACCGCGACGGTGCGGGCGTGTTCAGCACGTTCGGCACCGCGACCTTTGGAGAAGAGACGATCGTTCCCGCGAACGCCGCGGTGCCGATCGACCCCGAGTTTCCTCTCGACCTCGCCGCGCTCGTGGGCTGCGGTGTGGTCACCGGCATCGGTGCCGTCGTGCACAGCGCGTGTGTGCGCCCAGGCGAGAGTGTCGCGGTCATCGGGTGCGGAGGAGTGGGGCTGTCCGCGTTGCAGGGCGCGCGTCTCGCCGGCGCGTCGCCGATCATCGCGATCGACCGGGTGCCCGCCAAACTGGACCTGGCGCGCCGATGCGGTGCCACCGAAACTGTCGACGCGTCGACACAAGACGCCGTTGCCGCCGTGCGCGACCTCACCGCAGGCCGCGGCGCCGACCATGCGATCGAAGTGGTGGGCTCGCCGGCAACGATGCAATCGGCGTTCACGATGACGCGTCGCGCCGGCACGGTCACGTTGGTCGGGGCGTCCGCAATGGGCGACGTCGTGACCTTCGGGGCGATGCAGATGATGGTCGACGCGAAGACGGTGCGCGGCTGCGTGTACGGCTCCACCGACCCGCAACGCGACTTCCCGGAGATGCTTCGCCTGCATTCCGCCGGGAAGATCGACCTGGCGCTCCTCGTGAGCGGCCATATCGCGCTCGGCGAGATCGATGACGCCTTCAGCGCCATGGAACGCGGCGAGACGGCCCGTACCATCGTCGTCTACTGACCGATACTCACGGAACTGGTTGGCCGCCGGTCCCCTCGGGTAGCGCGTCGAGAACGACGAAAGGGGCGAGCATGCCGATCGAGGGCAATTTCACAACTGGTGCCAAGGCCGACGCGATCGAGGTGATCACGACGGATCACCGCGAGGTCGAGCAGTTGTTCGTCCTCATTCAAGCGACCGACGGTGTCAACGACCTCGACATACGCGCCGACCTGGCCCAACGCATCGCCGACGATCTGACCTTGCACACGTCGATCGAAGAACGGGTGCTGTACCCGGCCGTTCGACGGTTTGTCGACGACGGCGACACGTTGGTGGAGGAAGCCGAGAAGGACCACCAGGAAATACGCAACCTCATCGCCGAGGTCCGCGAGCTTGCACCTGACGCTGACGATTTCGTCGCTGCGTTCGGACGCCTCCAACAGACGGTGGCCCACCACGTGCAAGAGGAGGAACGTACGCTCCTGCCCCAATTCAAGGAATCGGTGAGCGGCGAAATGCTCTACGAACTCGGCGACGCGTTGATCGGGGCCAAACAGGGCTCCTGATCGCGCCCTAATGTGCCGGCTGGCGCCTACCAAGGGGGAAGCCGAATGTCGGTGTACGACGTCCCGGTCGCAGGGCTCGACGGATCGCAAGACGCACTTGCGAAGCAGCGCGGCAATGTGGCCCTCGTGGTCAATGTCGCGTCGCAATGCGGGCTGACGCCGCAGTACGCCGGGCTGCAGCAAATGTACGATCAGTACCGCGACCGTGGGTTCGCGGTCCTCGGTTTTCCGTGCAACCAATTCGGCGCGCAGGAACCCGGCACGCCCGACGAGATCAAGACGTTCTGCGAAACCAGTTTCGGCGTGACGTTCCCGATGTTCGAGAAGATCGAAGTGAACGGTGAAGGTCAGCATGAGCTCTACGAGGAGCTCACCAAGACGGCCGACGCCGAAGGGCACACCGGCGATATCCGCTGGAACTTCGAGAAGTTCCTCGTGTCGCGCGACGGTGAGGTGCTCGCACGGTTCTCACCGCTGGTCGAGCCGGACGCGCCCGAAGTGGTCGCCGCGATCGAAGGCGCGCTCGCGCAGTAGCTCGCCCACTAGCGGTTACGACTCGTGACCGGGTTTGAGGTCGCGCACGGCCTGGAACCCGAGTTGCGGTTCCTTCGCGTGGTCGGCGCGGCCCGCGTCGAGAAGGTCGAGCAGGTAGCCGACGTGGTCGCCGCTGTTATTGCGGTCGATCACGGTGCCGGCGAACCAGTCGCAGGCGGTGAGCACCGGCACCCCGTTCGGGCCCTCTTCCCAATCGCAGTGCTCGAATTTGTCGATCTTGTCGCCGGTGGTCTCACCAAACAGACGCGCGAGGTGGCAGTCGGTCTCGCGCAGCGCGTGCACCACGAACACCGGCGCCTTGTCGGCCAGGGCGAAGGTGTGGTTCTTCTTCGAGACCCACACGAAAAAGCGCGGCGGGTCGATGCTGCACTGCGAGGCAAACCCAACGAGGCAGCCACTCCGCTGATCCGCGACGGCGGTCGTGAGCACGAACATGGGATAGTCGAGGTTCGCGACGATGTGTTTGAACGCCTCGCGGCCCTTGCTCATCGGCGCAACTACGAACGCTCGACCGGACGTTCGGCGGGGGGCTCGAACGGGCGAGGTGTGTCGGACGTGAGGTCGACGTCGGGCGCGGGCGCGGGTTCGACGACCGTGCGGAGCTGCTCGAGTTCTTCGCGCTCACGGAGAACCTGCCGGCGCCGCCGTCGCCACATCGCCCCGACGATCACTGCCCCCGCGACCGACAACACCGCGGTTGCGAGCACGAGCACGGCGGGCGATGTGCGGAAATGGACCCACAGAAACTTCAGCCCGATCACGTGCGCGTTCTGGGCCACAAAGATCACTACCGCGGTGGCGAGCACCAGACCGGCGATCACCGGTGGCCATATGCCGGTGCCCGCGTAACGCGGGCCGGACGGAGCGGCAACCGGGGTAGTGGCAGTCGTCGCCTTGGATCCGTCAGTTGTTCGTTTGCGAGGCATGGCCGCGCCTCCGATCGTGCTGGTGCGTTGTCGCTCACGCCGGTAGTACCCAACGCGCGGCTACGGTGACCCTGACGCTTACGTCAGTTTTCCAGGGGGGAGTTATGAAGCCGGCGACCTTTCGATACCACGCGCCGGCAACGCTCACTGACGCGCTCACGTTGCTGTCCGAGTACGGCGACGACGCGAAGGTGTTGGCGGGGGGCCAGAGCCTGGTGCCGATCCTGGCGATGCGGCTCTCTCGCTTCGACCACCTCGTCGACGTGAACCGCGTCGACGGCTTGGCCGGAATCACGCGCGAGAACGGCCATCTCGTCGTGCGCGCCGGGACGCGCCAACGAGCGCTGGAGCGCGACGAATCAGTTGCCGCTCATGTGCCGTTGCTCGCTCGGGCCGCGCCGCTCATTGCGCACTTCCAGATCCGCAATCGCGGCACGGTGGGCGGCTCGCTCGCGCACGCCGACCCGGCGTCGGAACTCCCCGCGGTCGCGCTGGCGCTGGGCGCCGAGTTCGACATCGCCTCCGAGCGCGGCACGCGCCGAGCCGACGCCGCGACCTTCTTCGAGAGTCTGTGGACCACCACGCTCGAGCCCGACGAGTTACTGGTAGGTGCACGGTTCCCGGTCTGGTCCGGGCGCAGCGGATTCGGGATACGCGAGGTAGCTCGGCGCCACGGCGACTTTGCGATCGCCGGGGCGGCCTGCGCGCTCGCGGCCGACGACGACGGCCGGTTAGCGCGCGCCGCGATCGCGCTCTTTGGAGTTGCATCCACGCCGTGGCGGGCTGCCGATGCCGAAGCGGCGTTGACGGGCGCGATCGCTACCGACGTCGACGCAATGGAGGTCGCAGCTGCGGCAGTGCGCGGCCTCGACCCGACCGACGATGTGCACGCCTCGGGCGCGGCGCGCCTCGCGATCGCGCAGCATGTTGTCTCGCTTGCTCTCTCGGATGCGTTGGCGGAGGTGCGCGATGCACGATGACGACATCGCGGTGACGATGAACGTGAACGGCGAACGCCGGCGCGCGCGGGTGGAAGCCCGGCTCACGCTGGCCGATTTCCTGCGAGAAGAGTGCGCGCTCACCGGCACCCATCTCGGTTGCGAGCATGGCGTATGCGGCGCGTGCACCGTGCTGCTCGACGGTGACGCGGTGCGATCGTGCCTGGTCTTCGCCGTGCAAGCTGAAGGCGCGAGGGTCACCACCGTCGAAGGGCTTGGCGGGCCCGACGGTGCGCTTTCCCCCGTGCAGGACGCGCTGCGCGCGGAGCACGGGCTGCAATGCGGGTTCTGCACGCCGGGGTTCGTCGTGTCGATCACCGCGTTGCTGGCCGAGAACCCGAACCCGAACGACCAAGAAGTTCGCGAAGCACTGTCCGGCAACATCTGCCGCTGCACCGGCTACCAGGGCATCGTGAAGGCTGTGCAGCGAGCCGTGTCCTCATGAGCGGCCTGCACTCCGCGGCGGGAAGGTTCGTCGGGCAATCGGTGCTGCGGCGCGAAGACGCGCGCCTGCTCACCGGGCACGGTTCGTACGTCGACGACATCGTGCTGCCTGGCATGTTGCATGTCGCGTTCGTGCGCAGCGACATCGCACGCGGCCGTATCACCCGGGTCGATGTCGAAGCGGCACGCGCGCTCGACGGTGTGCACGCGGTGCTCACCTCCGACGACCTCAATCCGCGCGTCGAATCGGTGCAGATGCAGCCCACGATGCTGGCATCGATGCCGGGTGCTCCGTTGCGCCCGCTGGCGAATGGGGACGTGCGGTTCGTCGGCGAGCCGATCGTGCTCGTCGTGGCCGACAGCCGCTACATCGCCGAAGACGCGTGCGATCTCGTGGAGGTCGACATCGAACAGTTGCCGGCGGTTGTCGACTTCGAGCGCGCCGCCGACGACACGCACAATCTGGTGCACGCCGAGCTCGGGTCGAACGTGGCCCAGGACATGGCGCCGCCAGTGCACCCCGACCTCGAACGCGTCTTGCAGGACGCGCCCAATGTTGTGACTGCGACGTTCCACCAGCAGCGGCAAACGAACGTGCCGATGGAACCGAGGGGCGTGATCGCCGCGTACGAACCGAGTGATGGCGCGCTACAGGTATGGATGAGCACGCAGAACCCTCATGAGGTTCGCCTCGCCTGCGCGCGTGTGGCCGGAGTACCCGAGCAGCTGGTGCGGGTGATCGGCCGCGACGTCGGCGGTGGCTTCGGTCAGAAGTTCTTCACGGGTCGTGAAGAGCTCACGGTGGTGCTCGCGGCGCGCGTGCTCGGTCGTGCGCTCAAGTGGATCGAGGACCGGCGGGAGAATCTCATCGCGTCGAATCACGCTCGCCTCGACCGCGGCACGGCAACCTTCGCCGTCGAGAACGATGGAGCGCTCCTGGGCGTGTTCCTCGACCATCTCGAGGACTGCGGTGCGTTCCCGGTTGGCGGTACGGGCGCGACGGGCGGGTTCGTCGGCATCCTGTTCCCTGGCCCGTACCGGGTGCCGTTGGCCGGGTTCCATACGCGCGCGGTGTGGACCAACACCTGCGGTCGGGCCGCGTACCGCGGCCCGTGGATGTTCGAGACCGTCGCCCGGGAGCAGATGATGGATGTGGCGGCGCGCGCGGTCGGCATCGATCCGCTCGACTTCAGGCGACGCAATGTGGTGCAGGCCGGCGAATTGCCGTACACGAGCGCGTTCGGCATGACGCTCGACACCGTCACCCCCGCAGAGACGCTCGAACAAGCGGCAGCGATCATCGGCTACGACGAGTTCCGCGTGGAGCAGCGCCGCGCGTTCGAAACCGACGGCCGGCTCTCGGGTATCGGCATCGGGCTGTACGTGGAGCCCACGAGCATGGGCATGATGGACCCGCTCTCGACCGATGCCGCACTGGTGCGCGTGCAACCCACCGGCAAGGTTTCCGTGCACCTCGGCACCGGCTCCCACGGCCAGAGCATCGAAACCACCATGGCGCAAGTGGTGGCCGAGGAACTCGGGATCGACTTCGACGACGTCGTGGTCGTGCAGGGCGACACCGAGCCCACGCCCTTCGGCCGCGGGACCGGTGGCAGCGGCACCGCGGTGATCGCCGGTGGTGCGTGCCGGGCCGCGTCGGCCGAGGTGCGGGCCAAGGCGCTCGACATCGCCGCGCACCTCATGGAGGCGTCGCCCGCCGACCTCGAGCTCGCGGACGGTCGCATCGCCGTGCGAGGCACGCCGTCGCGCTTCATCGCCTGGGCCGAGGTCGCGCGCGCCGCGCACCTCGACAGCGCCAAGTTGCCACCCGGAATGCAATCGGGCCTCGAAGCAACGGCCACCTTCAAGGCGCCGCCGATCACCTGGTCGAACGCATGTCACATCTGCACCGTCGAAGTGGAACGGGCGACGGGCATCGTGCGCGTGCTGCGGTACGTGGTGAGCGAAGACTGTGGCGTGATGATCAACCCGATGGTGGTAGAAGGACAGATCGCAGGCGGTGTCGTACAGGGAATCGGTGGCGCGCTCTACGAGCACCTCGTGTACGACTCCGATGGCAACCCCCTTACCGCCACGTTCCTCGACTACCTCGTACCGACCGCGACCGAGGTACCGGTAATCGAGTACGGCCACGTGGAAACGCCCTCGGCGACGCCGGGAGGCCACAAGGGAATGGGCGAAGGGGGCGCGATCGGCTCGCCGCCGTGCGTGTTCAACGCAGTTGCCGACGCGCTCGCGCTGGTCGGTGCGACCGTGACACGTACGCCGCTCGGTCCCACCGCTGTGCTCGGCGCGCTTGCTTCCTCGTACACTCCCGCGCCGTGAAGTTCGCACTCTTCTACGAGATCCCTGTCGCTCGCCCATGGGATGCCGGCAGCGAGCACCGCGCCTACAAGGACACGCTCGAGCAAGCGATCCTCGGCGACCGCATGGGCTTCCACGCGTTCTGGACGGTGGAACACCATTTTCTCGAGGAGTACTCGCACTGCTCGAACCCCGAAGTGCTGTACGGCGCGATCGCGAGCCGCACCGAACGTATGCGCATCGGCTACGGCGTGCGCCTCATGCCCAAGCCCTACAACCATCCGGTGCGCACCGCGGAGTCGGCCGCCGTGCTCGACCTGCTGTCCGATGGTCGCGTGGACTTCGGCACGGGACGCTCGGCGACGCGGGCCGAGCTCGAAGGTTTCGGCGTGGAACCGCACGAGACGCGCGACATGTGGCGCGAGGCGCTCGAGCACGTCGTCGGGTGTTGGACCAACGACACCTACGAGTTCTCCGGGAAGCACTGGCAGATGCCGCGCCGGCGCGTGCAGCCGAAGCCGTTGCAGCAACCGCACCCGCCACTGTGGGGCGCGACCACGAGCGACGACGGCCATCGCCAGATGGGTGACCTCGGCCTCGGTTTGTGCTCATTCGCGGTGGGTGTGTCGCCCGAAGAGGTGAAGAAGAAGATCGATATCTACCGCGAGGCGGTGGAGAAGTGCACGACGCCGATCGGCAAGTACGTGCACAACGCGGCGGCCACGTTCACCATGTGCAACGTCGCGCCGAACGAAGCCGACGCGCGTGAAGCGGCGCGTGAATCGTTCGAGTGGTACCCGAAAGTCGGTGCCCGGCAGATCGCGTCGGTGGCCGACTGGATGGCCGAACGCAACCAAGCACTCGGCAACTACGACTACGCCGCGGCCATGAAGACGGTGGCCGACGACGGCTCACTCGACCTTCTCTCGCTCGAATATCTCGTGGAGTCGGGCGCGTGTGTACTGGGCACGCCGGATCAGGCAATCGAATCGTGCCGGCGGTACCAGGAGGCGGGCGTCGACCTGCTTCTGTGCCTGGTGAACCCGTACAAGATTCCGCACGAGAAGGTCATGCAGACCATTGAACTGATGGGCACGCACGTGATCCCGGAGTTTGCCGGCTCGTAATGACTGCGCGCGTCCCGTACCTCAACGCCCGTCTACAGGGGTTCGGGACGACGATCTTCGCGGAGATGTCGGCGCTCGCGGTCTCGACCGGTGCGGTGAATCTCGGCCAGGGCTTTCCCGACACGGACGGGCCGGCCGAAGTCGCGCAGGTCGCGATCGACGCCATCCGGGCCGGACACAACCAGTATCCGCCGGGCATCGGGATCCCGCAGCTGCGCGCCGCCGTCGCGCGCCACCAACTGCGGTTTTACGGACTCGACGTCAACCCCGACACGGAAGTGCTCGTCACGGCGGGCGCGACTGAGGCGATCGCGGCGGCGATCCTCGCATGCTGCGAGACGGGCGACGAGATCATCACCTTCGAACCGACGTACGACTCGTACCGGGCCTGCGCGGCGATGGCGGGCGCGCAGTTGCGGGTCGTGACCCTGCACCCGCCGCAATACGTATTCGACGTGCAGGAGCTGGAGCGCGCGTTCACGGCCCGGACGCGCATGGTCTTGCTCAACTCACCGCACAATCCCACCGGAAAAGTGTTCTCGCGCGAAGAACTCGACGAGATCGCCCGGCTGTGCGTCGAACACGACGTGATCGCCGTCACCGACGAGGTGTACGAGCACTTGGTGTTCGACGGCACGCACGTACCCCTCGCCTCGTTGCCCGGCATGCGCGACCGCGCCCTCACCATCTCTTCCGGTGGCAAGTCGTTCTCCTTCACGGGTTGGAAGGTCGGGTGGGCGTGCGGCCCGGCCGACCTCGTCAACGCGGTGCGCACGGCGAAACAGTTCCTCACGTACGTGAACGGCGCGCCCTTTCAATACGCGATCGCGCACGCGCTCGATCTGCCGGACGCGTACT
>JAODBJ010000004.1 GCA_025463905.1 Actinomycetes bacterium
TGGCGCGGGTTGCGGAGATGCGCCGTGCGCTGCCGCACGACGTCACAAACGCGCTGGCCGCGTCGGCTGCCGCGGTCGCCGTCGGTGCGGCCACCGACGGCGTGCGCGCCGCGCTGGCGTCGTACGAGACCCTCCCCCATCGCGTCGCGCTGGTAGGCGAAGCTAGGGGAGTGAAATGGTTCGACGACTCCAAGGCGACGAACCCGCACGCGGCGATGCACGCCGTGCGCGCGTTCGATTCCGTCGTGCTCCTCGCGGGCGGGCGTAACAAGGGTCTCGATCTGTCGGTGCTCACCGGCGCCGCGGATCACCTACGAGCAGTCGTCGCGTTCGGAGAGGCCGGCCCCGACGTGCAGCGCGCCTTCGAACGCATGCGCCCGGTCACCCGCGTCGCGACGATGGGCGACGCAGTGAAGGCCGCCGACGCCTACGCGCAGTCGGGCGACGTCGTGCTGCTCTCGCCGGGCTGCGCGTCGTTCGACGCGTACAGCTCCTACGCACAACGGGGCGACCACTTCGCGTCCGAGGTACGAGCGTTGCTTCAAGGTGGGGAAACCGCCGAGGTGGGTGCGCAGTGAGCTCGCTCGGCATCTCGGTGCGTGTCCCCGCGGTATTCGAACGCGTGCGGTCCCGTACGCGCCCCGCGCCGCTCCCTCGACCTCCCGCTTACCTCGTCCTGCTCGCGACCGTGGTCGTGTTGAACGTCGTCGGGCTCGTGATGATCCTGTCGGCATCGGCGGTGCAAGCGCTGAGCGCGTACGGGTCGTCGTGGTACTTCTTCGAGCGGCAGTTGATGTGGGCGGTCGTGGGCGCGGGCACGTTCTGGTTGGCCTCTCGCATCGATTACCGGCACTGGCGCAAGGCGTCGATCCCGCTCCTCCTGATCGCGGGTGCGACGTTGTGCCTCGTACTGGTGCCTGGTATCGGCATCCAGGTGGACGGTGCCCGTCGCTGGCTCGGATCGGGTGCCATCCGGTTCCAGCCCAGTGAGATCGCGAAGCTCGCACTCCTCATCTATATGGCCGACGTGATGACCCGGCGCGCCGAGGACGTCGCCAACTGGGAACGGGTTCTGAAGCCGGTGCTCCTGGTTACCGGTGGCATCGGATTCCTCGTGCTCATCGAACCCGACCTCGACTCCACGATCGTGCTGGCGGTGATTGTGCTCGCCGGCCTCATCGTCGGTGGTCTCCCGACCCGTCAACTGCTTCGCCTGCTCACCGTCGGATTCGTCGGCGCCGTCGTCGCGTCGATGGCGGTGCCGTACCGGCGGGCGCGGGTGCTCGCGTTCCTTCACCCCTCGCACGACGCCTCGAACACCGGCTACCAGATCCGACAGTCGTTGATCGCCCTCGGCAGTGGCGGCACGGCTGGTGTGGGTCTGGGGCAGGGCCGCGCGAAGTGGATGTTCCTGCCGAACGCACACACCGACTTCATCTTCGCGATCATCGGCGAAGAGCTCGGGTTGGTCGGCTGCCTGCTCGTACTCGCGCTCTTCGCCGGTTTCGGGCTGGTCGGCTTGCGCATCGCCCGACGCGCACCTGACCGTTTCGGCACGTTGCTTGCCGCGGGGGTCACCGCGTGGGTCGTGGGCCAGGCCGCGATCAACCTCGGTGCCGTCGTCGCGGTGCTTCCCGTATCGGGCATCCCGCTGCCGTTCTTGTCGGCGGGCGGCTCGGCCCTCGTGTTCACGATGACGGGCGCGGGCATGCTCGCGAACATCGCGCGGCAGTGCCCACCGCGGCGCGAAGAAAGCGACGCGTCTCGGCCCGTCGCAACCGCCGACTCCACGTCGTGACCGAACGGGTTTTCGCGTTGCTCGCCGGCGGAGGAACCGGGGGTCACACCTATCCCGCGATCGCGCTCGGGCAGACGCTCGTGCAGCGCGGGCACCCCGCTTCGACCGTGCGCTTCGTCGGCGGCCGGCGCGGCCCCGAAGGCCGGGTCGTCGCCGAAGCCGGTTTCGGTATAGACCTGCTGCCCGGGCGCGGGTTGCAGCGTCGCCTCACGGTCGAGAACGTCGCCGTCGTGGGCGCGACACTCCTCGCATTCGCGCGAGCGATCGCGCTCGTTCGTCGGTACCGACCTCGCGTGGTCGTCGGCTTCGGGGGATACGCGTCACTTCCATGCCTCGTGGCCGCGTGGTTGCTGCGTGTGCCGCGCGTCGTGCACGAACAAGACGCCGCGCCGGGCCTCGCGAACCGCATCGGTGTGCGCCTCGGCGCGCAGCCCGCCGTTTCGTTGCCGGGCACGCCACTGCCGGGCGCCACGCTCACGGGCAACCCGGTGCGCCGTGAGTTCCGCGACCTTCATCGTGAACCGGAGCGCGATCCGGCGACTGTCGCGATGTTCGGCGGCGCGCTCGGTGCGGGCACGGTGAACGCTGCTGCGCTCGGTCTCTACGACCGCTGGCGCGACCGCACCGACATTGCGCTTCACCACGTCACCGGCCCACGCAACCTCGAGGAGTGCGCGCACCGTCTCGAGGAACTCCGCAAGCCCGACGACGCGCTGCGCTACTCGCAGGTGCCGTACGAGGAACACATGGACCAACTCTTCGCGCGTACGTCGATTGCGGTGTGCCGAGCGGGTGCGGGCACGATTGCGGAACTCACCGCAGCCGGTCTGCCCGCGGTACTCGTACCCCTCCCCGGCGCGCCGAGCGACCACCAGATGCGCAACGCCCGTACGCTCGAAGCGGCGGGCGCCGTGGTGGTGGTGCCCGATCCCGAATGCCGGGCCGAAACCCTCGACCCATTGCTTTCGTCTTTGCTCGCCGACCCGGTTCGCCTCAACCAGATGAGCGCCTCCTCCCGCGCGCTTGCCCGCCCGAACGCCGCCGACGCACTCGCGGATCTCGTCGAAGGGCGAGCAGCGCAATGAGCGATCCGGTGATCGACCTGCGCAACCTCGACCTCGTTCTGGACCGGCCACGGCGAATCCACATCGTCGGTGTCGCCGGCTCGGGCATGAGCGCGATCGCGTTGTTCCTCGCGCGCATGGGCCATTACGTGTCCGGTTCAGACCTGAAGGAATCCACGGTGCTCGCCCGGCTCACCGCGGCCGGAGTCGAGGTGCACGTCGGTCACGACCCTGCACTGATCACGCCCGACCTCGACGCGGTCGTGTATTCCACCGCGGTGCCTGCGAACAACGTCGAACTCGTCGCGGCGCGCGAACGCGACGTCACGGTCTTGCACCGGTCCGGGATGCTGCGCGCGATCGTGGCCGCACGCCGTTCGATCGCGATCGCCGGCTCGCACGGGAAGACCACAACTGCTTCGATGCTTACGCTCGTGCTGCGGGCCGCGTCGTGGGACCCGAGCTTTGTGATCGGCGGCGACCTCAACGAAGTCGGCGCGAACGCGGGGTACGGCGCAGGGGAGTGGCTCGTCGTCGAAGCCGACGAGAGCGACGGCACGTTTTTGGAATTGGCACCCGAAGCGGCGATCGTCACCAACGTCGAACCCGACCATCTCGACCACTACGGCGGTTTCGAGCAGCTCGTGTCGGCCTTCGAGCGCTTCGCCACGGCTGTACCCGGCGCGTTCGTCGCCTGTGCCGACGACCCAGTGGCGAATCGTCTCGCGTCACGACACGCACGCGCGCGCACGTACGGCATTTCGCCTGACGCCGACTACCGGATCCTCGACTATCGGGGCGACCGTTCCGGGAGCCGCTTCACGCTCGCCACGGCCGCCGGCACGCTCGGTGAGATCGAGTTGCCGCTCGGCGTGCGCAACGCGGCGAACGCGGCCGGAGCGGCCGCCCTCGCGCTCGAGATCGGGGTCGGCTTCGAGGCGGTACAGCATGCCCTGCGTTCGTTCGGTGGCGTCGCCCGCCGCTTCCAGTTCCGCGGTGAGTGGAACGGTGTGACGTTCATCGACGACTACGCGCACCTCCCCGGCGAAGTGGCAGCGGCGATCGCGACCGCTCGCGAAGGTGGATGGAACCGCGTGATCGTGGTGTTCCAGCCGCACCGCTACTCGCGCACCGCATCGTTGTGGCGCGATTTCGCCGATGCGTTCGTGGGAGCCGACGCGGTGGTGCTCACAGACGTGTACCCGGCGGGGGAGCGCCCGGTCGCGGGCGTGTCGGGGCGGCTGCTCGTGCGGGCGGTGCTCGACCGCCACCCCGCGGCACCGGTTTCGTACCTGCCCCGCCGAACAGATCTGCTCGACGTGCCGCGCCGCCTCGCCCGGCCCGGCGACCTCGTGCTCACGTTGGGCGCCGGCGACCTCACGACGATCGCCGACGAGTGGCTCGCCCAAGAAGCGAAACCATGAACATTCCCGCACTCGACCTCGATGCGGTGGCAGCGGCATGCGCCCGCGCCGGCCTGCGGGTCGAACGGGACGCCCCCAGCGCTGCGTTCACGACCTATCGCTGTGGCGGACCGCTCGCAGTATTGGTTCGGGTCGGCGCCGTCGACGACGTGCGCACGCTGGCGAGCACCGTCGACGTGCAGGCGGTGCCGGTACTCGTGATGGGACGCGGTTCGAACCTGCTGGTGGCCGACGCCGGCTTCCGTGGGATCGCGGTGGTGCTCGACGGTGCATTCGAAGGCTTGGAACTCGATCGGGCGACCGGCGAGGTCGTCGCCGGCAGCGCGGTGCCGTTGCCGGTACTTGCGCGGCGGTCGGCCGCGGCCGGCATCGGCGGCCTGGAGTTCTACGTCGGGATACCCGGCAGCGTCGGCGGCGCGGTCCGCATGAACGCCGGTGGCCACGGTCGAGATACGGCCGAGGTGCTCATCTCGGTGCGGGGCGTCGATCTCGGGTCGGGCACGGTCGAGGAACGCACGGCAGCCGATCTCGAACTTGGGTACCGCCACTCGAATCTCTCGGGAACCACCGTCGTCCTCGACGCGCGCCTCGCCGGCAGACCCGACGATCCCGAGCTATGCAACGCACGCATCGCGCAGATCGTGCAGTGGCGACGTGAACACCAACCAGGTGGCCAGAACGCCGGGTCGGTGTTCACGAATCCCGTGGGTGATGCGGCCGGCCGCCTCATCGAAGCGTCGGGCGCCAAGGGTGCGCGCATCGGTGGCGCGGTGGTGTCGGAGAAGCACGCCAACTTCTTCGTCGCCGACGACACCGCAACGGCTACCGACGTCTACCGGCTGGTGCGTGACGTGCAGCGGCGCGTCGCGGACGCAACGGGTGTGGTGTTGGTGCCCGAACTGCAACTGATCGGCTTCGACGACGAAGCAGGTGACGCATGACCACACTCGAAATCGACCCGAGGATCGAAGCCCGGCGCGACGCAGTGCGACGCGAGACCGGACGGCGTCGTATGCGTCTGATGGTCATCGCGGCCGTGGTCGTGGTCGCGGTTGTCGGTACCTACCTCGCGATCCAGTCGCCGTTCCTCGATGTCGACCATGTGGACGTGCAGGGCGCAGTGCACGTTCCCGCTCAAGCGGTGCGCGCCGCGGCCGCGGTTGCGCCGGGCCGCGCGTTGTTGCGGGTCGACCTCGGCGCCGTCGCCGCGCGCGTCGAACAATTGCCGTGGGTGGCGCGGGCGCGGGTGCGGCGATCCCTCCCGGGCACCTTGCGGATCAACATCACCGAGGCAACGCCCGTCGCCTACGTGCGAGGGCATGGTGTCGTCGCACTGCTCGGGGCGAACAATCGCGTCATCGCACGTACTCGCGTCGTGCCGAGCGGTGTGGTGGAGATCACCGGTGTGCGCACTGTCCCGCGCCTGCACGAGTTGCTTTCCCCCACGGGCACGGCGCGCATCGTCGCCGCGGTACCACCCGCCATCCGTTCGCATCTGCGGTCGATCGCGCTGCGGCCCAACACCGTTGCGCTCGTGCTCGACGTGGGAGAGATACGCCTCGGCGACGTCGCGATGCTCGGGCCGAAGTTCGCCGCCGCGGCTGCGGTGCTGGCGCGCTACAACGGCGCGTCGTTCCACTACATCGACGTCACCGTCTGGACCGATCCGGTCTCGAGTCCGTGACGAAAAGCGACGCTGCAGGTCGGTCGTCACGTCGTGTATCTGCGCTCCGATGTTTGAAGTAGGGGGCGCGCTCGTTTATTGTCTCGACGAAAGGCGCAGGTTGACATAACGGTCAACCTGAACCTGAGGTCGAGGCTTGGGGCGTGCAAGAGCTGCCAGCAAGTGTGCTGAGCAGCGTTGCCGCACCTCACGCCTCCTGTTCAACCCCCACGGGTTCATAAGGAAGGTCGGCGATGTTGGGCGCTCCGCAGCATTACCTCGCGGTCATAAAAGTCGTCGGTGTCGGCGGCGCCGGCTGCAACGCCGTCAACCGGATGATCGATGCCGGGTTGAAAGGCGTCGAGTTCATCGCGATCAACACCGACGCGCAGTCGTTGTTGCTTTCCGACGCGGACGTGAAACTCGACATCGGCCGTCAACTCACACGCGGACTCGGCGCCGGCTCCGACCCGGAGATCGGCCGTCAAGCCGCGGAAGAGCACCGCCAGGAAATCGAAGAGGTGCTGAAGGGCGCCGACATGGTGTTCATCACCGCGGGCAAGGGCGGTGGCACCGGTACCGGTGGCGCGCCGGTCGTCGCGGAAGTGGCGAAGGCCATCGGCGCGCTCACGATCGGTGTGGTCACGCGGCCGTTCGGTTTCGAAGGTCGCCGTCGTTCGGTGCAAGCCGAGACCGGCATCCAGAAGCTGAAGGACAAGGTCGACACGATCATCATCATCCCGAACGAACGCTTGCTGCAGGTATCCGACGAACGCACGTCGATGCTCAACGCGTTCAAGATGGCCGACGAAGTGTTGCTGCAAGGTGTGCAAGGCATCACCGACCTCATCACCACTCCCGGCCTCATCAACACCGACTTCGCCGACGTGAAGATGATCCTCACCAGCGCCGGTTCCGCGTTGATGGGAGTCGGTTACGCGTCGGGCGACGGCCGCGCAGTCGCGGCGGCGCGTTCGGCGATCTCGAGCCCGTTGCTCGAGGCGAGCATCGAAGGCGCGCGCGGCCTCTTGCTGAACGTGAGCGGTCCGTCAGACCTCGGGCTGTTCGAGTTGAACGAAGCTGCAGAGATCATCGGCCAGGCCGCACACCAAGACGCCAACATCATCTTCGGCGCCGTCATCGACGACTCGCTCGGCGACGAGGTTCGCATCACGGTGATCGCCGCCGGCTTCGACCGGTACGAAGGTGAGCACAAGGGTGCCCGTGCCCTGCCGGGCGAAACCGCCCTCGGGCTCGAAGAGGACGAAGACCGTCTCACCGGCGACGACGCGCTGAACCTCGGCGAGGACGACTTCGACGTCCCCGAGTTCTTACGCTGACCTGATCGAGACCATTCGACCCACACCGCTTGCCGCTTCGATCGGCACCTCGCCCGTCTGGTTCACCAACCGTCGGGGCGGGGTGTCGGACGCTCCGTACGACGGCAGCAACCTCGGCGACCACGTCGGTGACAACCCCGCCGCGGTCGCCGCGAACCGTGCGCTGCTGGCCGAGACGATCGGCCTCGTCGCGCCCGAGCAGTGGTGTTGGATGCAACAGGTCCACGCCGCCGACGTCGCAGTGGTGCGCGCGCCGGGCGAACCTGGTGTACCGGCTCCCGTTGTCGACGCGTTGGTGACGGCCGAGCGGGGGTTGCCGCTCGCGGTCGTCACCGCCGATTGCGCGCCGATCGCGCTCGCGTGCGACGACGCGGTCGGTGTCGTGCACGCCGGCCACCGCGGTCTGCTCGCCGGTGTTGTCGAACGAGCAGTCGCCTCGTTGCGCGAGATCGGTCACGGCGAGGTGCGCGCGGTGCTCGGCCCGTGCATCCGCGCGCCGCGTTACGAGTTCGGTGCGCGCGATCTCCGTCCGCTGGTCGACACCTTCGGAGCGAGCGTCGAATCTCGCACGGAGTGGGGCACACAAGCGTTCGACATCTCAGCTGCGGTTGCCATCGCCCTCGCGCGTGCCGGCGTGGATCGTCTCGTCGACATCGACGTCTGCACCTCGGCCTCGAGCGACTACTTCTCGTATCGCCGCGACGGCCGCACCGGACGCCAGGCAACGATCGTGATGCTCCCGTGACGCAGGACTTCTCCAACGAAGACGTCAACGAAAGGTCCAACGACATCGGCGTGCGGCTGCACAACGTGCACGAGCGCATCCGCGCCGCGGCGACGCGCGCCGAACGCGATCCCGCGGGGATCACACTCGTCGCAGTGTCGAAGACCGTCGATGCCGAACGCATCGCGGCGGCTGCGCGCGCGGGTCAACGGGTGTTCGGCGAGAACCGCGCCCAAGAGTTGGCCGCGCACGCGGATGCGATCGACGGCGACGTCGAGTGGCACTTCATCGGCCGGCTGCAGCGCAACAAGGTGCGTTCCATCGCGCGCAACGTCGCGCTCTGGCAGTCGGTCGATCGCGATGAACTCGTGCCTGAGCTCGCGCACCGCGCCCCCGGTGCCCGGGTGCTCGTCCAGGTCAACGTCGGTGACGAGCCCCAGAAGGGCGGCTGCACGCCGGCCGCCACCGCTCAGCTCGTCGACACCGCCCGCACCGCCGGACTTCGCGTCGAGGGTCTGATGACCGTGCCGCCTGCCGCCACCGATCCCCGGCCGTTCTTCGCGCAGCTGCGTGACCTGGGGGGACAGCTCGGGCTGCCCGAGCTGTCAATGGGCATGAGCAGCGACTTCGAGGCGGCGGTGGCGGAAGGGGCCACGATCGTGCGGGTGGGCAGCGCAATCTTTGGTCCGCGTCCCGCCGCTGCGGATACGCGACGATAATGTCCAGGTCAGGAGGCAACGCTGATGTCGGTGATGCGCAAGGCGATGGTCTACCTGGGCCTCGTCGATGACGAAGAGTTCTATGCCGACGACGACGTCTACTACGCGGAAGGCGACGGCGCGGTGGAGGAAGAGCAGCGCGTACCCGCGCGCGCCGGAACCCGCCGCGAGAGCGCGGGTGGGTCCGGGTCGTCGATCGATCCCGCCGGACCCGTCACGGTGATCCGCGGCCCTCGGCGTGAGGAACCCACGCCCGCGCCCGCGCCTCGTGCGACGAGCGTCGTCACCGCGGTGCCGATGCCCGCGACCCGCGTGCATGTGATGGAACCGCAGGGTTTCAACGATGCGCAGGAAGTCGGCGACCGCCTCAAGGCCGGTCAGCCCGTAATTCTCAACCTCCAGGCCGTCGACCGAGACCTTCAGCGTCGCCTCATCGACTTCTCGAGCGGCCTCGCCTACGCACTCAACGGCACGATGTCGAAGGCGGCCGAGCAGGTGTTCCTCCTGACGCCGTCGAACGTCGAGGTGTCGGAAGAGGAGAAGGAGCGCCTGCAGGCTCGAGGCCTGTACCGCGCCGCGCGCACGTGAGGATCATCTGCGATCTGCTCTTGCTCTACATGATCGTTCTCGCGGGCCGAGCGATCATGTCGTGGTTCCCGATCCGTCCCGGCACACCGGCGGCGACGATCTACGGTGTGCTGCACGACATCACCGAGCCGGTGCTCGCACCGATGCGGCGCATCATCCCGCCGGCTGGGATGTTCGACCTTTCGTTCATCGTGCTGTTCATCTTGCTCCGCGTGCTCATGTCGGTCCTCGGCTGCTGACCCGGACCGGTCGATAGCGGAAAAGTCGGCATGGAGTGGACGCCCTCCACCCCTGCCACAGGAGCCACAGAAGAAGAAAACCACCACTTCTGTGCGCAGGAGTCGTACGATGCGCGTTATGGAGATCACAGCGCGCGAACTCCGGGACGTCGAGATCCGGGAAGCATTCCGCGGTTATCACCGCGACGACGTGAACGATCTGCTCGAGCGGGCGGCGACGACTATCGATGCCGCCAACGAGCGGGTCAGACAGATGAGCGAACGGCTGGGCACCGCGCAGGTGGACTCGGGTCGGTCGCGCGAGACGGAGGACATCCTCCATCGCACGTTGCTGCTCGCGCAGCGAGCGGCGGACGAAGCGGTGGCCGAGGCCCAGGTGAAGGCTCGTCAGATGATCGACGACGCCGACACGAAGGCGCGTCGCACCGTCGCCGAAGCCGAAGCCGAGGCGCGTCATCGCGGCGAGTCGGAACGTCGTCGCATCGAGCAGGAAGTGCTCGACCTCGCCGGCCGGCGCGACATGCTCAGTGCCGACGTCGAGATCCTCACGCGCTACGAGGGCGAGTACCGCGAACGCCTGTTGCGCTCGCTCGAGTCAGACCTCGACTCCTTGCGAGCGCGTTCGGCGGTCGCGCCGGGCCCGCGGCCCGAGACCCACGAAGTCGACATTCCCGTCGCGAGCGAGCGCGTCGCGCGCTCGGACGAGGGCGGCCCGGCCACTCGTGAGATCGACATCCGCTCGATCGTCGACGACGCGGGACCTTCCGCACCACCGGCGCCCGCGTCGCCGTCGAGCATGCCCGCGTCACCTCCGCCTGGTGCACCCGCCGACATGTCGTCGCCGTCGAGTCCGTCGAACGGGATCTCGTCGCCGACGGCGACGGTTGCAACCGCGCCTGAGATGGCCGAACACACGAACGGCAACGCGAGCGCGAGTACCAATGGCAACGGCACTGCAACGTCGATCGCGACCGAGGAACCGAAGGCCGCGCCCGCGGCGATAGACCTCCTGGCCGCCGAAGGTGCATCCGACGCCGAGGTGCTCGACGACGAAGCGTTCTTCGCGACGTTGCGCGAAGCCGTTCACGACGAGGGAATGCCCGGACCTCGCGACGAGGAGCAGCCGTCGTCGTTGTTCGATCAGGACGACGACGAAGAAGCGGCGTCGTTCAAAGACGTCTTCCGTCGCCGCCGCTGACGCGGTTACACGCGGCGGAGCACCACCCAGACCGGTTCACCGTCGATCGTTGTCGTGGCGGGGCCTTCGAAGTCTTCGTCGGTGACCTCAAATGAAGTCGCGAGCACTTCGCCGGCGATCCAGTCTCGGTGCCGCTTGATGGCGTCGTAGCCGCGGCCCGTCGCGCCGATCCGCGCGGCTATGCGATCGGCGATCTCGAACCCGTTTGCCTTCCGCAGATCATTGATCACGCGCACGAGCTCGCGGGCGATTCCTTCGGCCCGGAGGTCGTCGTCGAGGGTGAGGTCGAGCGCGACGGCACGTGGCCCGTCCTGGGCGAGCGCGAGCTCTTCGTGTTGCTCGGCGCGGATCTCGACGTCGTCGGGAGTGATCTCGATCTCGGTGCCATCGGGCAGCGTGAGCTGCCATGCACCTTCGGCGTCGAACGCGCGGCGCACGTCGGCACCGTCGACGGACTCGAGCGCCGCTTTCACGACCGGCATCTGTTTGCCGACGCGAGGACCGAGGGATCGGAAGTTGGGCACCACCCGGTAGTCGAGCAAGCCTTCGAGCGTCGAGACGACCTCGAACACCTTTACGTTCAGCTCGATCGCGATCTCGTGCACAACTTCTGAGCGCAGGCCTTCGTCATTTCGCAGCAGCGCGATCGCGCGCGGCAGCGGCTGGCGCACGCCGATTCGCGCGTCGTTGCGAGCGGCGCGGCCGAGCGTCACGATCTCGCGCGCAAGCGCCATCTCGGTTTCGAGGTCGTCGTCGATCGCGTCGACGTCGGCTTCGGGCCAGTCGGTGAGGTGCACCGACTCGTCGGTCTGCGCGAGGTTGCGGTAGAGCTCGTCGCTCACGAACGGGCAGAACGGCGCGAGCACCTGCGCGAGCGTCACCAAGCACTCGTAAAGCGTGGCGTGCGCGTCGGTATCCGACGACTTCCAAAACCGTGCCCGCGAACGGCGTACGTACCAGTTCGACAAGTCGTCGACGAAGGACTCGAGCGCCTGCGCGCCGGCGAGCGCGTCGAAGTTCTCGAGCGCTTCGGTGACGTCGCGCGCGGTGCGGTGCAGCCGAGATCGCACCCAACGATCCAGCACGTGGGTCGGCCGTTCGACGTCGCCGCCCGGTTTCCAACCATCGAGGTTCGCGTACGTGACGAAGAACGAGTACGTGTTCCAGAGGGTGAGCAGGAACTTGCGGGTGGCTTCGTCGATGGCTTCGACGTAGACGCGTTTCGGCGTCCACGGGGATCCCCCCGAGAACATGTACCACCGCAACGCTTCCGCACCGCGCGTGTCGAGCACGCTCCACGGGTCGATCACGTTCCCGCGCGACTTCGACATCTTCACGCCGTCTTTGTCGACGATGTGCGCCAGGCACACGACGTTGCGGTACGGCGAGCGGCCGAACACCAACGTGTTCACAGCCAGCAGCGAGTAGAACCAGCCGCGCGTCTGGTCGATCGCCTCGCAGATGAAGTCGGCGGGATAACGGCGTTCGAACAACGCCTGGTGTTCGAACGGATAGTGGAACTGCGCCGCGGGCATCGATCCCGAGTCGAACCACGCGTCGAGCACTGGCTCGAGGCGGTACGACGTGCCACTGCAGTCGGGGCAGGTGAACGTGACGTCGTCGACGTAGGGGCGGTGAAGGTCGAGGCCGGTGAGGTCGCGACCGGCAAGTTCCGCGAGGTGCGCCACCGAGCCGACGCACGTGTCACGGCCACAGTCGTGGCAGCGCCAGACGGGGATCGGGGTGCCCCAGTAACGGTCGCGGCTGAGCGCCCAGTCGATGTTGTTCTCGAGCCAGTCGCCGAAGCGGCCGTGCTTGATGTGTTCGGGATACCAGTTGATCGTTTCGTTCTCGCGCAGCAGCGCGTCCTTCTTTGCCGACGTGCGCACGAACCACGTGGGCTTGGCCCAGTAGATGAGCGGCGTATCGCAACGCCAGCAGTGAGGGTACGCGTGCGTGTAGGCGACGATCTTGACGAGCTTCCCGCGCGCCGCGAGGTCTTCGATCAACCCCGGATCTGCGTCTTTCACGAACTGGCCCTCGTAGGGCGGGACGTCGGCGGTGAAGCGCGCCGCGGCATCGACCGGGTTGAGTACCGGGAGACCTTCGCGTTCGCCGACCTCGCGGTCGATCTCACCGAACGCCGGGGCGAGATGCACGATCCCGGTGCCGTCTTCCACGGTGACGAAATCCGCCTCGACGACCCTGTTGGCGGTGTCGTCGATCGGCAGGAAGTCGAAGGGGCGTTCGTAGTGCGCGCCGAGGAGGTCGGCGACAGCTACCGGACCGACGACCTCGGCGTCTTCACCGAGCACATCGGCGACGCGCGCCGCCGCGAGTACCACGTCGCGGCCGCCTTCCGGTGCACGCGCCCGCACGTATTCGATGTCGGGGCCGACCGCGGCCGCGACGTTCGCCGGCAATGTCCACGGTGTGGTGGTCCACAGGAGCAGGTCGTAGTTCCGCCCCACCAACGGGAAACGCACGTATACCGACGGTTCAGTGAGGTCGCGGTAGGCGCCGGGCTGGGCAAGTTCGTGCGACGACAATGCGGTACCGCACCGCCCGCAGTACGGCACCACCTTGAAGCCCTCGTACACGTGGCCGCCATCCCACAGCTGGCTGAACAGCCACCACACGCTCTCGATGTAATCGTTCGACAGCGTCCAGTACGCGTCGGCAGTGTCGATCCACATGCCGATGCGGCTCGTGAGTGACTGCCAGTCTTCGACGTAGCGCTGCACCGACGATCGGCACGCGGCGTTGAAACGTGCGATGCCGTAGTCCTCGATCTCGTACTTCGCGGTGAAGCCGAGCTCTTTCTCGACCTGCACCTCCACCGGAAGCCCGTGGCAGTCCCAGCCGCCTTTGCGGGCGACGTATTTGCCGCGCATCGTCTGAAAGCGGGGGTAGATGTCTTTGAACAGCCGCGCCCACACGTGGTGGATGCCGGGTTGGCCGTTCGCCGTGGGTGGCCCCTCGTAGAACACCCATTCGGGCGCGCCCTCGCGCCGGCGAAGGCTCTCGCCGAAGACGTCGTCGTCTCGCCATCGGGACAGCACGTCGCGTTCGAGTTCGACGAGGTCGAGTGACGTGTCGACGGGCTGGAACATGGCGCCCACGTTACCTAGGGGCCTCGTGCGTACCTCGCGGTTGATCGCGCCATTGGTAGCCTCGCCCGGTCTTTCGTGATCTTGGTCGTCGCCGGCCACATCTTTGGGGGTTCCTCGTTGCGCGCTGGCCAGCTTCCTGCACGCGTTCGCGCCGCTTTCGTCGCGGTCGTTGCACTTGTTGCGCTCGTGGTACCCGCGTCCACGAACGTTGCGCGCGCCGCGACCAGCGCCGGCGACGACACCGTGTTCACGTTCGGTAGCGCCGGCTTCTACGGTTCGACCGCGGGCAAGCCGTTGGCGCAGCCGCTCGTCGGGATGGCGAACACGCCCGACGGAAAGGGCTACTGGCTCGTTGCGTCCGACGGCGGCATCTTCTCGTACGGCAGCGCCCACTTCTACGGGTCCACTGGCGCCATCCGTCTCAACCAGCCGATCGTCGGTATGAACGCCGCGCCGGACGGAAAGGGCTACTGGCTCGTCGCGCGTGACGGCGGGGTGTTCACCTTCGGGTCGGCGCACTTCTACGGTTCGACCGGCGCGATGCGGTTGAACCAGCCGATCATCGGTATGGCACCCGCGTCCGACGGTAAGGGCTACTGGCTCGTCGCGAGCGACGGCGGCATCTTCTCGTTCGGTTCGGCAAAGTTCCACGGCTCGACCGGCGCGATCCGTCTCAACGCGCCGGTGATGGGCATGGCCGCGGCGCCCGACGGCAAGGGCTACTGGCTCGTCGCGTCCGACGGCGGCATCTTCTCGTTCGGTTCGGCGAAGTTCCGCGGCTCGACCGGCGCGATCCACCTCAACAAGCCGGTGGTCGGCATGGCCGCGACGGGTACAGGCGCCGGTTACTGGCTCGCGGCGGAAGACGGCGGCGTCTTCACATTCGGGGACGCAAAGTTCCAGGGCAGCGCGGCCGGGAGAGTGCCGTTCAGCCGGCGCGTGAGCCAGATCGCCGGGCTCAAGAACGGCACGGGCTACCGGCTGCTCGCGATTCCGCTGCCGCTCAACACGCCGGTACTGGCCGAAGGCGCGAGCGGCGTGGCGGTCACGCAGTTGCAGGTGCGCCTCATCCAACTCGGTTACTGGATCGACGCGGCCAACGGTTCCTATGGGCTCACCACCACCCAGGCGGTCACGGCCTTCCAGAAACTCCACAACATGCCACGCACCGGCGTGTTCGACCTTGCGACCCAGGGCGTGCTCAATAGCGCGAGTCGCCCGAGCGCCCGCAGCACGAGCGGCTACGTGATGGAGGTCGACAAGACCCACCAGGTCATCCTGGTCACGAGCAACGGCGCCGTGCAGTGGGTGATCAACACGTCGACCGGCGGTGGATACCAATACACGTTCGGCGGCCAGACCTTCACCGCGACAACGCCCGAGGGACACTTCAACATCTGGTACCAGGTGGACGGTCTGCAGATGGGCCGGCTCGGCGCACTCTGGCGACCGAAGTACTTCACCCACGACGGGGTCGCGTTCCACGGGTACCCGCACGTTCCGTCGTACCCCGCGTCGCACGGCTGCGTGCGTATGACGAACGCGGCGATCGACTGGGTCTGGAACAACAACATCATGCCGATGGGCACCGCGGTCTGGGTCTACTCGTAGGCCCGACGCCGGCTCGCCGTTCGACCATCGCCGATCTCCTCGACGGCGGCGACCGCGTTCGGACTCCCGACCATACGGGTAGAACTGGTAAGCGGGGAGCGATCGAGAAGCGCTTCCGGCTGCTGGGCGTTCCCCGCGCCGCAGCCCAGGAGCGGCTCGCGGAGCTGATCGAGGCGTCACCCGCAACCTGAACCCGGTGGCTGACGCACCTCCGAGTACAATCCGGCGCCCTGTCCGGCCAACCGGAAGTGGGAAGGGCCCGGAAGGACCAATGGCAAAGGCGACGCGAACCACATCGGCCAAGCGCACTGCGGCCGCGAAGAAGACCTCGAAGACCGTCAAGGCGGCGAAACCTGCCGTCCGGGCGGCGAAGGCCAAGACCAGCAGCGTGAAGGTCGCGCCCAAATCAAAAGCGGCGAAAGCGGCGAAAACCACGAAAGCAGTCAAGGCCGTGAAGAAGATGACGACGACCAAGGCAGTACCGAAGAAAGTGAAGACCGTCGCGCGCCCCGCGAAGGCCGCCGGCGTGGCGAAGGGCAAGAGCCCGGCCAAGCTCGTGAAAGCGGCGAAATCTCTGAACGCCGCGAAGCCGACGAAGACCGCGAACGGCACCAAGGCGAGCGTCGCAAAGGGCGCCCGCACCGCGGCGCCGGCCAAGGCTGTGAAGGCGCCCGCCAAGGGCCGGCCGGAGAAGGCGACCGTTGCGGCCAAGGCGGCCACCGCCGTCAAGGGCCGCGCCGAGAAGACCGCGCCGGCGAAGGCCGCCGCGCCGGCGAAAGCTGCCGCGCCCGCCAAGGCCGCGGCGCCCGCACGTCCGGCCGCGCCGCCGAAGCCCGTCGTGCCGGTGAAGAGAGGACCCGCGCTCGCGGAGAGCACGCTCGCGAAATTGAAGGAGCAGCTCGAAGAAGAACGCGACCGCCACCAGATCCAGGCGGAACAACTCCAGGCCGAAGCGGACACGCTCGCGAACGAACGCGAGCAGGGCGACACCCAGTTCGACGAAGAGTCGGGCGAGGGCGACACCGTGAACGTCGAGCGGGAGCGCGACCTCGCGCTGTCTTCGGCGGCGCGCCAAACCGTCGACGAGAGCGAGCGCGCGCTCGCACGCATCGCCGATGGCAGCTACGGCTACTGCGTCACGTGCGGCGACCGCATCCCGGTCGCACGGCTCGAGGTGATTCCGTGGGCCGACCAGTGCGTCAAGTGCAAGGCGCGTGGAGAGCGGCGCCGCTGACGACGCCGTCGTCAACGGCGTGAAGACCCCGACCACCCGACGCTGGTGGGCGATCCTCGTCGCCGTCGTCACGATCGTCGGGATCGATCAGCTGACGAAGGCGTGGGCGGTCGCCGCGCTGTCCGACGGGCCGATCTCCATCATCGGGAACACGGTGGAGTTCACCCTGACGCGCAATGGCGGGAGCGCGTTCGGGCGCTTCCAAGGCATGACGCCGCTCCTCGCCCTGGGCGCGATCGTCGTCACGGTGTTCCTCGTCCGCTCGGTGCAACAGGCGAGCGACGGTTGGGTGGTCGTCGCGCTCACGCTCGTGCTCGGCGGCGCGGCCGGGAACCTCACTGATCGCTTGGTGCGCTCGCCGGGGTTCCTGTCGGGCCACGTCGTCGACTTCATAAAGGTGGGATGGTGGCCGGTGTTCAACGTTGCCGACTCGTGTATCACCGTCGGCGCGGTGTTGCTGGTGGCGCGCAGCCTCTTCGCGCCCGCACCGTCCCGTACTTCGCGGGCCGGGTCCGGGTCTCAGCCTTCGGTGGGGTCGGATGACTGACGAGGGGATTCCCGAGCCGATGCGTATCCCGGCGGCGCTGGCGGGGGAGCGAGTCGATCGAGTGGTCGCGTTGCTCACCGGATGGAGCCGCGCCGACGTGCAGGTGCTCGTCGAACGCGACGCGGTGCTGGTCGGCGGGAAAGTGGTCGCGAAGAGTCACCGGCTCGACACGGACGATCTCGTCGAGGTGCTCGATGTCCCCGGGCACGTCTCGCCGCCCGGGCCCGAGCCGATCGCGATCGACGTCGTCTTCGAAGACGCCGACGTGATCGTGGTGAACAAGCCGGCCGGTCTCGTGGTGCATCCGGGCGCCGGTAATCCGGGCGGCACGCTCGTGAACGGCGTCCTGGCCCGCTACCCCGACGTTGCGGGTGTCGGCGACGAGATGCGCCCCGGCATCGTGCACCGGCTCGATCGCGACACGAGTGGTCTGCTCGTGGTTGCGCGCTCGGAGCGCGCGTACCGCTCGCTGGTCGAACAGCTGACGACGCGCGCAGTCGAACGCGACTATGTGGCGCTGGTATGGGGCGAGCCGGAGTCGGCGCGTGGCGTGATCGACGCGCCGATCGGACGCTCCGAGTCGCGCCGCACGCGTATGGCGGTACGCGACGAAGGCCGCCCGGCGCGTACGCGCTACGAAGTGACGACCACCTTCGAAGAACCGAGTTGCAGCCTCCTCACATGCCATCTCGAGACGGGTCGCACCCACCAGATCCGCGTGCACCTCGCCGCGATCAAGCATCCCGTCGTCGGCGACGGGACCTACGGCGGTATCCGCCAGGCGCTTCGGTTGGAACGCCCGTTCCTCCACGCAGCCGCGCTCGCGTTCGAACACCCGGTCACGAAGGAGCGCGTGTCGTTCACGTCGCCGTTACCGCGCGAACTGCAAGTTGTGTTGGACCGCCTGGAGCGCGAGCGCGCCGCCCGCGACGCAGCAGAACGCAACCGCGACGCGTAAGGAGCGCGCGTTGAATGTGGTCGACGCGATGGGGCGCGTCAGCGCGAAGGCGCGGCGTCCGGGTGACCGACGCGGGCCCGCTCGGCGAGATCGCCGAGCGTGAAACGTTCGAGCATGCGGCGCGTGTCGTCCGACACACACACCCACACTTCTTGCAACACGCAGTGCCCTTCGCAGTGGTCGGGATGTTCCTCGACCGGGAGTTGCGGGCCTTCGACCGCGTCGATGATCTGGGCGAGCGTGATCTCACCGGCCGGCCGCGCCAGCACGTACCCGCCACCGACACCGCGTTTCGAGACCACGAGTCCGGCACCCTTCACCGCGAGAAGTATCTGCTCGAGGTAGGGCTGCGGGAGATTCGTACGCTCCGCGATTTCCTTCACCGACGTGGGACGGTCGGAGGAATGCAACGCGAGCGACAACAATGCCCGCGCCGCGTAATCGCCACGAGTCGACACCTTCACCCCACCATCGTCGCGCGAACCAATACGGTGGGCCGGTAGTGGAAGAACCTGTACGCCCCGATCTCGACGGTGCATCGGTCGCGGGGCTGGTCCCGGGGCTGCTCGCTCATCCGCGCCATTCGTGGCTTCCGGCCATCGCTCGGGAGGCAAAGAACGTCGTGCTCCTCGTGCTCGACGGCTTCGGCTGGCACTGCCTCGAGGACCATCCCGAGCTGCTGCCGACGATCTGCTCGATGCAGGGCGGCCACATCACCACCGTGGTGCCGTCCACCACGTCGACGGCGCTCACGTCCATCGCCACCGGTCTCGCGCCCGCCCAGCACGGGCTGCTCGGCTACCGCATCGTGCTGAGCGGGTCGGTTTTCAACGTGTTGCGCTGGGAGATGCCGAACGGCAAGCGACCGCCGGACCCGTTCGACGTGCAGCGCCACACGCCGTTCCTCGGCCGCGAAGTTCCGGTGGTCACGCGCAGCGAATTCCGGGCGACGGGTTTCACGCAGGCGCACCTGCGCGGCGGTCGTTTCATGGGGTGGCAGACCGTCGCGACACTGGTGGAGCACTGTTGCCAACTGGCCGAAGCCGGCGAACCGCTCGTGTACGCGTACTACCCGGGCGTCGACTCGGTCGCGCACGAATTCGGGTTGCGGGGCCCGTACTGGCGGCGCGAACTGCGCTTCGTCGACGACCTCGTCGCGGCGCTGTTAGAAGGGCTGCCGCCGGAAACTGCGTTGCTCGTTACGTCCGATCACGGGCAGGTGCACCTCGAACGCGAAGACTGGATGGACCTCCGCGCGCTCGGCTCCCTCGTCGACATGATGGCCGGCGACGGACGGTTCCGGTACCTCTACGCGCAGCGCGGCGGCGCGCGCGAACTGGCCGAAGCCGCGCGGGAAATCGTCGGCGATCACGCGTGGGTATTCACCCGGCGCGAGATTCTCGAAGACGGTTGGATCGGGTCCGGCGCGACGGGCACGATTCCCGGCCGCCTCGGCGACGTTGTGCTCGCGTCAAAGGACACGACCGCGTTCATCGACCCGAAATTGCCGAACGAGGCCAAATTGCGATCCGGGCATGGCAGCCTGACGCGGGCCGAAATGCTGGTGCCGCTCGTCGCCGCCACGGGTCGTCGGGGCTGAACCCCGCGTGGGCGATCACGACGCGCGCGTCGAGGCGGCAGTTCGGGATCACTACGAAACAACGGACAACTTCGAGCGCCGCCGCGGGTTGAACGATTTCGCGGTCGGCACCCCTCCGCACCGGCTGCTGCTCGACCATTTCGACTGGGCGCCCGACGCGGTCGTGCTCGACGTCGGCTGCGGGCACGGCGTGTGGGCGGCGCAAGCGGCCGCGCGAACACCGCACGGTGCGGTGGTCGGGATCGACGCGTCCTACGGGATGCTCGAAGCGGCGCGTCGCCGCGACGCGCGGGTGCGTGTTGTTCGCGCCGACGGCAACGTGTTGCCAATGCGCGACGCGTCGGCTGACGTCGTGCTCGCGGCATGGATGCTCTACCACGTCGATTTGTTGCGGGCGCTGCCCGAGTTCGTGCGCGTGCTCAAGCCCGGTGGTCGATGCATCGCAACCACCAGCGACGCGGAACTGATGCCCGGCCTCGAAGACCTCATGCGCGACGCGGCGTTCGAAGTGACCGGCCGCGCCGTGCGGTCGCCGCTCGGGCACTTGCGCTTCAACGTCGAGAACGGCGCCGACGCGCTGCGCCAGGCCTTCTCGCAAGTCGAACCGATAGTGCACGAGACGCACTACGAAGTGCCGGTCGCCGCGCCGATCCTGGAGTTCGTGGAGAGCCTGCGCGCACCGGTCAGCGCGCGCGTCGGCGCGGGGCTCGACTTCGACGCGTTCCTCGCCGCCGTCGAGCAAAGACTCGAAGCGCGACTACGAGACAAGCCGATCGCGATGGTTCGCCACACCGCGTTCTTCATCGCCTACCCCTGACGCCTGCGGCACTCCGACCACGCCGGGTTGTGGCAGTTGTGGCCGGAAACGGGGGCATACGTGCAACAACCCGGCGATCCGCGGGCGTGTCGTCATCGCGTTCGAGCGCGGCCGCTGGATTCGAGGACGTCGGACCACGCGTCGGCGGTGGGCTCCACGGGTACTTGGCCCGGCCAGGTGCTCGTGTGGTCGCGGAGGCGTTGCGCAACGTCCGGGGGCGGTGCGAAGGGAACATGGAGGCCCGTAGCGATGTCGTGGGTGTGGAGCGACATCTCGAGCGCTCCGCGCGCGGCGAAGTCGTTTT
>JAODBJ010000330.1 GCA_025463905.1 Actinomycetes bacterium
TGCCACGCGCGTTGTGTTCAACCTCGGCGCGCCCCAGGTGCTCCAGCAGCGGTGGGACGTACATGCCGAAGCGTCCCCGAAGACTCTTCTTCAGGCCGTACCAGCCGCCGATCGGATTGGATGGCGATCGACCCCACGCTTCGACCGTGCCGTCTTTCGCCGCCTTTTGCTCGTCGGCCGAGCCGAGTTCCATCCAGTCGCCGTGCGCGCTGAGCATTGCGTGCAGATCATCGACGCAGCGCGCGTCGTAGAGCAGCACCGTCTTTCCGACGGTGCACACGATCACCTCCACGCCGTCGCGAGTGTCGCGGTACATCGCGTAATCGGAGCTGAGTGGAGGCGTCTTCAGTTGCCAGGGATCATCAGCCGTGCCGGATCCACTGCTGATCGGTGCATCCGTCATCGGTCGAACAACCGGTAGGAGCCAACGAGTGTTGCGACTTGTACGACAGGAGGCTCCTCGCACCGCTCGGCGACCTCCTTGCCGAACCGTCGGAACTCCTCGACTGCCTCGAGCGGGTTGCTGCCATCATCAGTTTCGACCGATGCAACATGTACGAAGCTGACGCCGTCGTCGAGCCGGAACGTCGCGTAGCGCAAACCCTCAGGTTGGCTTCGTTCAAGCGCCGCAAAGACCGCTTCGACGAGTTGCTGGTTCTCCGCCGCTCGCTCGGGCTTCGTCTTGTACCGCACAATCACACGCCGGGTCGTAGTCGCGCGCTTCGTGTTCGGGTCGTCTGCCATCAGGTATCACCAATCGTGAGTTGTTCCGCTTCAGGTTTCTATGACGCGATCGACGTGTCGTCGGTACTCCGCGGTGACCGCCGCCCAACCGTGAACAGTTCGTTCACGTCGGATCGGTCCCGGTTCGCCGAGGGCATCCCACCCGGTCTGCACGAGACGCACAGTCGTCCCGCCGGCCGACGGCGTGAACGTGACCGCAACTCGCGTCGCTTCGGCTCGCGTGAAGAACAGGTACCACAGGCACTCGACGCGAGTCGGGGGATCCCACACGAGTACCTCTCCCCACTGAAGTTCCGCGCCCTGCGCGTCGCGCTCGTAGATCCGTCCTCCGACGCGTGGCTCGAACACGATCGCAACCGGTGCCCCGCTCATCGTGTGGCCCGGAGGCCACCACAGGTCCGCTCGTTCTACCCAGGTGGCAAACGCATGCTCGGTGCCGGCCGCGACGTCGAACTCCACGACCAACGGCGGAACGGTGGGTGCCTCGGTCAACGCGACGAGCTTTCGTCCAGGTTCTCGACCGCGAGACGGAACCGCGTTGCTGCTTCTCCCCAAAGTCCTTCGAAGTACGCGCGTATGGCGTTCATGCCATCGGCGCGGAGCCGGTAGACGCGCTGCGCACCGACCGGCTCGTCGATCACCAGCGCGGCCTGCTTCAACAACCTGAGGTGACGCGAAACCGCGGGGCGGCTGATCGGTAGCCGGTCAGCGATCGACTGCACCGATGCAGGACCAACGGCCAGCAGCTCGACGATCGCTCTTCTCGTCGAATCTCCGAGCGCGTCGAGCGCGGCGGACGACAAGGCTTCAGCCACAAACCACCGCCTTTCCCGTCGGCACGAACGTCAACATCCGGTTACCGTAACACGCCGGTTACCGAAGCCGAGGAGAAAGCGCAGGGACTACTACGGACGTCGCCTCGGTTGTGATCTGCATATCGACGGACCGGACACATGGAGGCCGAAATGGCGCGAGTTCTGTACACGGCGGAGGCAACGGTCACGGGCGGTCGCGCCAACGGTCACGGGCGCACGAACGACGGAGCCTTGGACGTGCAACTCCGCGCACCGAAGGAGATGGGCGGCGACGGCGGCGGAACCAACCCCGAAGAGCTGTTCGCGGTGGGATTTGCGGCGTGCTTCGAAAGTGCGCTCGGTGTAATCGGTCGTCGTGAGCGCGTCGAGGTCGACGACGCCTCGATCGACAGCCGGGTCAGCCTCCTCCCCACCGAGGAGCGTGGGTTCAAGCTCGCCGTGGAACTCGACGTCACCCTGCCCCAGATTCAGGATCCCGAGCAGGCGGCGCGCCTCGTTGCCGCCGCACATCAAGTGTGTCCGTACTCGAACGCCACCCGGGGCAACATCGACGTCACGCTGACCGCCAACGGTCACGAAGTGGGCTGAAGCTTCGCGATGCCGCTGTCCGAGGAAGGTGCACGTCGCTTTGGCGCATACACCGCGCAGACCGATCCGTCGAACCTCAACCCGTCCGCCGACAGCGCGCTCTTCGACTTCGTCGGCTGGGCGCTCGTGCACGAGCCGGAAGCACTCAGCGAGCCCTTCGCATACGAGAGATTGATGTCAGAACGAGATTTCAGCTGGTACAAGGTGGCGTACGTGCAGACGGTCGTGTTCGTCGCGCAACCACTGCTGCTCGCATACGAGCGGGAACGCGCGAACGCAGTTCCACAAGCCGACTGAACCCCATGTACTTGCGTCACAGATCGCGCCTGGGGGGCGCATTCGTGACGCATGTTCGTTGAACGTGGGCGACGGCGACGGTCGGGGTAAGGACTGTGCACGGCGGCGAAGGAGCGACCGATGAGCACCCCCCATCCCACCCACGACGACCACGGCCACGAGCACGGTCCCGATTGCGGCCACGCGAGCATCGAACACGACGGCCACACCGACTACATCCATGACGGCCACGCGCACCGCGAGCACGACGGCCATTGGGACGAGTGCGACTTGTCGCACGCCGAGCACTCCGATCACGGGCACGAACATGGAGAGGGTTGCGGCCACGACAGCGTGGTGCACGGCGATCACGTCGACTACATCCACGACGGCCACCGGCACGCAGCCCACGCCGGTCACTGGGACGAGCACTAGACACTGAGTGTCGCTACTCGTTGCGCAGGTCTCGCAGGTTTGTGCGCGCGATCTCGAGGATCTCCTCGCCATCTCCGGAGAGGATCGTGCGGGTCGCGTAGAGGGTGAAGCCCTTCACCTGCTCCAACGTGATCTTCGGCGGCAGGGCAAGTTCTTGCCGCGCGGTTTGTACGTCGACGACGGCAGGTCCGTCATGCGCAAACGCGGCGGTAAGCGCGCCTTCGAGGTCGGCACCCCGCTCGACGCGCACTCCGAACAGGCCGGCCGCGGTCGCGATCGCCGCGAAATCGGGGTTCTCGAGATCCGTTCCGTAGTTCACGATGCCGGCCGCCTTCATCTCGAGCTCGACGAACGCGAGTGCCGCGTTGTTGAACACCACGACCTTCACGGGCAGCTGCAGCTGACGAAGCGTGATGAGCTCGCCGAGCAGCATCGCGATACCGCCGTCGCCTGAGAGCGTCACCACCTGACGGCGAGGCTCGTTGGCCTGCACGCCGATCGCCTGCGGAAGGGCGTTCGCCATGGTCGCGTGCGTGAACGAACCGATGAGCCGTCTCCGGCCATTCATGCGCAGATAGCGCGCGGCCCAGACCGTCGGCGTTCCCACGTCGGCGAGGAACACGGCGTCTTCGGCCGCGAGACGGTCGATCGTGGCTGCCACGAACTGTGGATGGATGCCACTCCGTTCGTGTTTGCTTGTTGCAAGGGCGTCGAGGCGCCGGCGCGCCCGCTGGTAGTGAGCGAGCATTGCATCCAGGTGCTCCGAGTCCGACTTCGGCTCGAGGAGAGGAACCAGCGCTCTCGCGGTGTCTTTCACCGTCCCGACGAGAGGCACTTCCACCGGCGCTCGACGACCGATCTGTTCGCCGCGCACGTCGACCTGGATGATCGGTGTTCCTTCCGGCGGATAGAACGCCCGGTAGGGAAAATCGGTGCCCAACATGAGCAGCGCGTCGCAGTGTTCCATCGCGCGGTAGCCGGAGCTCCAACCGATGAGTCCCGTCATGCCGACGTCGTATGGATTGTCGAACTCGACGAACTCCTTGCCGCGAAGTGCGTGGACGATCGGCGCCTTCAGCCGCGCCGCGAGGTCGATCAGTTCGTCGTGCGCGCCGGCGACGCCTGCACCGGCAAGGATCGTGACCGCCTTGGCTCGGTTCAACACGCCGGCGGCGGCCGCGAGCGCGTCGTCGTCGGGACGGACGATGGGGGTCGTCGTTCGCACCGGACGAGCCTTGAAGTTTGCGGGCGCACCGGCCAGGAAGATCTCGCCCGGGATGACGACGACCGCGACGCCGCGCTTGGTGAGGGCGGTACGCATGGCGATCTCGAGCACATGCGGCAACTGCTCCGGGATGCTGACGAGCTCGGTGTAGACGGCAAGCTCCCGGTAGAAGTCCTGGGGATGCGTCTCTTGGAAGTATCCGCCGCCGATCTCCTCCCTCGGGATGTGGGCCGCGATCGCGAGCACCGGCACGCGGCTACGGCTTGCGTCCCAGAGGCCGTTGATGAGATGAAGGTTGCCCGGCCCACAACTCGCCGCCGTCACCGCGAGGTCGCCGGTCATCGCCGCCTCACCGGCGGCGGCGAACGCGGCCGCTTCCTCGTGGCGGACGTGCTGCCACGCGACTTCGCCGTCTCGGCGTAGCGCGTCGGTGAAGCCGTTCAACGAGTCGCCAGGGATGCCGTAGACCCGACGCACGCCCGACGCTTTGAGGGTTGCAACGATGTAATCCGCACACGTGGTCGCCATGGCAGGAACTTTCCTCGCCGTTCGATGTTGCACAACTACGTGAACGCGTAGTCGCGAAGCGATGCTCGGTCAGTTTTACGCAACCGCGTGGAGAACGCGCCCCCAGCTCGGCACATGCTGGGGCATGGAATGATCGTTTGCGAAAATGAGGTGACGCTCATGCCCACGATTACGACGCGGGACGAGGGGATTCGATGTCATCAACGCCACAACTGAGACACCTGAACAACCATCATCGCGACACGCTCCTGCACATCTTTCAGCATCCGACGAGCGCCAACGTCGACTGGAAGGATGCGTTGTCGTTGCTGGAAGTTGTCGGATCGGTCGAACAACGGCGCGACGGCAAGTTCGCCGTCCAGATCGGCGACGAGACCGCCTTCTTTGCCCGCCCGAAGAACAAAGACCTCGATATCGAGCAGGTGGTCGAGCTGCGCCGGATGTTGACCAATGCCGGCTACGGCGCGCTCGTGGAGGAGTTGGAGGCCAAGGGCAAAGAGGTCTGAGGATCATGAGAGGAGTCGTCGTCCGCGGCGCGCGTGAGGTTGCCGTCGAAGACGTTGCGGACGCGGAGATTGAGGCAGCCACCGACGTGCTGCTCCGCGTGACCTCGACCGCGATCTGCGGCACCGACCTGCACATCTACGAAGGCCGCATGGGCGATGTGAACGGCATGCTCATCGGCCACGAGCCCGTCGGGGTCGTCGAGGACGTCGGAAGCAACGTGATCGGGGTTCGCCGCGGCGACCGCGTGGTCGTCCCGACGCACATCTGTTGTGGCTTCTGCGCGGAGTGCGTCGCAGGACGCAGTGCGCTCTGCCTGACCACGCACCCGGGCGCGGCCGGGGCGGCATACGGCTACCCCGGGATGGGCGATTACCGCGGCTGTCAGACGGAACTCGTGCGGATCCCATTCGCCGATACGAACTGCCTCAAGCTGCCCGGTGAGCCCGGCGACCAGCACGAGCACGACTTCGTGATGCTCGCCGACGCCTTCCCCACGGGGTTCCACGCGACGGAGCTCGCACGCGTCGGCGCGGGCGATAGCGTCGCCATCTTCGGGGCCGGCGCGATCGGACTGCTCGCGGGCCTGTCCGCTCGATTGCACGGCGCCGGTGACGTGTATGTGGTCGACCATGTTCCCGCCCGTCTCGACCAGGCCGGCGCGATGGGCTTCGAGCCGATCGATTTCACCGCCGCCGACCCAGTCGAACAAATCCGCGACCGGCTGCGCGGTCAGCGCTCGGGCTCTGCGTATCGCGGAGAGGAGGCCGACTTCGGTATCGCGTGCGGCATCGACGCGATCGGGTTTCAGGCTCGCTCGCGCGTCGATCCGGATCTCGAGGATCGTCATTGGGTCATCCGCGCGCTCGCCGATCTCGTCAAGCCCGGCGGCAGCATCGCCATCATCGGCGTGTTCCTCGATCGCGATCACGGCCTGCCCGAAGGACCGGACGCGCACGGGATCATCCCGGTGCCATGGGGAACGCTGTTCAAAAAGGGAATCTCGATCGGTCTGGGCCGCGACCACGACCTCCGCTACAACCGCCACCTGCGCGACCTCATCGTGGCCGGTCGGGCGACTCCGTCGGTCGTCGTCACTCATCGCCTCGACTTGGAGCAGGCCGCAGACGCGTTTCGCCGCTTCGACGCGCGCAGCGACGGCTATGTGAAGGTGGTCCTGGCGCCCTGATCACAGGAGTGCCCGGTCCCGTCAGACGTGACAGGATCTCGCTCCGATGGGCTGGCGCGTGGACAGATGACGGACGTCGTGCGCATTGGCGTGCTTGGCGCGGCGCGGATTGCACCGGCGGCGTTGATCAAGCCGGCGCGCAACGTCGAGCGGGCCGAGGTCGTCGCGATTGCGGCTCGTGACCGGGCACGGGCCGAGAAGTTTGCGGCGAAACACGGTGTGCCACAGGTCATCGACGATTACGCGGCACTGATCGCGTCGGCCGATGTTGACGCGATCTACAACCCGCTTCCGAACGGGTTGCACGCGCAGTGGACGACCGCGGCGCTCGAAGCCGGCAAACACGTGTTGTGCGAGAAGCCGTTCACGGCCAACGCGGCCGAAGCCGAGGAAGTCGCGGCGGTCGCGCAGCGCACCGGTCTCGTGCTGATGGAGGCCTTCCACTGGCGGTACCACCCCCTCGCACAGCGGATGGTCGACATCGTCCGAAGTGGCGAGCTCGGCACGTTGCGCCACCTTGATGTCGCGCTGTGCTTCCCGTTACCGCTGTTCTCCGACATCCGCTATCGGTACGACCTCGCGGGTGGCGCGTTGATGGACGCGGGCTGTTACACCGTTCACATCGCGCGCACCCTCGGTGGTGAGGAGCCCGAGGTGGTTCGCGCGGTGCCGAAGCTACGCACTCCGGATATCGACCGCGCGATGCGCGCCGACTTGCGGTTCCCGAGTGGTCACACGGCGACGATCACCTGCTCGATGTGGTCGTCGTCTCTGCTGCGATTGCACGCGACAGCCATCGGTGATCAAGGTGAGATGCGCGTGTTCAACCCGACGACTCCGCAGCTGTACCACCGCCTGAAGGTCGAGGCCGGCGGCCGGAAGCGGGTCGAGCGGATGCCGCGCAAGCCGACCTACGAGTATCAGCTCGAAGCCTTCTGCGCGAGCGTGCTCGACGGCGCCGAGACGCTGACGCCGCCATCGGACTCAATCGCGAACATGCGCGTCATCGATTCGATCTACCGCGCCGCAGGCATGAAGGTGCGGGGTACCTAAACGGTTCGACGAGCCGAGGCGTCGAGAAGACCGAACGTACCGGTGGTCGCGAGTCCGTACGCCATGTGCGCGCCGAGGTCCTTCGCCAGCGTCTTCGCGTCGTACTCCCAAATCGGCTTGTAGAGCTTCGCCAACGGCAAGACGACGTAGCTCGACGCCCACACGGTCGGCCCGAGGAACAGACCGAGCCGAGCGGATCGTTTCGGCAACGACCCGGCGATGATCCCGTATTGCGCGCCCCACAACGTC
>JAODBJ010000064.1 GCA_025463905.1 Actinomycetes bacterium
CAACGCCGATTGGGACAGCGATGACGTCGATGAGCTGGCGGGATCGCGGCCGATGCCGCGGTGTCGACCCCGAGATCTTCTACCCACCCGAGGACGACGAAGAGGCAGCCGCGCCCGCGAAGGCGATCTGCCAAGCGTGCCCGGTGCTCGAAGCGTGCCTCGAGCACGCGCTGACGCGCCGGGAAAAGATCGGCGTGTGGGGCGGCCTCACCGAACGTGAACGTCGTCGCCTCATCCGCCAACGCCGCCGTCTCGCCTCTTAGCGAGAGGTCACCGCACGGTGATCGTCACGGGTTGCGGTACGGCGAAGCCCTTGATGGCGCCGAGGCTCGCGAACTGCACCTGGTAGATGCCGGGTGGAAGTGGTGGCCTCACGTTGCCGGGGAGGCACTGGGGCTCGTTGGCGGTAGGCGAGCTGTTGGTGCACAGATCGACACGCGCTTCGAGCGCGAAGGGATAGCGGGTGCGTCCGGGCGGGATGTGCCAGGGGCCGGGGAGGCAGTCACTCGAGAAAAACACCGTGGGCTTTTTGCCGGGCCGCGCGAGTCCGAGAGCCCATTTCGGTCTGCACTGCGCGCCGCGAAGGTCAACTGCGTGGCCGGTGGGATTGTCGATGACGAGGGTCGCGTGCAACGTTCCGCCTGCTGCCACGACGTGGCGGTCGACTTCGATCGACGAGCGCAGCGTCGGCGTGCCTGAAACATCAAGGGGGGCGCGCTGCTGCGGTGCCGTAGCGACGACTCGCTGTCCATCGCTGCGGTGCGCGACTACGCCGACGAGGCCGGCGAGTAACACGAGAGCGACGACGCTCGGCGCCAACACGCGGCGACGACGAAGGTTCGACGCGCGTCGCTGCACTGAGGCGCGCGTTTCATTGGTGGGGTCGAACGGTTCGGGATCGTCGAGGTGCTCGAACATCACGATTCCTCTTCGCTGAGCGCGATGCGCAGCGCGGCTAAACCGCGTGACGCGTGTGTCTTGACGGTGCCGACTGCGCACCTCAGCGCGGTCGCGACTGCGTCCTCGGGTAGGTCGGCGACGTAACGGAGCACCACCACTTCGCGCTGGCGCTTGGGTAGTGCGGCGAGGGCGCGGTGCAGATCGACGCGGTCGGGCATTTCGCTCTGGCCCTCGACGGGCGTGACCATCCGGGCGTACTTCGCCGCGGTCTTTCGGCGGCGCCAGCGGTCGAGCGCGAGGTTGGCGCTGACTCGCACCACCCAGGGCGTCGGGTCGCCGGCCGCGGCCAGGCGTTTCCAGCGGCCAGACGCCCGGGCCAGTGCCTCCTGCGCGACGTCGGCGGCGTCTTCACGGTCGCCGAGGAGGCGGAACGCGATCCGGTACGCCGACTGGAACAGGCCCGCGAACGCGTCGTCGAATGTCGGCCCCGTAGTGATTGCGTTCGTCACGGACGCGGTCCCCACGAGGTGTTGCACACCCTCTTCCACGCCTGACACGTCGCCCACGTTGACATGCGTGGAGATTTCGTGAGCGTCCCGGAGTGGCGGCGACCGGCCAGTAGGCTGACAAAGCGATGGATTTCGAGCTCTCGGCCGAGCTCGCCGAGTTGCAGGCCACCGTCCGCAAGTTGGCGCAAGAGAAGGTCGCTCCGCGCGCCCGCGAAATCGACGAGACCGGCGAATACCCCCAGGATCTCTTCGAACTCTTCCGCGACACCGGACTGCTCGGCCTCGTCCTCCCCGAGGAATACGGCGGTTCCGGTGCCGGCATCCTCGGCCTCACGATCGCGATCGAAGAGGTCGCCAAGTACTCCAACACTGCGGCGCTGATGCTGCTCCTCACTCGTCTGCCTACCGGGCCGGTGCTGATCGCGGGGAGCGAAGAGCAGAAGCAGAAGTACCTGCGGCCCATCGCAACGGGTGAGCAACGCGCCGGCTTCGGCCTGTCAGAACCGCAGGCGGGCAGCGACGTGGTGGGGATGCGCACCAAAGCGGTGCGCGACGGCAACGACTTCGTGCTCAACGGCACCAAGTGCTGGATGTCCGGCGTGGTCCAAGCGGACTGGTACTGCATCTTCGCGAAAACCGGTCCCGCCGACAGCCGCAAGCACGATTCGATCTCCGCGTTCATCGTCGAGCGCAGCTGGCCCGGCGTGTCGGTCGGACGCACCGATCACAAGATGGGCGTGCGTGGCGTCGACACCGGCGAACTCCTGCTCGACGACGTGCGGGTGCCGGCCGAGAACCTGGTCGGCGAAGTTGGTGGGTTCCGGCTCGCGATGCTGGGCCTCAACTCGATGCGCCCCATCGTTGCGGCGCGCGGCATCGGGCTCGCCGAGGGCGCGCTGATGTATGCGGTCGAGTACGCGAAGGAGCGCAAGGCGTTCGGCAAGACCATCGCCGACATGCAGGGCATCCAGTGGAAGATCGCCGAACTCGCCACTGAGATCGAAGCGGCCCGCCTGCTCACCTACCGGGCCGCGCAGATGGCCGACGACGGCAAGTTCACCCGCGAGTACGTGCCGTTCCTCTCTATGGCGAAGTACTACGCGACCGAAGTTGCGGTGAAAGCGTCGGGGGAGGCGCTCCAGATCCTCGGCGCCGCCGGCTACATGAAAGACCACCTCACGGAGCTCTACTACCGCGACGCGAAGCAGCTCACGATTGTCGAAGGCACCTCGCAGATCCAGCTTGGGCTCATTGCCCGCGGCGTGATCGACCACGATTTGTGGTGGGATTAGCGATCGTGGGGCGGCCCGGGTGAACGAGATCGTGGCTTCCGTGCTCGCCAAGTTGGCGCGCCGAACGGATCTCTCCGACGACGACATCAGCGCGGCCTTCGGCGAGATCCTCGACGGGCGCGTATCCGACGTCCAGGCGGCCGGCCTGATCGTCGCGTTGCGCACGAAAGGTGAAACGGCCGGCGAACTCGCCGCCCTGGTGCGCACCATGCACCGCTTCTCGACTCGAGTCGACGTGCCCGACGGTGCGATCGACACCTGCGGTACCGGCGGCGACCGTTCCGGCACTGCGAACATCTCGACCTTGGCGGCGGTGATCGCGGCGGGCGCCGGCGCGCGGGTCGTGAAACACGGCAACCGCGCGCAATCGTCGCGTTGTGGTTCGGCCGACGTGCTCGAAGCACTGGGCGTCGCGATCGAGTTGGCGCCCGAAGGTGTTGCTCGCTGCGTCGACGAAGCCGGCATGGGCTTTTGTTTCGCACCGCGTTTCCACCCTGCAATGCGGTTCCTCGGCGGTGCGCGCAAAGAACTCGGCATCGGCACGACGTTCAATTTTCTGGGGCCACTCGCGAACCCGGCGCGGGTGAAGCGCCAAGCCGTAGGTGTGTCCGACGAGATGATGGCATCGCGGATGCTGTCGACGCTGTTGGCGTTGGGTACGGAACGCGCGCTCGTGTTCCACGGCGACGACGGTCTCGACGAGCTCACCACGACCACCACTTCGAAGGTCCACGAATTGCTCGATTCGGGAGAGATGCGCGAGTACACGCTCGACCCGGCCGACTACGGCATCGCGATCGCGCGACCCCGTGATCTCGGTGGAGGCGATGCAGCCGAGAATGCCGAACAGTTCCACGCGATCTTCGCCGGCGACAAAGGTGCAGTGCGCGACATCGCAGTGCTGAACGCGGCTGCGGCGCTCGTGGTTGCGGGTGTGTCGTCCGATATCGGCGCGGGTATCGAAGCCGCGTCGGCGTCGATCGATGGTGGCGCCGCGGCGAAGGCGCTCGACGCGCTCGTACGCGTGAGCCAAGAAGAACATGTGGCGCACGCCGCAGGCGGGAACTGACGCGATGGCCCCCGTCTTGCAATGTCCCGACTGCGGGCAGAAACACCCACTCGAAAATGTTGCCGACACGCCGGCGTTCCGCTGCCGGGGCTGCGGCCGGATGTTGAAGGTGCCCACCGAGTTGCTGCCCACCGCGGAGGAACCGCCGCCGCCGGCGCACTTCCCACCGCGCCGCGTACCGGAGATGCGAGCGCCGGCGTCTTCGTTGCCGATCCTGCCGCGCCTGGTGCGCATCGGGATCTGGTTCGTCGCAATGCCGCTCGCGTTCATCATCGTGTTCGGCTTCGCCCGCACGTTCCACGTGTTCACGCAGCGGCAGATGGAGAACACGTTCTTGCAATCCGGTTGGGGTCGGTTCTGGCCCATCATGCGACTGCTGCCGTTCTGGGCGCTCGGCACGACCCTCCTCGTGCACTTCTCGAACATCGGGATCGCCCGTTGGCGCATCGCGCGCAAGCAGGGTGGTGGTCGCGGGAGCGGGAAGCCTTCGAGTAGTCAGCGGACCCGATCGCGGTCACGCTCTCGGCGCCCACCGGCGCGCGTCGCTTCGTAGTTCGCGAACTGCGGGAGCGCCGACGCGAACGTGCCGTCGGCCGCGACCACGCGCACGGCGTGCGCGTGCTGTTCCAAGAAGCGCGCCACGACGAGGAGTTCATCGATCTCGTCGCGCTCGGGCGCGACCGAGGGCGGCGCCGCGCTCGCGAGCGTGCCGTGATCTTCGGCGAGCACCAACAGACCTCGTCGCAACTCCAGCCGCCCTTCCGGCGCGTCGAATACGAGGCGTTCGGTGGCTTGCAGTTGTTCGACCATCCGCCGGCGGCGCAATGCACGCGCTAGCGCGGCGGCGCGGTCGCGCGTCGCCGCCGCTTCTTCGAACCGTTCGACTGCGGCCAGGCGGGTCATGCGGGCTTCGAGTGGCTGGAGCAGGAGCGCCGGATCGCTGGTGATGCCTTGGCGCGCAACGTCGGCGATGCACGCATACTCCTGCTCGCTGACCTGCGCGCGACACGGGCACGCGGCCACACCGAGCTGCGACGCGACGCACGGCATGCCCGCCTCCACCACAGCTCGGCGGCCGATGCGGGTGGTGCAGCGTCGAAGCGGCACGGCGGTCTCGATCGCTTCCCGCACAAGGTGCGCCGCGCCCGACGACGGCAGTGGACCGAGGTAGTAGCTGCCGTCGTCGCGTGCGACACGGGTGACGGTGACGCGTGGGAACCGTTCGTTCGTGAGCTTCACGTACGCGTACTTACGCCACGCCTTCGCCTGCCGGTTGAAGCGCGGCCGCAGCGACTGGATGAGCCGCAACTCGCGCACCGCGGCCTCGAGTGGGCCCGCGCACACGCGATGGTCGACCGCGACCGCTTCGCGTAACAACTGCGGCACCTTCCGGCGATCGTCGCCCGAGAAGTAGGAGCGGACGCGCGATCGCAGGTTCGCAGCCTTGCCCACGTAGAGGACTCGGCCACCGCGGTCGCGGAACGCGTACACGCCGGGTTCGCGCGGGAGGCGGGCGGTGAACGCGAGCTTCGCGGCCGACGGGTGCGCGCGGATCGTCGGCAACATCAGGAGGTCGTCGAGGCCGAGCACGCCGAACGACGCGGCGCGTTCGAGTAACGCGTGGAGCAATTCTGCGGTGGCGCCGGCGTCGGCGAACGCGCGGTGCACCGGTTGGGTCGTCGTACGAAAGTGTGCGGCCAACGTCGACAACCGCAGATTCGGTACTTCGTCGCGAACGAGCCGTCGCGCGAGTGCGATGGTGTCGACCCGACGGTTTGTGAGCCGCTCGCGGCCCGACGCGACGAGCGCGGCGTCGAGGAACGAGATGTCGAAACGGATGTTGTGGCCGACGATCACGGCTGGGCCCGCGAATTCGAGGAACGCGGGCAGGACCTCACCGATGCGCGGCGCCGGCATCACCATGGTTTCGGTGATCCCGGTGAGCACTGTGATGAGCGGCGGGATCGGGACACCGGGATTCACCAGCGTGTCGAAGGTGCCGAGCAGCTCGCCGCCGCGTAGTTTGAGTGCGCCGATCTCGGTGATCGCGTCGGCGACTGGTGATCCGCCGGTGGTTTCGAGGTCGACGACCACGAACGTGACTTCCGACAGAGGTGTGCCCAGGTCGTCGAGCGACCCTTGGTGGGGCGCCCGTGGCGGCGGGGAAGTGGAGGCGACAAAACCGGGGAGCGGTTCCGGACGGGCGGGGATCGTGACCACGGCGCGGTAGCGTAAACGAACACGTGTTCCCTACGAAAGTATGTTCGGTTCGGTGGCGAAGCGAGGCGGCTCGTACTGTTGCGCCCGCTTCACGCCTTTCCTGTTATGTCGGATGTCGCACATTGGGGATGGCGGTGGTGCAAATGGACCCCTACGGTCGAGTCGTCATGCGGGCCGTCACCGGCTGGAGCCGGATGGGGCGACGTCGAATGGGGATGGCGTCGAGCGCCTCCTCCGGTGGCAGGCTCGCGTGATGGAAGTCGATGCAGCACTCGCGGCGCTCGGTGCCGGCCCCGAATCCGACGAGCGGGCAGATCATCAGCGCCTGCTCGCGTCAGGTCGCTGGCGGCATCGCTTCGCGCGCGGTGAAGTGCTGTACCGCGCCGGTGACGTGGGCGACACGGTGCATGTGGTCGCCAAGGGCCACGTCGCGCTGCGGACCCTGACGCCGCTTGGCGACGAGGTCACGTTCAGCGTGCTCGGCCCCGGCGACGTAGGTGGCCTGGCGGCACTCATGGGTGCGCCGCTCCGGGTCGCGAGCGCAGTGGCGCTCGACGCCTGCGAGACGCACGAGATCGCCCATTCCGAGCTGGTCGAGCTCCGGCTCACTAACCCCACGCTCGACCAATTTCTGCTGGAGCGGCTGGCGGACCAGTTCGCACGCCTGGCCGAGCATCTCCTCGAGGCGCTCTACGTGCCGGCGGAGTCGCGCGTCTTGCGCCGCCTGCAAGCGCTCGCGCCGCTGTACGGGAACGATCTCGGTGCGACGATCGTGGTGCCGCTCACCCAAGACGACCTTGCGAACCTCGCCGGTACATCTCGACCGACCACCAACCGGGTGCTCCGTATCGCGCAGGATGCCGGCGTGCTCACGATCCACCGTGGCCGGGTGGAGATTCACCACATCGACGGCTTGGCGGAACTCGCGCGCTGAAGCCACGCGCCGGTACGATCGCCGGGTGACGAGCGGGATCCGGTACCGGTGCAACGCGTGCGGCAACGTCACGCGATTCGATGTCGTCGCGACGCGACGGACGCGGGCATTCCACCATTACAACTTGGCGGGCGACCTCGACGTCGAGGAAGAAGAGTTGCTCGACGAGCAGATCGACCGGGTGACCTGCCGGTGGTGTGGCGCATCAGGTGATGCGGTCGAGACGTTGGCGCCGGAAGGCGTCGCGGCTGAGGAACGACCCGCGTGAGGAAAGGTACGGCCGCTACTCGCCGAGCAGTTGCACGATGAGCCGGCGCGAACGGGGACGGTCGTCGAAGTCGATGCACACGATCTTCTGCCACGTTCCGAGCAGGAGTTCGCGGTTCGCGAACGGCACGGTTACCGACGGCCCGATTAGTGCGGCGCGCACGTGGGAGTGTCCGTTCGAGTCCGCGTTGCGTTCGTTGTGCTCCCACGGATCGTCGTGCGGGGCCATGCTTTCGAGGACGCGGTTGAGGTCGGCGTTGCAGCCCGGCTCGTACTCGATCGTGGTGACGCCGCACGTTGAGTGCGCGACGAACACCGTGCAGATGCCGTCTTTCACATCCGTGTTGTCGAGTGCCTTCTGGGCGTGCGCGGTGACGTCGATCACCTCGCCGTCGGCGTGCGTGTCGAGCGTGAATTCCTCGTACCGAGCTTGCATCCCATCCTCCGGCCACGTGTTCCGTCGGCCAACCGGTCCCGCCCGGCCGACTTCGCAGTGTACGAGGAAAAGTGCCGTTGGAGCAGTTCGAGCCGTGAAGGATCTGTGAGCTTTTCCGTACCGTTGCCCGACGTGCTGCTGGCGCCACTCATCGAGTCGGCGGGCGACACGCTCCGCGCGCTCGAAGCCACCGATGTGCCTTCGTCGTTGCGTCACCTGCAGGGGTTCGATCGCCGTGGGTTGATGCATGGGCCGGCACCGCGTCAGGTGCTCACGACACTCGAGCGCAACGACACGTTCCGCGAAAAGGTCATCGAGCAATTCCGGGAACGTTCCGAAGTGGCCGCGATGCTCGACGAGTGGGACGTCGCGCACGCGGTCCGGTTAGTCGACGCGGCCGAGGCGCGCGGCGACCTCGCGTTGCTCGCGTCCGCGTTGTGGGCGGCCCGACCTGAGGGCTGCGAATACGGGCTCGGCCTCGTCCACGCGCAACATGAACGCAACCAACGCGAGCGCACCGAGAACGCCGAGCTCCAGGCCCAGGCCCGCACCGTCGACGCGAGCGACGAAGCGCGCCGGCGCGCCGATGCCGCGCGCATGGCTGCCGAAACTGAACTCGAACGGGTCGAGCGCGAACTACGCGACGAGCGACGGGCACGACGGGCGCGCGAGGACGAAGCGTTGGCCGACGCGAACACCGCGCGCCGCAGCGCCGAAGGGATCGGCGCGCAACTGGGGCAGGCGCAGGCCGCACTCCACGACACCGAAGGACGACTCACGCGCGAAGCGCGTCGCGTGAAGGAGCTCGAGGAATCGTTGCGCGTGTCGCGCGAAGAAGCTGATGCGTTGCGAGGCAAGCAGTCGGTGCTTCCCGCGGTCGACGCGCGCGCACTCACCAAAGCGGCCGCTGCGGCGCGCGATCTCGCGTCGACGATCGAAGATGTCGCTCACCGCACGGCGTCCGAAACGGTCGCGCGGCCGAAGGCGAAGGCGGCCGGCAAAGTCGCGAAGGCGGCGCCCCGCGCGCCGGCTCGACGTACCACGCCGGCGCTTCCGGGCGGTGTGCTGGCCGACTCCGCGATGGGTGCCGAGGCGATGTTGCGCACCGAAGGAGTCAACGTCGTTGTCGACGGCTACAACGTCACCAAGCGAGCATGGCCGGACGCGACCGCGCGGGAGCAACGCGAACGCCTCGCGATCGCGCTCGCCGCGCTGCATACACGCCTTGGCTGTTCGTCGACCGTCGTGTTCGACGGTGACGGCACCACTGGCCCGACCGGAATCCGGCGCCGCGGCCTGCGGGTGCTGTTCTCCGGACCGGGCGACGAAGCCGACGACATCGTCGTGCAAGAAGTCGCCCGGCTACCCAAGCGCGTCCCGGTCGTGGTGGCGTCGTCGGATGCGTGGGTGCGCGAGCACGCCGAGAAGGAGGGCGCGGTCGTGATCTCCGCCGCGGCCCTGCTCGCCGTGTTTCGTTGACCCCGCGTCGTTGTCTCACCCTCCTGCAAGGCTGCGGGCAGGCGGAGACGAGCAACCACGCCGGAGGATTCACATGGACGAACCGACCCGTATCGACTGCGCCGAGTGCGTGATGGCCGGGACCGCCGCCTGCGACGACTGTGTCGTCACGTTCATCGTCGGCCGGCAGGCGGGAGAAGCAGTTGTGGTCGACGCTGACGCCGAGCGGGCGCTTCGCGCGCTGGGCGACAGCGGCCTCGTGCCACGACTCCGGCACCGAACCCGCGCGGGATAGCTGCGTGCTACTTCGTGCGAGCCATGTTGAGCAGGTCCATTGCGCCGGTCCCGCTCGCTTTGATGCCCTGCGCCTTGATGCTCACGTCCCAACCCTCGGCCTGGGCGCGCAACGCACCGACCGTGCACTTGTCGCGCCCGCCCAGCACGCTGAAGGGGTCGTAGTTGAACAGGCGCATCGCGTTTCCGTGCGTGATCTTGTTGAGCTCGTCGTCGGGCACATCGGCCATCTGCTTCATCACGAACTCGGGCGACTGCGGCCAGGTCGAGTCGGAGTGCGGGTAGTCGCATTCCCACGTGACCATGTCGATGTTCATCTTGTGACGCATCTCGACGCCGACCGGGTCGTCGATGAAGCAGACGATGATCTGCTCGTCGAACACCTGGCTCGGCGTGCGGTCACCCATGTCCTGGCCAGTCCAGAAGCGGTGACGGTCGTACGTGTAGTCGATGCGTTCCCGGAAGTAGGGGATCCAGCCCGTGCCACCTTCCGACAACGCGACCTTCAGGTGGGGGAACTTCTTCAGCGTCCGTGACCACACGAGATCGGCGGCCGCTTGCACGATGTTGATCGGTGTGAGCGTGATGAGTACGTCCATCGGCGCGTCGTCGGCGGTGATCACCATCTGCGACGACGACCCAATGTGCAGCGCGACGACCATGCCGAGTTCCTCGCACGCCGCGAAGAACGGGTCCCAGTGCTCGCTGTGGATGCTCGGGTACCCGAGCTTGGTGACGTTCTCCGAGAACGTGATCGCGTTGCAGCCCTTCGCGTGCACGCGCCGGGCTTCGGCGGCCGCAAGTTCAGGGTCCCACAGTGCGGGAAGCGCGAGCGGGATGAAGCGACCGGGGTACGCGCCGCACCACTCCTCGATGTGCCAGTCGTTGTACGACTGCAACAGCGCGAGTCCGAGTTCGGGGTCTTTCATCGCGGTGCGAGCGAAGAGCTGCCCGGTGAACTGCGGGAACGACGGGAAGCACATGGAGCCGAGCACGCCGTTCGCGTTCATGTCCTTGACGCGGTCGTGTACGTCGTAGCAACCGGACCGCATCTGGTCGAACGACGTCGGGTCCATCGCGTACTCCTCGGGCGGACGGCCCGCGACCGCGTTCAGCCCGATGTTCGGCATTTCCTGACCCTGGAACTGCCACACGTCGATGCCCGAGTCCTTGCGCACGAGTTTCGGCGCGGCGTCCTTGAACTGCGACGCGAGATGACGTTCGAACACGTCGCGCGGTTCGACGACGTGGTCGTCGACACTGACCAGGACGAGGTCTTCCATACGCATGGCGCGTCCCCCTCTGTGAGCTACGTCAGCCGGAACATACCTGACGTCAGTGTCAGTGTACGCCGTCGGCGCGCCGCGTTGCTCGGGCCCTTGCTCGGCCGTTGCTCAGGCGGGCTTGGGCTCGAGCGGCGGCACGGGAACGCTGATCGACGGGGCTTCGACGCCGCCGTCGATCTGGAACACCTTGCCGGTGACCCAGGACGCCGCCGGCGATGCGAGGTAGAGCGCCGCGCAGGCGATGTCTTCGGGCGTGCCGGGCCGGCGCATCGGTGTGTTCTCTTCGAAGGTGCGGCGGATGTTGTCGTCGGTGAGCACCATCTCGAGTCCGGCGGTGGCCACGCCACCGACGGAGATCGCGTTCACTCTCACGCGCGGTGCGAGTTCGGCGGCGAAGTTCCTCGTCATCATGTTGAGCGCAGCTTTCGCCGCGCCGTAGGCAACGAAGCTGGTCTGCACCATGTCGCTCGAGCGCGACGAAATGTTGACGACTGCGCCTTCGCCGGCCGTGTTCGCCATCTGCTGGGCGGCGAGTTTCGTGAGCAGGAACGCGGCGGTCACGTTGAACCGCAGCGCGGTCTCGAAGAATGCTTCGCTCGTGCGCATGGCCGGTGCCGGTGGCGTCCCGCCGGCGTTGTTCACCAGCACGTCGAGGCGCCCGAATTCGGCGATCGTCGCGTTCACGAGGTGTTCGAGAGCCGCGCTCTTCATCACGTCGGTCGGTACCGCGAGCGCGCGCCGGCCAAGCGCGCGGACGTCGGCTGCGGTCGCTTCAACGTCGGCTTCCGTGCGCGCCGCGCACACGACGTTCGCGCCCGCCTCCGCGAACCCGAGCGCGATCCCACGCCCGATGCCTTTGCCGGCGCCGGTGACGATCGCGACCTTGTCGGTGAGGAGGAAGCGGTCGAGGATCATGCGTCGCGTTGCAGGTGCGGCGCGGCGCGGCCGGCGATGAGCGGAAGATCGAGGTACGTGCGGATACCGGGTTTGGCCGCGCACACATAGGGGATCGAGTTCACGCAGTGGTTCGCGGTCGCGACGATCCCTCGATTACGAGCCAAACCTTCTTCGATGGAATCGGGGTGGAGACCGTGGAAGGTGAGCCGCACCGGCGGATCGCCCGTGATCTCAACCTCGAACCGTTCACCTTCAGGACCGAACTGCCATCCCGGATCGAGATGTTCTTGGCCCATGAACCAGTTCACCGCCGCGGTCACGACCGGCTCGCCGTTGATCGTTCCTTCCCAGCGGAACCGCTGCGCCGCAACCAACCCCGGCGCGATCGGCCCGATCGGGGAATCGATCGGTTGCGTCGCGACCGCCACCTCGTGACTCGTGCGCAATTCCGGATCGATCGCGAAACCGAGTTCGTCGGCCACCATCCGCACCGATTGTTTGAAACCGTGTCCGAGCACCGTCGTCATGATGCTCTTGCGTGCCTCTTCGGGAGGCTTGCCGAACAGCATCACGTCGTGCACCACGCTCGGTGCGCCGTAGGTACGAATGTCGGAGAACTCTTCGGCCCGCACGTGGGTGATCCCACTCGACAACGCCGACACCATGAGCGGGAATCGTTCGGTGATGCCACCCGGATGGATGCCGGTGCCGTGCAGCGTGACGCCGGCCTCGACGCAGGCGGCTTCGAGATCGGCCACTTGGTCGCGCGCCGGGTACCACCAACCGAGGGGCGACACGATGTTCTTGCCGGAGCGCAGGATGCGCTCGACCACTTCCGGGTCTGCCATCACCGGCGAATACACCACGCAGTCGGCGTCGATCGCGAGCACGCGGTCGATGTCGGCGCTGGCCGCGATTCCTATCGGTGCGCGGCCGGCGAGCTCGCCGGCGTCGCGCCCGTCTTTGGCGGCGCTGTGCACCCAGCAGCCCACGAGCTCGAGCTCGGGGTGCAGCAGCGTGGCTTCGATGGCGGCTCGGCCCACGCCGCCGGTCGCCCATTGAATGACCCGGTAGGTCACGCGCCGCGGGAGAAGTCTCGGTTCGGGCGCTTCGGTGGCATGCCCATCTCGGGCGGCACCTTGAACCCGCTGTCCTTCATGTCCTCGAACACATGCACCATGTTGAGGAGGTCTTCCTCGTACGAGAACTTCCCGTTGCCCGCGTACACGAGCGTGGACACGCCCGACTGTTCGTAGGGCCGGCCGTTATCGCGACGACCCGGCAACACCTGTCGCCACTTGACGACGACGTTGTTGCCTTCGATCGCGAAGAACTCGGTGGGGAACTTCCATGATTCGAGTCCGGTCATCGCTTCACCGAACACCGTGCGCCGCATCTCGTCGATGCCTTCGACCCGCCCCCAGGCGGGATCGATGAACACGGCGTCGTCGGTGAAGAACTGCGCGAGGTCGGCCCAGGTTCCCTGTCCGGCATCGATGCCGTCTCGCACCTGGATGTAGCGCTCCATCGTTGCCGCGATTTCTTCGCGGCTGAAGGCCGTCAATCGAACACCACGGGCAGCGCGTTAGGAGCGCGGAAAGTCATGCCCGTAATGTACGGCGCGTCGGCGTCGGGGTCGAAACGAAGATTGGGTAACCGATCCAGTACGCGACCGAGCGCGACGCGCGTTTCCATGCGGGCGAGGTGCAGGCCGAGACACATGTGCGGGCCCCATGCGAACGCCATGTGCTGGCGCGGCGGCCGCATGATGTCGAAGTCGTCCGGTCGTTCCCAGACCTTCTCGTCGTGGTTCGCCGAACCCATGTTCACGATGATCGTCGCGCCGGCCGGTACGTCGACGCCATCGACAACGGTGTCGCGCGTGGCGGTACGCATGATCGTGAGCAGCGGCGGCTCCCAGCGCAGTCCTTCTTCGATCGCTTGGGGCATCAGCGCGCGGTCGTTGCGTAACGCGTCGAGTTGTTCGGGGTTCGACAGCAACCCGAACAGCAGGTTGCTCGACGACCGATACGTGGTTTCCGCACCGGCGGGGAGCAGCAGCCGCAAGAACGCGCAGATCGCGTCGTCGTCGAGGCGCTGGCCTTCGAGCTCGGCTTTCACGAGCACGCTGATCACGTCGTCGGAGGGGTGCGCACGGCGCTCACTGATGATGCCGCAGAGGTATTCGTACAGCTCTTGTGATGCCCTGATACCGAGGTCGAAGTCGAAGCCGACACTGATGAGTTCGACGGCCTTGCGGTGGAACCACAAAAGATCGGCGCGCGGTAACCCGAGCAGGCGCGCGATCACGACGACGGGGAACGGGAATGTGAGCTCGCGAACGAGGTCGGCGCGACCTTCGTTGATGAACGCGTCGATGTGTTCGTCGACGACGCCGACGACGAGATCGCGTTCCCACGATTCCATCGCCTTGCGACTGAACGCTTGTTGTACGAGACCGCGCGAGAGGTGGTGCTCGGGTTCGTCCATCTCGAGGATGGTGTGGCCCATCACCTGGCCCATCACCTCCGCGTATCCCGACGACGAAAACGTTTCGCCGTCGCGCAACACCGTCTGCACGGCTTCGAAGCTGAACGCGGTGAACACGTCGGGGAGGTCCATCGGGATGCCCGAGTCTTCTTCGAGCCCGACCATGGCGCGCACGTCCTCTTTGAGGACGGGCGACTGCGGCCGAACGAGCGCGAAGAGTGGGTACGGGTTCTCCACGACGCCGATCCCGTTGCTGCGATTGAACGCTTCGAAGGGGTCGTATTCGGATTCGGCGGTGTTCGAGGGCGTCGTCATGGGGCTCACTCCGGGGTTCCCTGACGTGCGTGTCAGGTGGGCAATGTAGCGCTTCCGCGCGAACGCGGTGCGTGAAAGGCTGGTGGGCGGGTCACGGTGTCGTTCCCCCTCTACATCGGTCGCGTCCGGCGGCGCCGCAAGTACTGGGCGACGAGACCAGCGGCCGGGGGACGGTCGCGTGAAGCGCTGCGGACGAACGATTGCCGCCGTGCCGAGCAACTGTTCGACGGTGGGGGCGTGACCCCGCGTCGGGTAGAACGGGCGCCCGAACCGGACGAGAGGCTTCGCAATGACCGATCAGGTGAGCTTCGCGCTGCTCGTGCTGCGCGTCGTGACGGGCCTCATGATCATGGCGCACGGCTACAACCACATCTTCCGCGGCGGGAAGATCCAAGGCACCGGCGGGTGGTTCGCCAGCATGGGCATGAAACCCGGCATGCTGCACGCCTGGCTCGCGTCGGGCACCGAACTCAGCTGCGGCGTGCTGCTGCTCCTCGGGTTCCTCACGCCGCTCGCGGCGGGTGGCGTACTCGGCGTGATGCTCGTCGCGTGGATGACCGCGCACCGCACCAATGGCTTCTTCATCTTCAAGCCCGGGCAGGGTTGGGAGTACGTCGCGTACATTTCGTTCGTGTGCGTCGCGATCGGTACGGCGGGCGCGGGCCGGTGGTCGGTCGATCACCACGCCAAGATCTTCCACGGCTGGGACGGACTCGTGACGACCTTGATCGTCGGTGTCGGCGGCGCGGCCGCGTTGCTCGCCGTGTTCTGGCGGCCCGAAAAAGCGCCGGCCAACTAGCTCTCGCTGTCGGACCTCAGCGCGCGCCGGCGAGCGCGGAATCGAGCTCGGCGACGAGGAGCGGGACCACTTCGCTCCAGTCGCCGACGATGCCCGCATCGGCTGCGTCGAACACGAGGGCGTTCGGATCGGGATTGATCGCGAGCACTGTTCCGGCGGCGCGGACGCCGATCACGTGATTGAACTTGCCACTCGCGCCGATGCTCACGAACAGGCGCGGCGCGATGGCGCGGCCCGTAATGCCGATCTGGCGTGACCTCGGCAACCAACCCTTGTCGGTGACCTTGCGGGTGGCGCCGAGCTCGGCACCGAGCAACGTACGCAGCGGTTCGAGCTTGTCGTAGTCGTCGGGAGCGACGCCGGTGCCGACACCGATCACGGCGTGCGCATCGGCAAGCACTTCGAGGTCGTCGTCGCGCGTTCGGGCCAGCACCCGCACGCGTTCGAGCGGCTCAACCATGATTGCGGTGCTCGGCAGCTCGCGCGTGTCTCGCGGTGCGGGGGTCGGGAGGACGCCGGCGCGCACGGTGGCCATCTGCACCCGTGACGACGCGGTGATCGCCGCGACGAGCTGACCACCGAACGCCGGCTTCCACGCGACAAGGCGGCCGTCGCTCACCTCGAGGTCTACCGCGTCGCCGGTGAGACCCGCACCCAGGCGCGCCGCGGCGCGCGAGGCGACCTCGCGGCCCCACGCGGTGCTGCCCGTGAGCACCGCCCACGGTTCAGTCGCGCTCGCCCATTGTGCGAGCGCGTAGGCGACGGATTCCTCGACATTGTCGACGTGCGCACGCACGAATGCGTCGGCGCCCCACGACGACAACAACGCCGCGTCTTCGTCTCGCACCGTGACCGCGACCACGTCGCCGTCGATCTCGCGTGCGAGGCGCGCGGCCGCACCGAGGAGCTCGCGCGTCGCGTGCGCACGATCGGGTTCCACTACGACCGCGACGAGTGGCGCGTCGAACGGATCAGTGGCCGGCGTCTCCGGGACGGTTCCGATGTTCGCGTCGGTGCCGTTCAAGGCGGAGTCGTTCAACGAGTCGTGCAGCGCGCCGCGTTCGACGAGCAGTTGCACCGCGTCTCGCACCTGCTCGGCGAGCGGCGCGTCGGGGTTGCGGTGCCGCAGCCGCTCGTGCGCGAGCACCTTCACCTCGCCCACCGAGGTCGGGCTCGCATCTTGGCCCCACGGCCCGGCGCCCAGGTCGGAAGCGGCGAGGCGTCGCACGCGATCGGCGGGCACGGCCGCGCGCCCTTCGGGGTCGACCTTCGCCGGCTCGCACAGGCGTTCGGCGCAGCTGAGGATCGCCGGCAACGGCACTTCTGCCTGCAACCAGCCGTCGTCGTGCTCGCAACGCGCTTCGACCCGATCTTCGACGACGGAGAGAAATCGCACGCCGGTGAGGAACGGCAAACCGAGGAGTTCGGCCAGCTCGGGGCCGACCTGCCCAGTGTCGGCATCGACCGAGTTGCGGCCGGTGAGCACGAGGTCGAACGGACCTTCGTGTTCGATCGCGGCTGCGAGTGCGCGCGCGGTTGCCAGCGTGTCGGAACCCGCGAAGGCAGGGTCGGTCACGAGCACACCCGTGATGTCGACGCCGCGTTCCATGCCCCACGCGATCGCTTCGCGCAACGCGTCTTCGGCACTCGGCGGCCCGAGCGTGATCACAGTGACCGAGCTGCCCGCGTGTTCCGGCGCACTCGCGAGCTCTACCGCTTTGCTCACCGCGCGCCGGCAGTACGCGTTCATCTCCAGCTCGATGCCATCGCGCCGCAGCCGGCCGTCGGGCCCGAGTTCCATGTCCTCGAACTTCGGGATCTGTTTGACGAGCGCGGCGATGCGCACGGAAAGCCTCCGGAGATAGCTGACTACCATGTCAGGTTACCGGGAGGAGACCTGATGGAAGCCCGCGAAGCGGTCATTGTCGACGTCGCGCGCACTGCATTCGGAAAGCGCAAAGGCGCGTTGGCGAATTGGCACCCCACCGACCTGCTCGGCCTGTGCCTGCGTGCGATCGTCGAACGCAACGACATCGATCCCGCGACGATCGATGATGTTGTCGGCGGCTGCGTCACCCAGGCCGGTGAACAGGGTTGCAACGTCACCCGCAACGCGTGGGTAGCCGCGGGGCTGCCGTGGCAGGTACCGGCCACGAGCGTCGATCGTCAGTGCGGCTCGTCACAACAAGCCGCGCACTTCGTCGCTCAGGGCGTGATCGCCGGCGCATACGACATCGGAATCGCGTGCGGCGTGGAGTCGATGACGCGTGCGCCGATGTCGTCGAACGCTCGCGGCGGCACCGGGCCGTTCTCGCCCGGCTTCCTCGAGAACACAAGCAACACACTGGGCATTCAGTTCTGGGTCGCGCAGGTACTCGCCGACAAGTGGGGCATCACGCGCACCGACATGGACACGCTCGCTTTGCAGTCGCACGCACGCGCCGCTGAGAACACCGACAACGGGTTCTTCGCCGGTGAGATCGTGCCGGTGCCGTTAAAGGCCGAAGACGGTTCGCTCACCGGCGAAATGCTCACGGCCGACGAAGGCATCCGCCGGGGCGGCACGATGGAGAAACTCGCGTCGCTTCCGCCCGCGTGGGTCTCCGACGACCAACCGGCATCCGAGATCACCGCGGCAAACTCGTCGCAGATGACCGACGGCGCGTCCGCGATGATCATCGCCGAGCGCTCGTACGCCGAACGGCTCGGCTTACCGATCCGGGCGCGGTTCCACGCGTTCGCCGTCGCCGCTGAAGACCCGGTGCTCGTACTCTCCGCGCCGGTACCCGTCACGTACAAGTTGATGGAACGCTCCGGGATGAAGCCCAACGACTGGGACGCGGTCGAGTGCAACGAAGCGTTCGCGGCCATCGCCCTCATGTGGCAGCGGGAGTTCGACTACCCGATCGAGCAGTTCAACCCTCGCGGCGGCGCCATCGCGCTCGGCCACCCGCTCGGCGCGTCGGGCGTTGCGCTCATGACGCGCCTGTTGCGCCACCTCGAAGCCACCGGTGGCCGCTACGGCTTCCAGACGATGTGCGAAGGCGGCGGCCAAGCCAATGCCACCGTCATCGAACGTCTCACCTGATTAGGGCTTGCCGCCGGACGGGTTGTCGGGAACGGCGCCGCCGCGCGCTTTGATGTCGGCGAAGCGTTCACCGAAGTGCCAACGGTGGCCCTCGAGGTCGGTCGCTTCGTAGCGGCGTTCGCCGTAGAACGCGTCTTGGACCGCCATCGTGATGTCGGCGCCTTCCGCGACGGCGTGCGCGTAGTGGGCATCGACGTCGTGTACGTAGACCATCATCTGCACGGTGGTGTTGCCGAGCGTGCGCGGGCTGTGAATCCGGTGTACGTCTGCGTTCGCGCGTCCGATCATCACCACGCCGTCGCCGACGCGCAGCCACGCGAGCATGTTGTCTTCCATTTCGGTGCGAGCCTCGCGGATCTCCGCGAGCTGGAAGACGCGTACGAGATAGTCGAGCGCGGCCCGCTCGTCCTCGTACGCGAGGCGCGGGTAGATGTCGGGCAGGTGCAGGTCGGTCGAGGTCGTCTCCTGGGTGTCGCCGATGGTCGACATCAGTCGCCCTTTCTCTCGTGCGAAGACCGTCGGCTCGGCCGGGTCGTCGGGATGGACCCGGTCGGGCCGCAGCTTGCGCAGCGGATCGAAGTCGTCGCTCACTCTTCTCTCCCGCTCGACGCACGGAGTTCGCGCAAACTCACCCGCGCTCGGTTGAGGCGCGATCGAACCGTACCCACCGGCACGTCGAGCGCGGTCGCGATCTCCTCGTAGCTGAGTTCCTCCCAGACGTACAGCAGCAGGGCGTCTCGCTCCTCGGCCGGAAGTTCGCCGACTGCGCTCGCGACCTGCCGCCACAAGGATTCGGCGTCGAGCATCGCGACGACGTGGTCGGCCGGGTCGTCGACCGGTGCCGTACGCGCGAGTTGACGGGCCGTTGCATGCATGCGGCGCGCTTCGCTCCGGCGGTGACGGGCGAGGAGGTTGGTGGCGATCCCGTATAGCCACGGGCGTGCGTTGGGTCGCTCACAGTCGTACGTGGCGCGCTTCTCGAACGCGACGCTGAACACCTCGCCGAGCAGCGCTTCGGCGTCGTCGGCGCCGACACGGCGCACGAGATATCGGTACAGCACGGTGGCGTGCCGGTCGAAGAGCGCGCCGAACCGTCCCGGCTCGCGCAAGGACGCCTCGATCACGTCAGCGTCGGACCCGGCACCCACTACCCCATGTTCCCCGTTCACGCGCCGCGGTTCGCGGTTTCGGATCAGGTGAGACGGGCGGCGACGTCCATCATGGCCGCGAGTTGTTCGCGGTAATGCTCGGGCGAGTGGTGGACGAAGCGGACGTTCACATGCGTTGCACCGATGCCGGCGAACCGGTGGAGCTGCTCCTCGACGCGCTCGGGTTCGGTAATGGGGTCGAACGGACGCTCGTTCTGCAATACAACGTCGATTGTCCGCTCGTAGCTGTCGCGCGCGCGTTGCAGCATCTCTGCGAGTTCCGCGCTGCGGAACCCGAACGGCGCCCAACCGTCGCCAAGCTCGAACGCACGCCGCAACGAGCGGTACGACTGGCCACCGACCCACAGTGGGACGTGTGACTGCACCGCGCACGGGTCGACCACGAAACCCGAGAAGTCGTAGAACTCACCCGAGTACGCCGGCTCACGTTGCGACAGCGCAGCCCGCAGCGCGCGCATTGCGTCGTCACCGCGCGTACCGCGATCGTCGAACGGCACACCGAGCAGGTCGAACTCTTCGTGCAGTGAACCCACGCCGACGCCGAGCACGAGGCGCCCACCCGAGACGGCATCCAGCGTGCCGTAGCGCTTCGCGACGGCCAACGGATGGTGATAGCCGAGTACCAACACGTGGACCGCGAGCCGGATCGTCGACGTGCAGGCCGCGAGATAACCCAGTGTCGCGAGCGGGTCGTAGTAGCGCCCGCCGCGCACTTCGGCCACCGGTACCGGGACGCTTACATGTTCCGAACACGTGAGGTGGTGGTAGCCGAGACGTTCGGCTTCCTGCGCGATCTCGACCACGGCCGCGAACGGTGCGTCCTCTTCCCAACGCGCGTGCGCGCGGGGCAGCAGCGTCAGGACCGGGGTGACGATCCCGAACTTGAGCAACGCCTACTTCTTCGGCAACAGCGCGCGGTCGGCGATGATGTTCTTCTGCACTTCCGTCGCGCCGGCACCGATCGACGTGTAGCGCTGGAACGAGTAGAGCCTCGCCCACGAACCGTTGTCGACCGCGTCGGTGGCTCCGCGCAGCAGCAGGCCCTGCGGCCCGAGCATGTCGACCGCCAGCTCGGCGAGATACTGCGCCAGGTGACTCCATTGCAGCTTCGCGAGCGGCACTTCAGGCCAGTTCTTCTGACCTTTGATGATCTTCGTGAGCGCCCGGTAGTTGAGAAGCTTGGTGAGCTCGATCTGTGACCAGGCTCGCGCGATGCGGTCGCGAATGTCGGGGTCTTCGAGTGCCTCAGGGTTGCACGCTCGCGCGGTGGAGATCATCGAGCGCAGGTCTTGGCCCATCGTGATCGCGAGGCCGGCTGTGCCGACGCGTTCGCGTCCGAGCGTGCCCATCGCGACCTGCCACCCTTGGCCTTCGCCGCCGAGGCGGCAGTCGGCCGGGATGCGCACGTCGTTGAAGAACACCTCGTTGAACATCTCGTCGCCCACGATGTCTTTGATCGGGCGTACTTCGATGCCCGGCGTGTCCATGTCGACGATGAACGCAGTGATGCCTTCGTGCTTGCGTTTCTCCGCAATGGCGTCGGGATCGGTGCGGAAGAGAAACAGCCCCCACTTGGCGAGATGCGCGGTGGAGATCCAGATCTTCTGGCCGTTGATCACGTACTCGTCGCCGTCGGCGAGCGCGGTGGTGCGCAGGTTCGCGAGGTCGGAGCCGGCCTGCGGTTCGGAGAAGCCTTGGCACCAGTGCTCAGACGCGTCGAGGATGCACGGCAGCCAACGGTTCTTCTGCTCCTCGGTGCCCCACGCGATGATCATCGGGCCGATCTGCCAGAGGCCGTTCGCGTTGTAGATGCCCGGCGCGCGGTACTTCGCCATCGTCTCGGAGTAGATGACGTTCTGGATCGGGGAGGCCTCGCGGCCACCCCAGTCCTTGGGCCAGTTGATCGCGGCCCAGCGGCCCTCGTTCAGGCGCCGCTGCCAGTCGCGCCGGCGTTCCTGGGTGCGGGCGATGCCGGCCGATTGCGGGCCGCCCGGGTCGTCGTCGCCGCCCCAATCGGCCAGGAACTTCGACAGGTTCTCGTCGAGCCACGCCCGCAGCTCGTCGCGAAATTCCAGGTCGGCAGTTTCGTAAGCAAAGTCCACGAACATGACGATAGCGTCAGGGTTGTAAGCCGGGTACCCCGAGCCTCCGAAGTAAGCGAGCGAGCAAAAATGGATTTCACCTTTTCGCCGGACCAAGACGCTTTACGCGACACCGTGCGCTCCTTCCTCGAGAACGAGGCCGGGATGGCGTATGTGCGGGCCATGGCCGACGACGAGCGCGGGTTCACCGACGCCATGTGGGCACGTATCGCGGAGATGGGGTGGCCCGGGCTGCTCGTGCCGGAGGCGCAGGGTGGTCTGGGTCTGGGTCTCGTCGACATGGTCGTGGTCATGGAAGAGATGGGCCATCTGCCGTTCCCCGGCCCTTTCTTTTCGTCCGCGGTGCTCGCCACCCTCGCGGCGAAGCGCCTGGGCGCCAACGACCTACTCGCGCAGCTTGCGAGCGGCGAGTTGCGCGGCACGGTCGCGCTCGAAGAGTTCGGCACCGGTGATCCCGTCGACCGCGTACGCACGCGCGTGCGCCGCAAGGGTGCCGACTGGGTGCTCACCGGGAAGAAGCCGTTCGTGCTCGACGGTCACACCGCGGACTGGGCGATCGTCGTGGCGCGCACCGAGGAAGGACTCGGTTCGTTCCTGCTCGAAGCGCCGAACGGTGAACCGGCGCCGTCGATGGATCCGACGCGTAAGTTCGCACGCCTCGACCTGCAGGAGCGCCGCGCAGTGCCGATCGGTCCCGACGGCGACCACAGCGCGATCTGGCGGCGCATCGCCGACGACGCCGCGGTGATGCTCGCGGCCGAACTCGTCGGCAGCGCGGAACAGGCGCACGTGCTCGCGGTCGAGTACGCGAAGGTGCGCGTGCAGTTCGATCGTCCGCTCGCGTCGTTCCAGGCGATCCGGCACAAGAGCGTCGACATGTTGCAGGCGCTGGAGCTCACGCGCGTCGGGTGTCATTACGCGGCGTGGTGTTCAGACGTCGACGAGCCGCAACGCTCGCGCGCCGCGTCGATGTGCAAGGGCTACGCGGGCGAGGCAGCCGTGATGATCTCCGGTGAGAGCATCCAGGTGCACGGCGGCGTCGGGTTCACGTGGGATTGCGACGCGCACTTCCACTACAAGCGAGCCAAAGTGAACGACACGCTGCTCGGTTCCCAGGGTCACCACCGCCAGCGCCTGGCCGAGTTGTTGCTCGACGCGGTGTAACAACCGCCGGTACGGTTCCTCCACGCTCGTTCTCGGGGGAGGCGCCATGCGACGCGGTTGGTTCCCGACGATTTTGGCGGCACTCGCGTTGGTCGCCAGCGGCTGTACGTGGTCGCTGGTCGGCGCCGATGGCAGCCGGAGCGGCGCCGGCGCCGACGGCACCATCACGCCTGGCAACGTGGCGTCGTTACAGCCGGCGTGGGCGTCACCCTCGTTCGTCGCGCCCATCGTCGACCTCGTGGTCGACGACGGCGCAGTGTTCGCGACGACGGCCTGGAAGATTGCCGCGCTCGACCAGGGTAACGGCGCCGAACGCTGGCATGTCGGCGTGAACGCGCCACCGCCGCCACCGCCCGATTCGTCGACGCCTCGGCATCTCTTCGGTTCGCCGGGCGCGCGTAACCACGTCGTGTACGTCGGCGACGCGGACGCCGGTGTCATTCCGTCGTACCACGGGTCGCTGAGCGGCTACGACGTCAACAGCGGGAACGTCGTGTGGCAGGGCACCTTCCCGAGCGGCGGCCTCGAGTCGGGGCCGCAGGGTGCACTCGTCGCGCCGGTGCCTCGCGCCGACGTCGTTGTTTCCGACTACCGGTTCAAGCGCAGCGGGTTTTCGGTCGTCCAGGGGACGGTGGTGTACGAGGCGAACGGCTCGGTGCGGTTCGTGACCGACGCGGTGGGGAACTTCGCCGTCGCGGGCAACACGCTCTACGAAGATGGGCTCAAGGTCTACGACCTCACGGTCAGTCTCAGCGGCAGCAACGCGCACTGCTTCGGCGACCAAGCATCGATGACCGTGGTCTGCAATCCCATGTGGAGCAGCACAGTTGGCGCCACGAAACCGACCGTGGTGGGCGACACGGTGTTTGCGACATTCAACGGCAACGCCACGCAAGACGGCATGCTGCACGCGTTCCCCGCCGCGGGCTGCGGCGCGGCAACGTGTGCGCCTTCGTGGTCAGCTTCGCTCGGTGGCACGACCAAAGGTGGTGTCGCAGTGGCGAACGGGACGGTGTTCGTCGCCAACGAGGCAGGGACGTTGTTCGCGTTCGCGGCGTCGGGATGCGGGCACCCGACGTGCTCGCCGCTGTGGCGTGCCGCGGGGCTCGGGTCGATCAAGTCGTCACCATCCGTTGCCGGTGGCGTCGTGTACCTCGGCGGTGACGACGGCAAGGTGTCGGCATTCAACGCTGCTGGGTGCGGCAGCACAACTTGTGCGCCGCTCGCGCAATTTGCAATCGGCAGCGCGGTGACGCGTCCGGTCGCGATCGCGTACGGCCATCTCTACGTCGGCGCCGACGACGGTACGGTGCACGCGTTCAAGCTGCCAAGCGCGAGCGGGTGACCGCGAAACGAGCGGGGGCGCCATGCGGCGCGGTTGGTTTTGCACGATGGTGGCGGCAGTCGCGTTGTCGACGACCGGATGTACGTGGTCGTTCGTCGGATTCGACCCGGGGCGCACCGGGAGTGGCGCCGACGCGACGATCACGCCGCAGAACGTCAAGCAGCTCCAGCTGGCCTGGAAGACCGCGCCGCTCGGCGACCCGGTGAACGACCTCGTGGTCGACGACAACGCCGTGTTCGCGACCGCGGGTTCGAAACTCGTGGCGTACGAGCAGGGCACCGGGGTACCGCGCTGGTCGGTGGACCTGCCGCAGCCGCCGATCGACCTGTTCAGCAACGTGTTCGGGTCTCTCGGCTCGGCCGGCGGGGTTGTGTACGCGGGCAACATCGAGGGCGGTCCGAGCGGTAGCACGACGGGCGGGTTGCGCGGTTACGGCTCGCGCACCGGCGCCGTCGTGTGGACGGGTGTGTTCCCGGACTCGAGCCCGCTGCGCGGACCTCGCCCATCGGTGCGGGCACCGCTGGTGACCGGTGGGGTTGTCGTTTCCGACTGGATCTTCAGCTGCTGCATGAACGAGCAGATCCTCGGCGTCGCGGTGTACGAGCAGAACGGCGCGCTGCGGTGGGCGAGCACCGATGGCCGCCTCACCGGTCACCCCGCCGTCGCCGGGAACACCGTGTATGCGAGCGTGGACACGCTGGACGCGTACGACCTCGCGGGCACCACGAACTGTGCGGCGCAACCGCAACTCCCGATGAAGGTATGCACGCCGCTGTGGCAGAGCAGCGTCGGCGGTCTCAACACGCCGAGCGTCGCCGGCTCCACGGTGTTCGCGACGGGGCTCGACGGCAATCTCTACGCGTTTGCGGCCGGTGGCTGCGGCCAGTCGACATGCGCGCCCCTGTGGTCGGCACCCACCGGCGCCGGCATCGTCGGCGGCCCCGCGGTCGCGAACGGCCTCGTGTACGTCGCCAACTCAGCCGGCAGGGTCTTCGCCTTCACCGCCGAGGGATGCGGCCAGTCGAGTTGCCCACCGGTGTGGCAGTCGGCCCGCAGTTTCGGTTCGTTCTCGGCGTCGCCGTCGATCGCGGGCGGCGTGCTGTTCATCGGCTCCTCCAACAAGGTCCTGTACGCATTCGCAGCCGCCGGATGCGGCGCGCCCACCTGTGCCCCGCGGTGGCATTACAAGACGAACGCCGGCGTGGACGCGCCGGTCGCGGTCGCATACGGCCGTGTGTTCCTGGGTGGCCATGACGGATCGGTGTCTTCCTTCGGGTTGCCGCCGGGCAGCTGACGCAGCCTCTTGGTCGCGAGCGGCGCTACGTTGCGCCGCGCATGGACGACAAGCGAGCGACGCTTTCCGACGCGATCGCGCAGCACGTGCGCGCGGGCGACATGGTGCACCCGATCGTCGGGCACACGCGCTGGACCGCCGCGACCCGGGAGCTGGTGCGTCAGTGGTGGGGGAGGGACCCCGGTTTCACGCTGGTGATGTCGAGTCTGTCCAGCCTCGGCGCGCTGTTCTTCCGCGGCGGCCTGGTGCGCAAGGTGATCACGGGATACTCGGGCGACACGTTCCCGAACTTCACCCCCAACCCCTGGTTCGCTCGTGCGTATGAGCGCGGCGAAGTGGAAGTGGAGCATTGGTCGTTCCTCGCGCTCGCGCAGCGACTCGAAGCGGCGGCGCGCGGTGTTCCCGCAGTCGTCACCAACTCCATTGCTGGTTCGTCGATGGAGGCGAACGACGGGTACGCACGCGTCGCGACGCCGTTCGGCGAAGTCGGCATGGTGTCGGCGCTCGCGCCCGACATCACGCTGCTGCACGCGCCGATGGCGGACCGGGAAGGCAATGTCGCCATTCATCCGCCGCTCCTCGAAGGCGTGTGGGGCGCGCTCGCGGCGAGCCGGGGCGCGATCGTCACCGTCGAGCGCATCGTCGACGACATCCGTCCGTGGTCGTCGTACGTCCGCATACCGGGTCATCGCGTGCTGGCAGTCGTGGAAGCGCCGTTCGGTGCGCATCCGGGCGGGTTGTACGCGGGCGCGTTGCCCGTCGAGGGTTACGGCGAGGACTACGAATTCTGGGTCGAGGCGCGCGCCGCGACTCGCGGCGACGACTACGACCGTTGGATCGAGGAGTGGGTGCTCCGCGTGACGACCCAAGAGCAGTGGGTCGAGCGCCTCGGCGCCGAGCGCGTCACGGCGCTGCGCGAGAAGGCCGATCCGGCATCGTGGCAACGCGACGAAGCCGCGAACCCTCCCGATTTGGAGGCACCGTTCAACCATTGGGAACGAGCCGCCGTGTTCGGTGCCCGCCACCTCGCGCAGCGTTGCGTCGAGGCGTCGTACGACGGCGTGCTCGCGGGCGCGGGCGTGGCGAACCTCGCGGCGTGGCTTGGCGTACACCTCGCGCACGAACAAGGTTCCGGCGTGCACCTCACAGCCGAGATCGGTCTCTGGGGGTACGACGCCACGCCGGCCGACCCATTCGTGCTGAACCATCGCAACTTCCCGACCGCGACCATGCTCGGCGACGCGTCGATGGTGCTCGGCACGCTGGTCGGTGGGCCCGGCACCACAGTGATCGGGTGCCTCGGTGGCGCGCAGATCGACCCGTACGGCAACGTGAACTCCACGACGCTGCAACCCGACGGCCCGTTCCTCGTGGGTTCGGGGGGCGGCAACGACGTCGCCAGTACCGCCGACGAATGCATCGTCGTCGCCACGCTCACCAAGAACCGCACGCCGCGCGAGAGCGCGTACATCACCTCACCGGGCCGCAAAGTGTCGGCATTCGTCACCGACCTCGGCACGTTCGAGAAAGGCGACAGCGACACGTTGACGCTCGTCGCGGTGCCGGCCGGCGACGGCACGATTGACGAACGGGTCGCGTTGGCGCGCGACGCGTGCGGATGGAACATGCTCGCCGCGACCGAAATACGCGAATTGCCCGCACCGACCGCACGCGAAGTCGAGATGTTGCGCCGCTGGGATCCGAACGGCTGGTTCCTCCGGGCGCGCTAAACCCGGCGGGCGGGTACTGGTCGCGTAGGCTCCGCGTCGGTATGGGGAGGGTCGCGTTCGAAGGTGTCACGAAGCGTTTCGGCAGCGTCACCGCCGTGCGGGACCTCACGCTCGAAGTCCTCGACGAAGAGTTCCTTGTATTGCTCGGGCCATCGGGCTGCGGCAAGTCGACCGCGCTGCGGATGGTCGCCGGGCTCGAGGAGCCCTCGGAGGGAAAGATCTGGATCGGCGACCGGGTCGTGAACGACGTCGAGCCGAAAGAGCGCGACATCGCGATGGTGTTCCAGAGCTACGCGCTCTATCCGCACATGACGGTGGCACGCAACGTCGAGTTCCCGCTCAAGAGCCGCAACGTGCCCAAGGAAGAGCGCCAGCGCCTTGTGCAGGAAGCAACGTCGGCGCTCGGTCTCGAAGGCCTCCTGGCGCG
>JAODBJ010000075.1 GCA_025463905.1 Actinomycetes bacterium
TCGTGAACAACCTGCGCGACGTCGACACCGACCGAGTTACCGGCAAGCGAACGCTCGCGGTGCGCGTCGGCAAAGCCGCGACCCAAGATCTCTACACGTTGTGCATCGTGGGCGCGCTCGTCGCCACGCTGATGATCGGTGTGTTGCGACCGCAGGCACTCATCGCGTTGCTCGCCTTTGCGCTCGCGCTATCCCCTGTGCGTGTCGTGCGTGCTCGCTCGGCGACGCCTCCGACGTTGATCGGCGCACTCGTTGCCACCTCTCGACTCGAATTGGTGGTAGCTGCGCTTCTCGCGATCGGGCTGAAGCTCGCGTGACGGCCCGCCCTCAGTCGCGCATGTACGCGAGCACCGTCTCGAGCGCTGAAGCGAGTGCGTGCGGCTGTTCGAGGTGGATCGCGTGACCCGACCGCCGCACTTCGCATGGGATCGAGTTCGCGACGGCGCGCGCCATCAATTGTCCGAGCGCTTGATACTTCGCGTCGGCCTCGCCCCACACCACACCGACCGGCATGTGGAGATCCTCGAGCCGGGCCCACATCGGGTCCATCGTGCCCACTCCGAGTTGCCGCAAGCAGTGCGCGACGAACGCCGAGCTGAGTTGCCGGCGGTCAGAGAGCCCGGGCGCGTCGGGCGGGACACCGGCGAACAACGGCTGGGCGAGCCAGCGTTCGAGGAATGCATCGACGCCTTCGCGTTCCACGAACTGCGCGAGCTCTTCGTCGCTCGCCATGCGAGCCGCTTGCTCCGACGTGTCCTGGATGCCGGCGGTGGAGCTGACGAGTACGAGACCGGCGACCAAATCGGGGCGATCGATCGCCAGTCGCAGGCACAAACGCCCACCCATCGAGTAGCCGCAGTACACCGCGCGACCGCCGGCTTCTCCGACCGCCGCCGCCGTCGCGGCGAACGATTCGGCGACCGGCACGTCGATGGCGCGGGCGTCCACGCTCGGGCCCAGCGCGGTCACCACCTCGCGCCACGACGACGCAGTTTGCGTGAACCCGGGTACGAGCACGAGGCGCGGCACTGATGCATTCTCGCGACGCCAACACCGCGTTCGCGAATGCGCTGGTCGACGAGTGGGCACGCGGGGGAGTCAGCCACGCCGTGATCGCCCCCGGATCTCGCTCCACGCCATTGGCCCTCGCCCTCGTTCGCGACGACCGCATCACGCCACACGTGGTCCTCGACGAGCGCTCCGCGGCGTTCTTCGCGCTCGGTCTGGCCAAGGCCAGCGGCGTACCAGCGGTGCTGCTCTGCACGTCGGGCACCGCGGCGGCGAACTTTCACCCCGCCGTCGTCGAGGCACATCACGCGCGTGTGCCGATGCTCTTGTGCAGCGCGGACCGGCCGCCCGAACTGCGCGATGTCGGCGCGCCGCAGACGATCGACCAGGCGCACCTCTACGGCCTGATACTGCGTTGGTCGCACGACCCCGGCCCCCCCGACGACACCGTGGGTGCGGGCGCGCGCTGGCGCGCCTTGGCCTGCCGCTCGCTCGCGAAGGCCATGGCGTCGCCGCCAGGGCCCGTACACCTGAACCTGCCGTTTCGCGAGCCGCTCGTTCCCACCGGTGAGCCACTCGTCGACGCACCGGGACGGCAAGACGGTCGGCCGTGGACAGGCACTCTTCCTCGAGCCGCCACTGCGTCGGCGGAAGCAGTGACTGTGCTCGCGTCGCTCGTACGCGAGGCGCGAACCGGTGTGATCGTCGCGGGCTTCGGTGCCCGTGTCGATGGCGGCGCGCTCGACCGGTTCAGCGCCGCGACGGGATGGCCGGTACTCGCCGACGCGGTGTCGAACGCGCGCCGATGGCCCAGCGTGGTTTCCACGTACGAGGCACTGTTGCGATCACCTGGGTTCGCCAGCGCGAACGTTCCCGACCTCGCAGTTCGGATCGGCGCGCCGCTCACCAGCAAGGTCGCGAACCAGTGGCTTGATGCGATCCCGACGGTCCTCGTCGACGAGTACGACGGCTGGCTCGACCCGCCCCGCGCCGCCGTGCAGCGCATCGTTGCGAGCCCCACCTCGTTGCTCGACGCGACTGCAACGACCCTCGCCGCCGACGGCGCTAGTGGTCGCGCGCGTGACGAATGGCAGGCTGCCGACGCGATCGCGCGCCGTGCGATCGATGCGTTGCTCGATGCCGACGATTCGCCGTGCGAGGCGCGCGTCGCACGCGACGTCGCAGCGTGCGCGCCCGAAGGCGCGCAACTGGTGGTGGCGTCGAGCCTCGCGGTGCGCGCACTCGAATGGTGCATGGCACCGCGCGACGACATCACGCTGTATGCAAACCGCGGCGCGAACGGTATCGACGGGTTCGTGTCCACCGCGCTCGGCGTGGCGACCGCAACCCGCGCGCCGACGATCGCGTTGCTCGGAGACCTGTGCTTCCTGCACGACAGCAACGGGCTGTTGGGTGCGGCCGCGCGCGGTGTCGACGCGACGTTCGTGGTCGTCGACAACGATGGCGGCGGCATCTTCTCGTACCTGCCCCAACAAGATCTCGCCGAATTCGAGACGCTCTTCGCCACGCCGCAGCGCGTCGACCTCGTCGCCGTCGCCCGCGCTCACGGCGTCGACGCCGAGCGGGTGACGCGCGCGCCGGAACTCCCGGGCGCGGTCAAGGAGTCGGTCGGGCGCGGTGGAGTTCGGGTGCTCGTGGTGCCGGTCGACCGCCCGAGCAGTGTCGCACGCCACCAGTCGTTGTGGCGCGCCGTCGACGCGGCGCTCGCATCCTGACCGCCAGACTCAGGGACGTACGAGCGCGCGCAGCATCGGCTCGAACTTCGCCGCCGTTTCGTCCCACTCGGCGACGGGGTCCGAGCCGGCCACGATGCCGGCGCCGGCATGCAGGCGCGCGTCACGACCATCGATCTGCGCGCAGCGCAACGCCACCGCGAACTCGCCGTCGCCGCCGGCGTTCACCCAACCGACCGGCCCGGCGTACTTCCCTCGACCGGTCGGCTCGAGCCGCTCGATCAACTCGACCGCCCGGTCGCGCGGCGTGCCGGCGACGGCCGGTGTGGGGTGCAGGGCACACGCGAGGTCAAGCGCGCTCGTGGACGAGTCGACCACCCGAGCGCTCACATGCGTGGCGAGGTGGACGACGTCGGCAAGGCCGGCCGGTTCGGGCCCCGTTGCGCGTATGTCGTCGCACCAGCGCGCCAGTGCGCTCGTGACCGCGTCCACCACCACCGCGTGCTCATGACCGTCTTTGCGCGATCCGACGAGTCGGGCGACGACGTCTTGGTTGTTGCTGCCGCGTGGCATCGTGCCCGCCATCGGCCGGCACGTGACACGCTCGCCGGCGCGACGCACGAGCAATTCGGGGGTGGCTCCGACGAACCCGCGATCGGCGAACACGAA
>JAODBJ010000076.1 GCA_025463905.1 Actinomycetes bacterium
ATCGTGTTCCAGCAACTCGCCGGACCGGCCGCTCGCGCCATCCACCAGCGCGTCCGCGCCGCTGTCAACGGCGATCTCACTCCGGAGGCGCTCACGGCCGTGTCGGATGAGGCGTTACGGGCGGCTGGTCTGTCCGCCGCGAAACTCGCGTCGCTTCGGGATCTGTCGGCCAAAGTCCACGACGGCACCGTCGTGCTCGACCAGTCGTCGAAGCGCTCCGACGACGAAATCGTCGCCCGCCTCAGCGCCGTGCGAGGCATCGGTCGGTGGACCTCCGAGATGTACTTGATGTTCGAGCTACGCCGGCGCGACGTGTGGCCGGTCGACGACCTCGGCGTCCGCCAGGGCTACGGCGTGGCATGGGGTCTCGACCCGCCCCCGACCGCGAAGGAACTCGCGCCACTCGGCGAACGTTTCCGTCCGTACCGCTCCATCGCGGCCCGCTACTGCTGGGAAGCCGTCGCCCTCTTTCGCGGTGGAACCGACCCGAGCCTGCGCTAGGTGCACTAGCGGGCCGCCATGGCCTCCAGCTCGATCTTCAGTTCGGGAAAGGCAAGGCGAGTAACTCCGACGAGCGTGCTCGCCGGGAGGTTCGGCGCGAGCGCCTCCACGGCCGTTCCCCAACTACCCAACACCGCGTCCACGTCGGTCGTGTAGATGGTGAGCTTGACGACGTCGGCCATCGTCATGCCCGCCGCATCGAGCACGGTCGTCAGGTTGGCGAGGGCGATGCGCATTTGCTCGCCCATGTCGCTCGTGGTTGGTGGCGCGCCATCCGGTCCGGCCGCAGTTTGACCCGCGCACACGAGCAGGCGTTCGGGGCGGGTCAGTTCGATTGCCTGCGAGTAGCCAAACGCCTTCGACCACTCCCACGGGTTGACGTCCCGGCGTTCCATTCGACGACCCTTACGCCTCGGTCTGCGCGGCTATGGCCGCGACGTCGGACCAGACGTTCTCGCGACTGATCTTGCCGTCGCGAAACTCGAGGACGTGCAGCAAGCGGAAGCTGACATGCCCCGATCGTCCGTCGAGCCCGAACACGCGGGCGTCGGCCAAGTGCCCCGTCCAGATGGCCTCGTCGATCATGAAGTCGTCGCCGTACGACCGCGCGATTGGCTCGACGCCTTCGCCCTTGAGGTCACGAAACAGCTGCTCGTAGAACGGCCTCACCGCGTCCTTGCCCACGAGCGTCCCCCACGGGGAGCCGGTGACATCGTGGCGCACGTCGTCGGTCAGCGTCGACAGCACTCCCTCGACGTTGTCCGTTGCCTCGTACATGAAATGGTCGTTCAACATCGCGTCCATCTCTTCACGATTCATTTGCCGTTCCCTTCTCCCCGTTGCGACGTAAGGTTTCCTTACGATCGACGATAAGGTAACCTGACTATCGTGTCAAGGTCAGCAGTACAGGAGGGCCCCTACGTGGGCTCACGGATGCGTCTCGTGTGGCAGTGGGTGCGAACCCGCATCTACGACGGCGTCGTCGCCGCCGGCTACGACGATCTGAATCGGTCGCACATAGGAGTCTTCCGATTTCCCGGAATCGACGGTCTGCGTCCGAGCGAAGTCGCCCAAGAGATGCAGATCACGAAGCAGTCGGTCAACGAGCTGCTCGGCCACTTGGAGCGCCTGGGCTACCTCGTGCGCGAGCTCGATCCCAACGACAGCCGAGCGCGCATCATTCGCCTCACCAACGCGGGTAGGAAACTCGAGCGGGCAGTACTCCGAGAGGCCCGCGCCGCGGAGGCGGAGATCGCCGAACTGGTCGGCCCACGCCGGTTTGCTCAGCTCCGCACTGCGCTCGACGAACTGGTTCGACTGACGAATCCGGAACGCACTGACGTCGCGTGACACTGTGCAGCACTGCGTAGCGCGCAACCGGGCGCGCCGTTACGCATCGACCAACGTGAACGCGATGTCGTCGCGGGAAATCGCCTCGCCGCATGCTGTGCAGGCGAGCTCTGGTTGCAGCGCGTGGTAGTAGTCGGCCGACTGCTGGTACAGCAGGCGACGAAACTCATCTACGCGTCGGCGCCCGTCTGTGTTCTAGGCGACCTGCTCGGCGCCGGCCGCCTCGAGCTCCATCCGGCGCACTAACCGAGGGTCGACGCAGACGTCGGCCAGTTCTCCTTCGGCGCGTGTGCGCAACCGATACCGCTCGGTCGACGCGATCCCGGCAGCTGCGAGCACCACCACGCCCCCACCGACGAGCGCGGCGCGGCCGCCGAAACGGTCGGCGAGTGCGCCGAGCATCACCGCGCCGAGGGCAGACCCACCCATGCCCGCGAGACCCACCACAGCCGCGGCGCGCCCGCGTGCGTGGCCCGGTGTCGCGAGTTGCACGGTGGAGGCGATGATCGTGTCGATGAGGACGGCGCCGATCGCGACCGGCACGAGGATCGCAACGAACGTCCCGAGGCTCGGCGCGAGGCCGGCGACCACCTGCAAGACGCCGGCGCAGGCAGCCACCACGAGTAGATGGCGCGGGCGCGGCGGCCCGACGAGGGCGGCACCGCACGCGCCGAGCAAGGCGCCGACCGCGAAGGCACCCGAACACGTGCCGTACGCGCCCGCGCCGCCCTGGAGCGGTCCGATGACCATCGCGGCCATCGTCACTTGGAAGTTGCGACCGAAGCACGCGATCACCGTCGCGAGCACGACCGTCGTCAGCAGTTCGCGTTGCGCGACGATCATGCGAAGGCTCTCGCGCACCTGACCGCGGGCGCGTGCGATCGGAGCGAGCACGTGCAGTTCTCCCGGCCGCATCATGGAGAGCGCGGCGATAACGCCGAGGAACGAGACGGCGTTCAGCTCGAATGCCGCGGCGGGACCCGCAACCGCGACGACGACGCCGGCCAGCGCCATGCCGAGTACGCGCCCGACCGCCGTGACTGCGCCACCCAACGCGATCATCGCCGGCAGGTCGTCGGCGTCGACGACCTCAGCCGAGAAGGCCGCACCCGCGGGCGAGTCGACGGCGAGTACCGCGCCGGTCGCGAACGAGAGCGCCAACACGTGCCAGAGCTGGACGGCGCCCGTGACGCAGAGCACGGCCAGTAGCGACGCGAGTACGGCTTGCGCTGACTGCGTGATGAGAAGCAGGCGGCGGCGCGAGCAGCGATCGACGATGAGGCCGCCGCCCAGCGTCAACGCCGCGGCAGGGAGTGCTTGCAGCGCGACCGTCGCACCGACGGCTGCGGTGGAACCCGTCAGCTTCAGTACGAGCCAGTTTTGCGCGACGAGTTGCAGCCACGTACCCGTCGTCGAGACGAGACTGCCACCTGTGAGCAAGCGCGCGTTGCGGTTCGACAGCGCGCGCAGAGTCGCGCCTCGTTTTCGTGACATGCGTTGAGCGAAACCCTGAGATCTAGACGGTTTCGCTACCCGCAAAACTCGTCATCGCGAACGGTCGAATGACCCCACTTCCTGCAACTCATTGTACGGGCAAGGAGTCGCGATTTTCGTTCGGG
>JAODBJ010000104.1 GCA_025463905.1 Actinomycetes bacterium
CATCGCAAGGTCTTCGTCGAGCACGACCGTTTCGAACTTGGCGATCTCATCGATCTCATGCTGGTCGCGAACCTCGCCGCCGCAGACCAGCAGCTTGTACAGCCGGGTCGAGTCGCGGCGCTCGGGCTGCGCGAAGAAGACAATCGTGTCGATCTTCTCCGAGGCGCTGTAGGTCATCCGCAACTGAAGACCGAATGGCGCAGTGCACATGTAGACCTGGAGCGACGAGTCGGCGACACCATCGGCGTGCAGGAACGGCGCGCGGTTCTCGAACGCGATCGTCCACTCGCTGCGGATCACCTGCAGATCGCCAACCGGTTCTGTGTCACCGACCGCGAACGTTGCCGTGTGGAGGAACGGGAAGTGAGCGACGTCGAGGAAGTTGTCGGTCGCGGCCGAGGCACTCGCACTGGTGCGCCGTGGTTGGAGGAGAACCGTGTGGTTCATCGGGTCGCCGAAGCCGTCGATCTCGGGGAACGGTGCGCGCGGCGGGTCCGGCGCGATCCACACGATTCCGTACCGTTCGATGACACCGGCGGGGGCGCGAAGCGAGAAGCGGGCCGGTATCCGGTCGCTCGACGCGAGTGCCGGTAACCGGGTGCAGGCGCCGTCGCGATCGAAGCACCAGCCGTGGTAGCCGCATTGCAGACCCGCGGCGACGTGCGCTCCGGCTGAGAGCGGTGCACCGCGATGCGGGCATTGATCGACGAAGGCGACGAGCTCCGGCATGCGCACGAGCACCCACGGTTCACCTAGCAACATCACGGCGGCGGGATCGGTGGTGATCTCCTCCGACCGCGCCACCGGGTGCCACGCGGCGCGCAGTGCGGGATGCTCGTTGTGGAGACGCGTGCTCACGCGATCGCGAAGGCCGCTGGATCCGGTTCGACGCCCGCGGCGCGCAGCAGCGCGCGCAAGTGGTGCGCATGCAACCGGGTGGAGGTGATCGTCACCCCGAGCGGGGCGAGTGCGTCGGCGACCGCGCCCGCCAATGCGGCCGGTGCCGCCGTGATCGCGGCTTCGCCCACGCCTCGGAATCCACCCTCCGTGCCGGAGTGCGTCTCGCGATGCACCACGCGCAGGCGCGGCACCTCTATCGCGGTCGGGATGGTGTAGTCGGCCAGCGTCGTGCACTGAGGCTGGCCGTCGTCGCTGTAACGGACCTCTTCGTAGAGCACGGCTCCGAGGCCCTGCGCGAAGCCACCCTGGTGCTGGCCTTCGACCACCATCGGGTTGATCACTACGCCGCAGTCGCTCACGAGCAGTGCGTCGAGCACGCTGACGTCGCCCGTTGCCGGGCATACCTCCACGGCGACGGCCGTCATGTGCGACCCGAACGTCTCGTCGAAGCTCGTATGGCCGGCCGCATCGGGTATCGGGATCGTCCGGCCGGGCGTGTAACACACGGTTGCCGACAGCCCCGGTTCGATACCGGCGGGCAAGCGGTGCGCATGCCACCACGCTTCGGCGGCGACGGCTTCGAGTGTCGGTGCGCCGCCCATGTGGGCCGCGATCGCCGTCATCTTGTCGCGCACGCGCCCGGCGGCCACCCGCACTGCGCCCCCCGCCATCACCGCGGTCCGGCTGCCCCACGTGCCCATGCCGTTCGGGAGTAACGCGGTGTCGCCGTCGCGCACGACGACGCGGTCCACGGTGGTGCCGAGCATCTCGGCGGCGATCTGCGCGAGCACCGTTTCGTGCGATTGGCCTTGCGACTTCGAACCGACCGCCACGGTCACGTTGCCGTCGGGCAATACCGACACGATGGCGGTTTCGTAGGAACCGCCGCGGCCGGCAACGCCGTACTGGGTGGGCGCGGTTCCTTGCACGAGGGTCGACAATCCGATGCCGACGTACCGTCCCGCGTCGCGCATCGCGCGCTGGCGTTCACGCCAGGCGTCGTACTGGAAACTGTCGAGCAGTTGGTCCAGTTGCGGACCGAGCGGGCCGACATCGATGCGGGCGCCGCCGTGAGCGATGAACGGTCGTGGCGCGTCGGGGAGGAGGTTGCGCCGCCGTACCTCGGCCGGGTCGATCCCGAGATCGGCGGCAACCAGGTCCATCACGCGTTCGGTGGTGAGGTGTGACTGCGGTTGCCCGAAGCCGCGGTATCCACCAACCGGGCAGGTCGTGGTGGCCACGCACGAGAGCGACCAGCCGTGGTGTTCGATGGCGTAGCCGCCGCACAGGGCGCCGACCGTCACGAGCGACGGCCCGACGCCGGAGAAATAGAGCACCGGGTTTCCGAGGTCGGACACCACGCGCACCGATAGCGCCAGCACGCGGCCGTCGTCGTCGTAACCGAAGGTCGCGTCGTGCACTTGCGGGCGCGAGTGAATCGACGCGGTCAGCCCCTCACCGCGATCCTGGCTCCAACGCACGGGCCGTCCCGTGATGCGTGCGAGGAGCGCGACGAGACATTCCTCGCGCGTGAAGTGCTGCTTGTTGCCGAAGCCGCCGCCCATGTCGGGCGCGATGACCCGCACCTCGCCTTCCGACAGCGAGCACACTTCCGCAATCACCGTGCGCAGCTGGTGCGGTTGCTGCTGCGATGCGAGCACGGTGAGCGTGCCGGTCGCCGGATCGAACGATGCCTGCGCGCCGTGACCCTCGAGCGGTAGCGCGGCGATGCGATGGCTCTCGAAGCGTTCGGTACGGACGTGCGGTGCACGTGCCAACGCGTCGTCGAGTCCGTCGGTCGCGTAGTCGAGGTGCAGGAACTCGTTGGTTCCCCATTCGGGATAGAGGAGCGGCGCGCCAAATTCGAGCGCAGCGTGCACATCAACCACTGGTGGCAGCTCGTCGTAGTCGACAACGAGCACGTCGACTGCGTCCTCGGCGATCGCGCGCGACGCGGCGACGACGGCGACGAGAGGCTCGCCGACGAAACGCACGACCTCTTGTGCGAGCACGCCCCACGCCAGCGGCTGAACTCCCGGTATGGGCAGCAGGTGCGTCATCGGCCGAGCGCCGGCGGCGTCGAGGTCCGCCTGTGTGAGCACCGCGACCACACCGGGAAGGGCAGCCGCGGCCGCAGTGTCGATCGAGCGGATGCGCGCGTGCGCGACGGGGCTGCGCCAGAGCGCGATGTGGCACAACCCGGGCACGTCGTGGTCGGCGAGGTAGCTCCCTCTGCCAGTCAGCAGCCGAGGGTCTTCGCGCCGAAGCGTGCGCGCGCCGATCACGAATCGACCGGTTCGCGGCCTGCGAGCGAGCACACGGCGTCGACGATCCCGGCGTAGCCGGTGCAACGGCAGAGGTTCCCGGCGAGTGCCGCGCGGATTTCGGTCTCCGTCGCATTGGGTGAGTGGGCCAACATGTCGATGGCCGTGAGCACCATCGCGGGGGTGCAGAACCCGCACTGCAGCGCGTGGTGGGTACGGAACGCTTCCTGCATCGGGTGCAATGCGGCCGGCGTGCCGAACGCCTCGATGGTCTGCACCGAGCGCCCTTCGCATTGCACCGCGAACAACAGGCACGAACGCACGGCCGCACCGTCGACGAGCACCGTGCAAGCGCCGCACGCACCGTGTTCACAGCCGGCGTGCGCACCCGTGAGTCCGAAGCGTTCGCGCACGACATCGAGCAGCGTCTCGCGTGGCTCGGCTTCGATCTCGGCCGCCTCGCCGTTCACTTCGAACTTCACTCGATGCTTCACGCCGCTACTCCCGTTCCGCTGGCATCGCCACCTCGCGCCCGTGCGAAGGCGTCGTGTAGTGCGGCCGCGGTGAGCAGCCCGACGAGTTGCTCGCGGTCGTCGTCGCCGCGCGCGGTGCGGGCTGCCGCTTGCGCCGTCGAACGTAGGAGCGAATCACCGACATCGCTCGCACCGAGCACGCCCGCGTCAGTGAGGACCTCGTGCAGGTCGACGGGCGTCGACCCGACCCCGCACGCGGCTGCACCCAGACTCACGCAGACGCCGCCAGCGTCGAGCTCGATCACCACCGCAACGCCGGCCACGGCGAAATCACCCGCACGAGGCGCCCATTCCCGGAACGACGCACCGTGGCGCTCCGCCGCGACCGGGACCTGCACCCCGACGACCAGCTCGTCGGGTGCGAGCACGGTGGTGAGAAAACCTTCGAAGAAGTCGCGCGCCGAAATCCGGCGGGTTCCCTCACGACCCTCGGCGAGCACCACACCGTCGAGGGCGACGAGCGCAGCCGGGAGTTCGGCTGCCGGGTCGGCGTGTGCGACAGAGCCGCCGAGGGTGCCGCGGTTACGAATGGCGGGATAGCCGATCAGCGCGGCGGCTTCCGCGAGGAGCGGTGCAGCGCGGACCACGACCGCGTCGCGCTCGAGGCGAACGTGGCGCACGAGCGACCCCAGCCGCACTTCGTTGTTCGCCACCTCCACCGTGTCGAGCGGAAGATCGTTCACGTCGACGAGCAGCGCGGGTCGGGCGAGCCGGAGCGCCATCAGCGGGACGAGGCTCTGACCGCCGGCGATCACCTTGGCATCGTCGTCGCTCGCCAGCGCAGCGAGTGCGTCGCCGAGTTGGGTGGCGCGCACGTACTCGAAGGGAGCGGGTTTCACGGGTTACGCCGCGTCAGGTGCGGCGTAGTTCACCGCGTCGATCCATTCACCGGCGCGCAGGCAACCGACCGGCACCAACCGTCGAGCCGCCTCGATCGTCTCGAAGCCGTCGGAGAGTCGCGCCGGCCCTTCGTCGATGCGCAGCACGCTCACGTCGGCGACGCGACCGGGAGCGAGGCTGCCGAGTTCGTGCTCGCGATGCACGACGCGCGCCGGGTTCACCGTTGCCATCGCGACGACGTCGGGGAGCGGCAGACCGAGCGCCCAGATCTTGCTCATCGTCTCGGGCAACGACACGACGGGCGCGTCGACGTTGAACACGTTCAAATCGGTCGAGATGGTGGTGGGCCAGAAGCCTTGCTCGAAGAGAGCGCGCGCGGTTGCGAAGCGGAAATCGGTGCCCGAATGGCCGACGTCGAGGCACACCCCCCGTTCCACTGCGGCGCGGAATTGCGGCGTCACCTTGCCATCGGAGCCGACGATCCCCGATGCGCCTCTGAACGCATGCGTGATCACGTCGCCGGTGCGCAACGCGTCGAGCAGATCGGTCGTGGAGATCGTCGGTGTGAACGGGAAACGGCCGAGGTGCACCATCACCGGCCGGTCACCCGCCGCGAGTTGCGCGGCGGCGAGGAAAGGCGAGGTCTGCTTGTCGTCCGTGTAACACGCGCGCGCCTTCAACCCCACGACGACGTCGGCATTTGCCTCGACGGCAGCACACGTCGACGCAATGTCGAGGTTGCGCTCATCGTTCGCGATTTCGAGCTTGTGACAGATGAAGTCTTTGGTCGCAAAGTAGATCTGGTTCGGGTCCATGAACGCGAGGACGCGTGTACGCACGGCGGGATCGTCGATCCAACGGCGCGCGAGACCGAACGTGGCCACGCCGCTTGTGCCGCCGTCGATCACCGTCGTGACGGCGGTGTCCACCCCAACGCGGTCGGGATGCAGGCAGAAGTCGCCAAGGCCGGGGTACACGTGAACGTGCAGGTCGATGAGGCCGGGCGTGACGACACAACCGCCGACGTCTCGAACCTTGGCACCTTCGGGCGCAGCGAGATCGGGACCGATCGCGGTGGTCCGGCCATCCTCCACGAGGACGTCGGCCACCGTGTCGACATCGAGCGCGGGGTCGATCACCCGCCCGCCGCGAAGGAGCATCGCACCGGTGTTCAACACTTTGTTGAAGCTACGGCACCAGTGTTTCGGGCGAGTTACCTGCGCGTCTCAGCCTTGTGCAGGGTCAAACTCGGGTGACGGGCCGTGCTCAGGATGTCGCAGAGCATGCGGCGGTACTCCAGCGTTCCCGTGTCGCCCTTGGTGTGCACCTCGGCCGATTGCTCGAGCGGCACGTTCGGGTCGTCCATCAGCTCCAGGATCTCGAGATCCTCGGCCGCCACGCGCGTCTGGAACTCACGCGCCGCGTCGATCAGCGCCGGGTCGTGAGCGAGATCGTCGTACGCGTGCACGATCCACCAGGTCGTCTGATCATCCGTCTCGGGCCGGCAGAAGGACCACACGACGTTCGTGCCGAGGCCCATTCCGGCCGCCCCGGTGAGCGTCAGCGCAACCGAGAACGGCGCCGCGACCACGTACTCGTAGTGCATCTCGACGGTGCCGCCCGCTTGTGGCGCCCCCGAAACGCGGGTTGTGTACTGGCGGATCATCCCGCCATCGCGGGCCACGATCACATGGGGCCGGCCGTCGTCATCGCATCCGAAGGTGTCGCGGTGCAGAAACGGGAAGTGCGAGACGTCGAGGAAATTGTCGGTGATGATCGACGCGCCGGCGCGTGTCGTGAACGGACCAGCTACGAACGTGTCGAACGCCGGGTCGCGGTAGTGCTTGTCGTCGAGCAACGGCATGAGCGGCCCTCGCGGCGCGACCCACACCAGGCCGAAACGCACCTCCACGGGCGCAGTCTCGACGCACGCCTTCGTGGGGATTGGCGATTGCGAGTCGAGCGCAGGAATCGTCACGCACCGGCCGCGCGCATCGAAGCGGTAGCCGTGGTAGCGACACTCGAGGAGATCGCCGACGATGCGCCCTGCCGACAACGGAACCAAGCGGTGGGGGCAGCGATCGACCATGGCGACGATCCGGCCACCGAGGCGCGCGAGCACCCACGGCTCGCCGAGGAGCATCACCCGCAATGGTTGCTCGGCCGGCACGTCGGTCTCGAGCGCCGCCGGATGCCAGAACAGTTTGAGCGCGGGGTTCGTGTTGCGCATGGCGGATACCTCGCCAATCGCACCTGAACCCGCGAGGTGCACGTCAGTCGCCTTGCAGCCGTTCGCTGATCGCGCGATGGCGCGCCAGCATCGGCTCTTCACCCGGCATGGCGAGGTGGCCGTCTTCAACGACGACGCGGCCCGCGACCACGGTGTGGCGCGCCGCGAGCGGCCCGCAACGCAGCCATGCTTCGACCGGGTCGCTGAGCGCGCCGGCGAAGGCGACGCCCGTGAGCGGCCAGCACACGAGGTCGCCGACCGCGCCCGGCGCGAGGGCGCCGAGTTCACCTTCGCGACCAAGACACGCGGCCGAACCTCGCGTCGCGATCTCGAGCGCGTCGCGTGCTCCCATCGCCTGTGGGCCGCGGCGCATCCGGCCGAGCAGCATCGCGTTGCGGGCTTCCATCCACAACGACGCGGAATCGGTCGATGCCGAACCATCGCAACCCAGACCGACCGGCACGCCCGCAGCGCGGAATTCGTGCACCGGCGCGATCCCGCCGCCGCCGATCATCATGTTGGAGCTCGGGCAGTGCGCGACACCAACGCCCCAACTCCCCAACTTCTTGATTTCGACGTCGTTGGGATAGATGCAATGCGCGACCCATGCGCGGTCGCTGGCCCATCCCACGTCTTCGAAGTGTTCGACGGTGCGCTTGCCGAACGCGTCAGCCGCGTACCGGTCTTCGTCGGGGTCTTCGGCGAGGTGCGTGTGCAGTCGCACGTCGAGTCGTTCCGCCAGCGTCGCCGTGTCACGCATGAGTTGCGGCGTGACCGAGAACGGAGAGCATGGGGCGAGCGCGATTCGAACCATCGCTCCCCACGAGCGGTCGTGGTGTTTGAGCACGAGGCGCTCACTGTCGGCGAGGATCTCGTCATCATCCTGCACCACCGAGTCGGGAGGAAGCCCACCGTCCTTCTCCGACAGGCTCATCGACCCGCGGGTCGGATGGAACCGCATCCCGAGTTCTTCCGCGGCGCGGATCTCCGCGCCGATCAGGTCGCCCGCGTTGCGTGGGTGCACGTAGAGGTGGTCGGTACTCGTTGTGCAGCCGCCGAGGGCAAGTTCTGCGAGCCCCACCCACGCCGATACGTACGCCGCCTCCTCGTCAAGCCGCGCCCACCGCGGGTACAGCGTCGTGAGCCATTGGAACAGTGAGCCGTTCACCGCGGGCCGGTAGCTGCGCGTGAGGTTTTGGTAGATGTGATGGTGTGTGTTGATCAGGCCCGGCGTCACGAGGCAGTCGTCGGCGCGTAACCGTCGGGCGGCCACCGGAACCGGATCGGCGGTACCACCGACGGAATGCACGAACCCGCGATCGATCGCGACCCAGCCACCGGCGATCTCGCGGCGCTCGTCGTCGACGGTCGCGAGCATCGTGGCGCCGGTCACGACGAGGTCGACCTCGCGGCCGTCGTTCATGGAGCCCCTGTTCACAGACGCGATGGGAGCGCGCGCGAGAGGGGCTCGGCAAGCCCGCATGGGATCATTCACACGCCTGTGACGATCCCGAAAACGAAAACTTCAACAGAACGTTGAAGATCGACGGGTGCGTGCGACCTTGCCGGTCCACCCGGTCGATCTGGAACCGTTCCGTCTCGGTGGCGTCACCGAACGGCTCGAGGTCGCGCGCGCCATCGACGCTGCGTGCCGCGACTCGGGGTTCCTCCTGATCACGGGCCACGGCGTCCCCCAACCCACCTGTGACGCCGTGCTCGACGAGTTCGGCGCCTTCTTCGACCTGCCGCTCGAAGCCAAGGAGCGGTGTGTGGTCGCCGACCCCCGTGCGAATCGCGGGTACACGCGCCTCGGGAAGGAGGCGCTCGGTTACAGCCGTGGCGCGACGACGCCGCCCGACTTGTTCGAGGCATTCAACGTCGGCCGGGAAGACACCACGGGCGCATACTTCGACACGCACCGTGACTTCTACGCGCCCAACCTCTGGCCGCCGGCGCCGGTAGGCCTGTACGCGGCCTGGCAGGCGTACGAAGGCGCGGTCGAACGTGTCGCACGCTGGCTGTTGGAGGCGATGGCGCTCGCCCTCGAACTTCCGCCTGGATGGTTCGTCGAGCAGTGCCGGAACGCGATCGTCACGACGCGCGCCATCAACTACCAACGCGCCGCGGACGCGCCGAAGCCCGAGCCGAGCCAGATGCGCATGGGCGCGCACAGCGACTACGGCGTGGTCACAATCCTGCTCGCCGACGATGTCGGCGGTTTGCAGGTGCTGCGCGACGACGTGTGGCACGACATCACCACGCCGCGCGGCGCGTTCGTATGCAACATCGGCGACATGCTCGAACGGTGGACGAACGATCGTTGGCGTTCGACATTGCACCGCGTGGTACCCCCGCCGGTGCTCGCCGACGGTCCCGTACGCAGGCGGTCGATCGCGCGGTTCCTCGACTGCCCCCCCGACCTGATCGTCGAGTGCATTCCCACCTGCTGCTCGCCCGAAGCGCCGGCGCGCTACCAGCCGGTGGTCGCGGGCGAATGGCTGACCGAGAAGGTGCTCGGCGGGCGCGAGCAGCGCCGGCCCGACCTTCCCGACCTCGAGATCCCCCCAACGCCATGACCTCGGCGGCGAGTCAGAGCCGCCTCGCCGCCGAGGTCGGCGTGTTCGACGCCGGCACGGTCGACGACGCGTGTGCATTCTTCGCAGAGCACGGGTTCGCCACGCTACGCGGGCTCTATGAGGAGCAAGATCTCCGCGCGTTCGAACGGGAGTGCGAACGCCAGCAAACCGCGCTGCTCGAGGGTCGATTGCCGGAACGGTGCGGCACCGTGGTGCTCGACGATCCCGACGCGGTGATCGATGGCGAACCCTTCGCGCACTACGTGTGCCACATCACCGAAGTCTCGACGGTTGTGCGGTCGATGACCTACCAACCCACGATCGTGGAAGCCGCGCAACGGCTGCTCGGCGAACAGTGCTGGATGCTCGAAGACGACCGTTTCGGCGTGGTGTACCAGGACGCGCGCCCAGGCGAGAACTCCGGCTACTCGCGCATCGGTTGGCATTCGGACGCGCAGTCGGGGCCGCGGTTGCACGTGTGGCCGTCGGTCGCGTTCACGATCCACATCGACGCCACCTCGCCGCAGAACGGATTTCTCCGCGTCGTGCCCGGTTCACACCTCGGCGGGACGAGCGAAATGCCGCCCGGTTTCGAGAAGGTGGGCGGCGAGGTCGCGCTCTATTGCGAACGAGGCGACGTGTTGTTGCACCACTCCGACCTATGGCACGCGGCGGCCCGCGCCACCGACGACGGCCCGAGCGCGATCCGGCGGCACGTGCGCGGCGGTTGGTACGGCGGCACGCGCCTCGATGCCGGCCACGGCCTCGCCGACTTCGTGAAGAACGCGCGCCGGTAACGCCTTTACCCGAACCTTCAGGTGGGCAGTGAGCCGAAGCGGTCGAGGACGAGGCGCTCGAGCCAGCTGATCACGGTGTACAGGCCGAACGAGTACGCCGTCACCGCGGCAACGCTGGACCACACCAGCCCGTAGTTCGACAGCGTTTGGCTCTGCAGCATCAGGTATCCGAGGCCCTTGCCGGTTGCGAGCCACTCGGCGAGCAACGCCCCGACGAGCGCGAGCGGCGCCGCAATCCGCAGGGACGCGAACAGCGCCGGCAACGCGCTCGGGAACTGCACCTTGCGCAGAGTGAGGAACCGATCCGCACCGTACGCGTGACAGAGATCGATGGACGCCTCGGGCGTGCGGCGCAATGCCAGCGTCACGTTCACCAGGGTCGGGAAGAACGTGACGATCCCGGCGATCACCGTCACGCCCATCAACCCGCGACCGAAGATCAACGCGATGAGCGGCGTCATTGCCACGAGTGGCACGGAACTCAGCACGAGCGCGATCGGGAGCAGCGTCTGCTCGACGCTTCGAGCGAGGTTGAATATCACCGCGCACACGAGCGCGGCGACCGTGCCGGCGGCCAAGCCGACGCCCGCATCGCGCAACGTCGTAACGGACGCGTGCCACAACTGCGCGCGCGCCGCCGCGTTGGAAGTGAGGTATCGCCACACGTCGAGCGGGCCACGACCAATGAACGAGTTGACGTGAAGCAGCTTGAGGAAGAGCTGCCACGCGAGGAGCACAACCGCGATCGAGATGACGGTCGACAAGATGCGCCCGCCAAAGCCTCGCACCGTGCGCCAACGACCGATGCCCGGCGCGAGGCCGGGAGTGGTCGCGCCCACGGCGACGCTCTGCAACTCGACCGTGGTGTCGGTGATGGTCATCCCCGCATCTTCGGGGCCCAGGGGGTGAGCTTGCGGCCGATGAGCGCGGTCAGACCGAACGCGGTACCGGCGAGCAACGTCGCCACGATTGCGAGCGCCCACGTACGTTCCACTTCGAGGGCCTGCTGCGAGTTGATCATCGCTACGCCGAGACCGGTTTCGGCGCCGAGGTACTCGCCGATGATCGCACCGAGAATCGCCGCGGGCGCGGCGATTCGCAGGGCCGCGAACAAGCTCGGCAGCGCGGCGCGCAGTCGAACTTTGGTGAGCTGGCGGACGCGGCCACCGCCGTAGGCACGAATCACGTCGAGCGAGGTCGTGTCCGCGCTGCGCAGCCCGACCAAGGTGCCGACGAGCGTTGTGAAGAACACCGACATCGCGGCGAGGATGATCTTCGGCGTCTGCCCGTTGAAGGTGATCTGCAGGATCGGCCCGATCGCGATGATCGGGATGCAGTAGGACGCGATGCCGAGGCGCATCAGCGGTCCTTCGAGAATCGGTGCGAGCAAGAAGAGCAACGCGAGCCCGATCGCGAGCGCGTTGCCCCACAGCCAACCCATCGCCGCTTCGTGCAGCGTGGTCGCCGCGTTCGTCGCGTAGAGGTGGAAGCCGTCGTGCCTCATTTGCGACACGATCGCGCTCGGCGGCGGGATCGTGCCGTGCGCACCGAAGAAGGTTCCGAGGACCTGCCAGGCCAGGAGCAAACCCACGATGCCGATCAGCCCGGCCATGAAGCGCGGCATCGGCCGACGCGTCGTCCGGCTTCCCGCTCCGCCGCTTCCGGTGCCAGGCGTGAGCGTCGTTGCCGTCATCGTTCCGGGCCGCGTCCGAAGAGCAACTCGCTGAATTGGTCGGACAACTCGTGGAAGTGCGGGTCGCGCAACATCTCGGGCGTGCGCGGCCGGGGAAGATCGATCGGGACGCGTGCGATGATCCGCCCTGGGCGCGGGCTCATGACCGCGACCTCGTCGGAGAGGAACACCGCTTCTGAAATGGAGTGCGTGACGAGCAGCGTCGTGCACGCTCGTTCCGTCCAGATCCGTTGCAGCTCCAGGTTCAGTCGCTGCCGCGTCATCTCGTCGAGCGCACCGAATGGTTCGTCGAGGAGCAACACCTTCGGTTCCATCACGAGTGCGCGCGCGATCGCGACCCGTTGGCGCATGCCGCCCGACAACTGGGCCGGACGCGCCTTTTCGAATCCTTCGAGCCCGACAAGCGCGATGAGATCGTTGATCACGCCGTCGCGCGCCTTCACGCCCGCGAGTTCAAGCGGCAGACGGATGTTCGTGACCACGGAGCGCCACGGCAGCAGCGCGGCCTCCTGGAAGGCGATACCGAGATGGTGATTGCGCCGCGCCGCGCTCGGCGCCTCACCATGCACAAGGGCTTGACCCGAGGTCGGTGCGTCGAGGTCGGCGAGGATGCGAAGGATCGTCGACTTTCCGCACCCCGAAGGGCCGAGCAGCGTGACGAACGACCCGGCCGGCGACGCGAAGTCGACGTTCTCGAGCGCGACGACCTCGGAGCGGCGATCCGAGAACACCTTGCCCAATCCTCGCAGCGCGATGCCGTCGTCTCGCACGACGCTCGGTTCGTCGCGGACGGGCGCCGCGCGGCCCTCGGACTCGGTCACCGTCACCATCATTACGCCGCCGGAGCGACCGGGCTCTTCTGCAGGGTGGGATTCTCCTGGTAGAACTCGGTCAACACCGACATGTCGAACAGTTCGTCCTTCGTGATGTCGATGCCGGCGAGCTTCAACGTCGCGATGTTCTCGTCGAGCAGCGCGGGTGAAATGGTGAACAGACCTTCGGTTGCGGTCGACGACGTGAGGATCACGGTGTTCTCCGCCTTCGACTCGAGCGTCTGCTCCGCAACGGTGAGGCCGAGGTCTTTCCCGTAGGTCTTGGCGGCGAGTGTCGCGCCGGCCGCCGGGTCCTTGAAGTTCTCGAACCAGCCTTGCACGTCGGCTTTGAACATCGCCTTGATCTTGTCGCGGTCGGAGGCGAGCGACTTCTTCGCGACGACGTACGTCTCCGATACGAGCGGGTAGCCGTAGTCGGCGAGCAGGAAATAGTGCGTGGGCACACCCTTGACCTTGAGCAGGTTTGGTTCGTTGGTGAAGAAGGAGAACCAGCCGTCGACCTCGCCGTTCACGAGGGGCTGGGGGTCGAACTGCACCGGGATCTTGTTGATCTTCGCCGGATCGATCTTGTTGGCCTTCAAGAACGCGTTCCACACCGCTTCGTTGGTGGCCTGCACGCCGATCTTCTTGCCGAGCATGTCGCCGGGCGTGTTGATGGGTTTGCCGGCGAGGCTCATCACCGCGAACGGGTTCTTCTGGTATTGGGCACCGATCGTGACGAGCGGCGCGCCCTGTTTGATCGCGGCGGCCGTGATGTCGGGCGTCGAGATACAGACGAACGCCTTGCCGGACGCGACGACCGCGTCCTGTTGCACGGTCGGGCCACCCGAAATCAGATTGACCTTCGAGAACCCTTCCTTCTTGTAGAAGCCCTTCGAATCCGCGAAGTACTCGCCGGCGAACTCGACGTTCTTGATCCACGACAACTGGAAGGCAAGGGTGCCGAGATCCTTGGGCGAACTGGCGCCGGTGGTTGTCGGGCTCGAGGAGCTGCTCTTGCTGCTCCCGCACGCGGCCAGCAGCGTCGACATGCCGCCACCGGCGACGGCCAAACCGATCCCGCCCAGGGCGCTTCGCCGGAGGAAATTCCGCCGATCGATGCCTGCCGTGTCGCCTTCGGTCCCCTCGCGCACGCTTCCTCCTCGCCTGCCGGGCACTTGACGGCTCCCGAGGGAACCGCGGCCCCGCCCGGGCCCGCCTTCTTCAACGAATTGTTGAAAGGCTACGAGCGGCCGGTTTCCGAACTGTTGGGCGTCCGTGAACACGAGGTTTCGTAACCCCACATCGCGCGGAACCGGCGCGAAGATCGGCCGTCGTGGACGAACCGAGGGCAGATCATCGGTTCGCGCCCTTCCGCCGAGCCTGGCATGTCGTCGCTGCCTCCGACGAGGTCGACGACGAGCCGCGCCAAGTTTGGTTGCTCGGCGAGCCGTGGTGCATCGTGCGAATCGAGGATCGGGTAGTTGTGTTCGCAGACCGGTGCCCGCATCGTGGCGCGCCGTTGTCGGCCGGCACCGTCTGCGGCGCGTCGTTGCAGTGCGCGTACCACGGTTGGCGCTTCAATAGCGACGGCTGCGCGACGCATGTCCCGTCACAACCGGGATCGCTCATCCCGAGTCGCGCCCGTTTGGACCGGCCGCACGCTGTGGTTGAGCGGTACGGCTTGGTGTGGCTCGCGCCCGATGTCCCGATCACCGAAGTGCCGGCGTTCCCGGAGTGGGATGCTGCCGGCTTCGACTGCGTGCGCTCGACGTTCGTGCGCACGAGCGCCGGCGCCGCCCAGCTGGTCGACAACTTTCTCGACGCCGCGCACTTCCCGTTCGTACACCAGGCGACGTTCGGCACCGAAGCTGCGGCCGAGGTCGTCGAACGCGGCGTGCGACGGAGCGGATGGGAGATCGAGAACACCTTCGACACCTGGTATCGCAACCGCGACGATCCCCTCGTCGCGAGCGGCTTGCACGACGAAGTGCAACCCCAAGTGCTGGTGAAGCGGGGCGCCGTTTCGCTCTGCGTCGGGCTTCAACTCGGCTTCCCGGTAACCGGAGCAACGATCGGGATCTTGTTCTGTTGCACGCCAGAGCGTGACGGTGTCACTCGCGTCTACAAGTTGCTCGCTCGCAACGATCTTGGCGGCGACGCCGAACGCATCGCCGCGTTCGTCGAAGACGAAGATCGCATACTCGAAGAAGACCTCGCGATCCTCACGCGCTACCGGCACAACGACGTGCCGGTCGATCTGCGGGCCGAGGTGCATACCCGCGCCGACCGCCTCAGCGTGGCGTGGCGGCAATTGCTCGGCGAGGCACTCGCAGAGGAAGGGCTGAAATCGTGAGGGGTTCCCGCAACCTTGCAATGCTCCCGAAGGCGCACCTCCACGTGCACCTCGAAGGCGCGATGCGCCCATCGACGCTGCAGGAGCTCGCCGCCGACGCCGGTATCCCGATCCCCGAGATTCGCGGCTTCGGGAGTTTCAGCGCATTTGCCGGGATGTACGTCGCCGCGTGCCAGGTGGTGCGCACGCCGGCGCACCTTCGCCGCCTCGTGCTCGAAGTTGTCGAGGATGCGGCGATCGATGGAGCGGTGTGGGTGGAACCGGCTACCTATGTGCCGCACCATCGCGAACGGCTCGGTTCCGACGAGGATGTGCTCGAGATCGTGCTCGACGCCGCGGCCGCCGCGGCGGCACAGTTCGGTATCGGTGTGGGTGTCATGGTCGCCGCCGATCGCACGGTCGATCCCCAGGACGCGATCGAGCAAGCCCGGCTGGCGGTGCGATATCGCGATCGCGGCGTCGTGTCCTTCGGTCTCGCGAACGACGAAGCGATCGGCCCGCCGGAGGATTTCGCCGCCGCGTTCGCGATCGCTCGCGAGGATGGCCTCCTGTCCACCCCGCACGCGGGGGAACTCGCCGGACCCGAATCGGTACTCGGCGCGCTCGACGCGCTCGGCGCCGACCGCGTGCAGCACGGTGTGCGAGCCGTCGAAGATACGGAACTGGTGAAGCGACTCGCCGATTCTCCGGTGTGCCTCGACGTATGCCCGACGTCGAACGTGCTACTGGCCGTGGTGCCGCGGCTCGCTGATCATCCGCTCCCAACGTTGCTCGACGCGGGGATCGCATGCAGCCTCAACGCCGACGACCCGCTGCTCTTCGGCCCGAACCTGCTCGAGGAGTACGAACTCGTGCGACGCGAGTTCGACTTCGACGACGCGCAGATGGCGTTCATCGCCCAGTGCTCGATCGACGCGTCGGGCGCACCGCCAACACTCAAGCGCGAGACCGCGGCTGAGATTACGCAGTGGTTGCGGGATTGATGCTGGAGTTCGCGCCTCGAAGCGCACGCGTAGCACCGACGGCGGTGACGAACGCAACCACCGCCATCACCGGCAACGGCCACGCGTAGCTTCCGGTCGCGGCGAGCACGCTGCCGAGCACCGCGATGCCGGTCGCTCCGGCCGCTTCGATCAACGTCTCGTTCACTCCGGCGGCGGAGCCGGCCCGTTCCGGCGATGCCGACGACATGATCAGCTCGACACACGACGCCGACGCGGTCCCGATCCCAGCGCCGATCAACAGGCCGCCGGCGGCGACGGCCGGCAGGCTCCCGGCGACGACCGCGATCGCGCTCAACACACCGCCGGCTCCGAGAACGCCGAGGCCGGTCGCCACGATGCGGCCGTGCCCGAAACGCGCCACCAAACGCGGATTGCCCAACGCGGCGACGACGGTTGCGAGGGCGTTCGGTACGAATAAGAGGCCGGCTTCGAGTGCGCTGCGGCGCTGCGAGAACTGGATCCACTGTGTGAGCACGAACTGCGAGCCGAACGCGCCGAAGAACAACGCCGAGATCGACGCGGCGCCCCATCGCATGCGCGGGTCGCGAGCGGCCGCACGCTCGATCAACGGCCCGGGCGAACGGCGTTCGTTGCGCGTGAACGCGACGAACAACCCGGCCGCGGCGGCGGTCGCCACGATGACAACCGGTGACAGCCACCCTTGTCGTGGCCCTTCGATGACCGCGACGATCACTGCTGTGAGGGCGCCCCACCACCGCACCGCGCTCCGGCGGTCGACCATTGGCGACGCCGGATCACTCGACTGCGGCACCCATGCCACCGCCGCGACGAGCGCAACGATTGCGACCGGCGCGTTCACGAGGAACACCGAACCCCACCAGAAGCGCGCGAGCAGCAACCCACCGACGATGGGACCGGCGCCGCTTGCAAAACCGGCGACGCCGCTCCAGATCGCGAGTGCCTGACCTCGGTCCGCCGGCGCGAACACGCTGTTCAGCACCGACAGCGATGCGGGCATCGCGCAGGCGCCGCCCACTCCCATCGCTCCTCGCGCGCAGACGAGCATCGCCGGCGTCGTCGCGAACGCGGCCGCGGTAGACGCGACGCCGAAGATAGCGAGGCCAACGATGAGCAAGGTCTTGCGACCGCGACGATCGCTCATCACCGCCAGCGGTAGCAGCAACCCGGCAAGAACGAGGCTGTACGACGTGGTGATCCACTGCAAGGCGGTTTCGTCCGCGTGCAGGGCCTTGCCGATGCTCGGGATCGCGACGGCGAGGATCGTGTTGTCGATCACGACCATCGTGAGTGCGAGAGACAGCACTACGAGCGCGAGCCATCGCCGAGGATGGCCCGTTGCTTGCGTTTCGTTCGTCACTGAATTCATTGAACCCGTGACGCTATGCGCTCACTCGTCGGGCGCATCCACGAAATCGCGCAGGATGCGCCGGAGCTCCACCGTCATGCGGTCGGAGCGGACATGCACTTCGGCCGTGAGGTCGAGCGGTATCCGACGGTCGATGAACCGCTCCTGCAATTTGAGGTCTTCGTCGAGGATCTTGTTCTCGAACGCGACGGCCTCAGCGAGTCGATGCGGGTCGCCGTCGAGATCGTTGCGGTGCAGCGTGGTGTAGATGAGGCAATGTTCGTCGTCTTCCGGTTGCACATAGAACTCGAGCACGTTCGTCCCACCGGCCTCCTCGTAATGGATGCGAAGCGAGATCGAGAACGGGGCGCAGTATTCGTACGTGAGCGTTCGATGCTGCAGCAGGGGACGGACGCCGCTCGCGACACCGGGATCTTCATGGTTTGGGAAGAGGTGAGCACTGCGCACGGTCATCGTGAACCCATCGCGTGCGATGTCGAAGTCGTCCACCACCGACGCTTCAGGGGTGCCGATCGTGGCCGCATGCACGAACGGGAAGTGCGCCATGTCGAGGAAGTTGTCGATCATCAGCCCGGCGCCGACGCGTGCCCGTATCACGGGAAGTGCTCCGTGCATGAAGGAATCGTCGTCCGCCTCCGGGACCTGGAGCAGTGGTGCACGTGGTGGTTCGGGCGCCAGGAACACCATGCCTCGCGCTTCGACGATGCCGGCCGGAACCGTCGCGCGTGCGCGTGGCGGCATCCGGTCGCTCGCGGCAAGCGCCGGGATTTCGGTGCAGCTGCCATCGGCGGCGAAGCACCAGCCGTGGTACCCGCAGCGCAACGACGACCCGTCGACCCAACCCGCCGAGAGCGGCGCGAATCGGTGCGGGCACCGGTCAGCAAACGCAGCGAGCCGGGTTGCACCCTTCCCGTCGGGTAGGCGCACGAGCGCCCACTCGTTGCCGAGCAACCGAACCGCGACCGGGTC
>JAODBJ010000161.1 GCA_025463905.1 Actinomycetes bacterium
CGTTCCACGAGCAGGACCCGGTTCGGGAGCCCCGTGAGCGTGTCGTGACGCGATTGGTACAGCAGCTGCGCCTCGACGGCGCGGCGCTCGGTCTCGTCGTGCACGACGACGATGAGGTGCGAGCACAGGCCGGCGATGTCGCGAACCGGCGAAATTTCGTATGCGAAAAGCCGGTTGGCGCGGCCGGCGCGCTCCTCGAAACGAACCGGGGCGCCGTCACGCAGCGCGCGTGCGTAGTGGGCGAGATGGCGGGCGGCACGCTCGGGCTCCAGGTGATCGGCCGGCTCGGCTCGCAACGCTTCACCCGGTTCGAGCTTCAGCGTCTCTCGCCACGCCGAGTTGGCAAACACCCAGTGGAACCGGGGCCGCACACCGTGGGCTTCCACTGCCACCACGAACACTGATTCCGGCAGAAAGTCGAGCACCTCGAACGATGCCGGCAGCTTTCCGAACTCGGGGCCGGTTTCCCCTTGGGTCCCCGCGTCCATCTGAATATCCCGCCTCCGCCCGTGCACGATCTCCCGATCCTTCTCGGCACCTCTTCAACCAACTTGAACGTTCAATCCGGGCCCGGAGTTCCGCAACGCCGGTACTGTTTTGCCCATGACCTGCCCCGCGTGCGGCGCCGTAGCGCCCGAGGGCGCGCGGTTCTGTGCCGAATGCGGTCAACGTCTCGTCGCCGCGCCCGACGAACGCCGATTCGTGTCGGTACTTATGGGCGACTTGGTCGGCTTCACGTCGATGGCTGAGACCGCCGACCCGGAGCAGGTGAAGAACCTCGTCGACCGCTGTTTCGAACGGCTCGTCGCCGACGTCACCGCGTTCGGTGGTCGGCTCGACAAGATCGTCGGCGACCAGATCATCGCCCAGTTCGGCGCCCCGATCGCGCACGAAGACGACCCGGAACGCGCGGTGCGAGCGGCGCTACGGATGCGCGACACGCTCGGTGTTTTGGCGCGCGAAACCGGCGCCGCAGTGCAGATGCGCATCGGGGTGAACACCGGCGAGGTGCTCGTCGGTGCGCTGCGGGCCGGTGGCGATCCCACGGTGATGGGCGACGTCGTGAACACCGCGGCGCGCCTGCAGACCGCCGCTCAGCCCGGTCAGGTGCTCGTGGGGTTCACCACCTACACGGCGACGCGCAGCGCGATCGGCTACGAATCACTCGGCCCCCTCGCGGTGAAGGGTCGCGACGAACCGGTCGAAGCGTTCGCGGCACTCGCGGCGACGGCCCGGCCCGGTCACCGGCCGACGGCCAAGACGCCGCTTATCGGGCGCGACGCCGAACTGAGTTCGCTACGCAACGTGGTCGACGTCGCGGCGCGCCGCAACCGCGCGCACCTCGTGCTGTTGTACGGCGAGGCCGGCGTGGGCAAGAGCCGCCTCGCGGCCGAACTCGCGGGCTACGCGAAGGCGCAATATGGCGCGCGCGTCCTCTTCGGGCCGTGTGTGCCCTACGGCGACAGCAACGTGTTCGCACCGATCGCGGAAGCCATCCGGCACGCTTGCGGCATCGACGGCAACGCCACCGCGGCGAACATCCGCGTCAAGGTGACCGACGCGGTGGTGCGCACGCTCACGTTGCCGGTGGAGTCACCCGAGACCGAACGTCTCGTCGACGGCCTCCTCTACGTCATGGAAGGCACCGCCCGCCGCGAAGTCGACCCCGGCCGTGCGCGTGACGACGCGATGCGCGCCGCGATCGCGTTCCTCGAAGGCTGCGCCGGCAACGCACCGCTCGTGCTCGCGTTGTCGGATCTGCATTGGGCCGCGGACCCGGTGCTCGAATTCATCGACCGGTTGCTCGCGCGCCTGCGCGCATACCCGGTAATCGTGGTCGCCAGCGCGCGAACCGGCTTCGAAACCCGATGGACGCCGGCACCCGGCCGCCACAACATTTTCGTCGCGAACCTGGATCCGCTCGACGCCGCCGCGACGCGCGAGTTGATCAACTCGTTGTTCTGCGGCGAGGTCGACGACGACGTCGCCGAATTCCTCCTCGAGCGCAGCGGCGGAAACCCATTCTTCGTGGAGGAACTTGCCGCGCTCGTGCGCGACTCCACCGAGCAGGACGGCGCGCCCGACCTCGACAACGACGCGTTGCGCAGTACCCCGGCGACGCTCCACGGCCTCATTGCCGCGCGACTCGACGCGCTCGACCAGTCGGAACGTTCACTGCTCGAAGACTGCGCGATCGTCGGTGGCAGCGGTTCCGTGCAGTCGGCCCTGGCACTCGTCGACGACGACGAAGGCGAGGCGCTGCTCAACCGACTCGTCGACCGCGACCTGCTCGTGGTCGACGGCGAAGACTTCCACTTCAAGTCGGAAGTGATCCGCGACGTCGCGTACGGGCGGCTCACCAAAGGCGAACGCGCGCGACGCCACGCCGCGCTCGCGCCGATCATCGCGTTGCAAGGCGAGGCCGCAGCCCCGAACGTCGCGCATCATCTCGCGACCGCGGCCGAACTCGTGCAAGAAATGGGTGCCGTTCCGGGCGTCCCCGACGGCATCGTCGACGAGGCAATCGAGGCGCTCGAATTCGCCGCCCGCCACGCCGAGGATATCGAGAGCTGGATCGTGTCGGGCCGGTTCCACGAACGCCTTCTCGGGCTCCTTTCCGACGATGCCTCACCGCGTCGCTGGAACGCCCTGCTCGGTCGCGCCCGCTCCTGCACACACCAACGCGAACTCGACCGCGCGCGCGACGACGCGATGCTCGTGCTCGAAGAATCGCGAGACCTTGGTGGCCACGAAACGGAGGCGGCGGCGCTCACGCTGTTGGGCGAGATCTACTTCAACGCCGGCGAATACGACGCGGCGGAAACCACCTACGCGGAAGCGGCATCGAAGTGGCGGGGCCTCGAACGCCCGTCGGGGGTCGCGAGCGCATTGCGCGGCCTCGGGTTCACGAAGCTGTTCCGAGGCGAAACCGACGAAGCCGACCGGCTCATCCGCGAGGCACTCGCGTCGTTCCGCTCGTCGAACGACAGCCGCGGCGAAGCGTGGGCGTTGCAGAACCTCGCGTGGATCTCGTTCAACCGTGGCGATACGCATGAAGCGGAAGACCGGCTGCATCAGTCGGCCGACATGTTCGCCGAGCTCGGCGACTGGGGCGGGTTGGGCTGGGCGCTCGGCCTGCTCGCGTACACCCGATACATGCAAGGTCGTCTCGACGAAGCAGCCGAGCTCGCGGCGCAGATCGCGGTCGAGGGACGCGAGACCGGCAACCGTTGGGCAGTCGGCATGATGAGCGTGCTCCTCGCCAACATCGCGTTATGGCGAGGGAACGCAACCGAATGCGTCGAACATGGGCGCGAAGCCCTCGCGCTGTTCCGGGCGATGAACGACAAGTGGGGCGAAGTGCAGGCCGCGGCGCCGGTCGCACGCGCGCTCGCGTCGCTCGGTCGCTTCGACGACCACGAGCAGCTGCTCGCCGAACTCGCCGCCGCCGCCGCCGACGTCGCCGACGAGAACTTCCGACGCATCAGCCCGACCGTCGCCGCCGCGGTTGCAGTCCAGATGGGCGACGCTCCTCGCGCACTCGAATCCGTCGACGACCTTGCCGGCGCGGTCACCCTCGCCGAGATAGGGAACAGCGACCGCGCCATCGCGTACGGCGGCGCGCTCATCCAAAACGGCCGCGTCGACGAAGCCCTGTCGTTCCTCGCGCCGGGTTTCGCGACCGCCGAAGACGACGGGCCGCGCGCCGCGCTCGGTGGCCTGCTCGCCATCGCATACGCAGCCGCGGGCCGCGCCGACGATGCGATCGCCACCGCCGAGGCCGTCGCCGCGGTGCAGGGCGGCACGTACTCCGACCAGATGTGGCGGCACTGGGGCGAAGGCTTCGCCCGGCTCCAGCGCGGCGACACGAGCGGCGGGATCGCGTCGCTCGACGACGCTGACGCCCTGGCGGCGGGCACCGATTCACGAGTCGACCAGGCGATCGCGTCGCTCGCGCGCTCTGTCGGGCTCTCCGCCGTCGATCACCCGCACGCGGGTGCGGCACGGGCCGACGCGACCGCTCGGCTCAACGCGCTCGGCATCACCGGTGAAGGCTGGGAACGGGTGTTCACGCTCGCGACCCGAACCGTTCCCGCCGCGCCGTAACCCATACGCTCGCCCGGAACATCCCTTCCAGGAGCAGCCTTGCTCGACCGCGTCCAATCGAAATCGATGTTGCACGAGATGCGCACTTTGCAGCGCAAACGTCGCGTCGAAGAGGTCGATTGGGTCGACGCGATCTACCGCGCCTACGTGATCCTCGTGCTGAGCCTCATCGGTGTGCTGGTGGTGTCCGCGATCGTGGGTGACGGTCACGTGGGGCACGCGACCGTGGCCGACATCGAACGCAACGGCGCGCCGATCCTGTCGATCGGGTTGGCATTCGTGATCGCGGGTGCGTTGCGCTCCGGGAGCCGCGGCGGCCCGCACTCCTTGCAGCCGGCCGACGTGCATCACCTGCTCCTCGCACCCCTCGAACGTGACCTCGTGCTGCGCGGGCCGGCGATCCGTCAGCTCCGCGTCATCGCGGTGTCGAGCACCGTGCTCGGCGCGATCGCGGGGAATCTCGCGCTGCGCCGGCTCCCCGGCGGCGGAGCGTCGTGGGTGCTCTACGGCGCGGCGTTCGGCGCGTGCGCCGGGCTCGCGATGTGGGGCGCGGCCGCGATGGCATCGGGCCATCGGCTCTCGCGCGTCGCGGCGAGCCTTGCCGGTTTAGGGCTGATCGCGTGGGCGGGGCTCGACCTTGCGGTGCACGTCACCACCGCACCGACCACCTGGATCTCCGCGATCGCGATCCTCCCCTTGCGCACGCAGTACGTCGCGGTGGTCGGGCCGATCGTCGCGCTGGCCGCGGCGATCGCCGGCTTCATCGCGATCGGCGGCATCTCGATCGAAGCGACGCTGCGACGGTCGGGGCTCGTCGGCCAACTGCGCTTCGCCGCAACGGTGCAAGACCTCCGGGTCGTGATCTTGTTGCACCGCCAACTCGCGTCGGAACTCCCCCGCCGCAAGCCCTGGATCAGGCACCGCGCGCACGGTTCGCTGGCGCCAGTGTGGCGCCGCGACTGGAGCGCGATCATGCGGTGGCCCGCGAGCCGGGTCTTGCGTGTCATCGTGCTCGGCGGGATCGCGATCGCCGCCGCGATCGGCGCGTGGCTCGGAACCACACCGTTGATCGTCGTCGCCGGCATCGCGGCTTTCGTCGCCGCGCTCGATGTGAGTGAAGGTCTGGCGCAAGAGGTCGACCACCCCACGCTGGTCGACGCGCGGCCGGTGAGCCCCGGTTGGTTGTACGCGCGACATTTGGCGGCGCCGGTCGCGGTGCTCGCCGTGATCGCCGCCGTGCCGCTCGGTGTGCTCGCGTTGTCCGGTCACGCATCGACCACGGTCAGTGTGGCGGCGGCAACGGCCATCACCGCCATCGTCGGCACCATCGCGGGGGCGTCGTTGAGCATCGTGCTCGGACCGCCACCGCTCGGCTCGCCCTTCTTGATGAGCTTTCCCGAGATCATGGGCACGTTGCTGATCGCGCGTCAGGCCGTCGCGCCCGGTCTGGCGATCGCCGGGTTTCTGCCGATCGCGTTCGCCGTGCATGCGCTGCACAGCGGCCACCCCGTGGTCGACGCTGCGAACGCAACTATCGGCCCCGTACTCATCGCGTCGGGAATCGCGATCGGCTACATCGGCTCTCGTGGCGCGAAGAGGTATTGAGTGAAACCCACCCGCCAGCACGCGCTCGTCGCGACCGGCCTCACCAAGAACTACGACGATGTGGTCGCGCTGCACGACTTTTCGGCCACGATCGACGAAGGTGAACTCGTCACACTCGTCGGGCACAACGGGTCCGGAAAGTCGACGCTGCTCGGCATCGTGTCGGGTGTGCTCGAACCGACCAGCGGCAATGTCATCGTGGCGGGCGCGGCGCCCGGTTCACTCGAGGCGCGCGCGGCGGTGTCGTACGTGCCCGACAACCCGGTGCTCTACGACGACCTGAGTGTGTGGGAGCACATCGCGTACATCGCCGCGTTGCACGGCACCGTCGGTTGGGAGGACCGGGCGCCGAAACTGCTCGAACAACTCGGCTTGTGGGAACGGGTCGACGACCTCCCGTCGCGTTTCAGCCGCGGTTTGCGCCAAAAGACCATGCTCGCCGTCGGCCTGATCCGCCCGTTCTCGCTTCTCCTGGTCGACGAACCCTTCGTCGGTCTCGACCCGTCGGGCCAGGCCGCGATCGTCGACTTGATGCTCGAAGCGGTCGAGGCGGGCGCAACCGTGTTGGCGTCGACGCACCAACAGACGCTGCTCGCGCACGCGACCCGTTGCATCGGATTGCGCGACGGCGAAACGGTGTTCGACGGCCCCGCCGGTTCCAAGGAAGCGGCCCAACTCCTCAGCGCCGACCTCGGCGGCTCCGGAACCGCCCCCGACTGATCCCCCCGCACCCGGTGGGCGTGCGGCGATAGGGGACAAATAAGGTACCCAATCGACGCACGCCTCGCGCCTCGCGCCGCGGGGGTGCTGGTCAGATGATGGGGGCGGCTCGTAGCTGGTCCAAGACGAGATCGCAGGCGTGGCCGTCGGCGAAGGTTGGCATGCCTTTGCTCGCCGCGCCGCTCTCGACCGCGTCGCGTACGTCGATCACCCAATTGCGCATCGCCGTGTGGTGATGGTCGGCTCCGGGATCAGGCGTGACCGCGAAGCGTTCTTCGCGCGACCCATCGGGCCGGCGCAGCGTCACTCGCTCGTTGCCGGCGCATTCGATTGCGCCGTCGCTCCCGAACACCGTGAACCGAGGTGCGAACGTCACGGTCGACGCGAACCCACTGTCGATCGCGACCGACACGTCGCCACCAACGGTCAACGTCGCGCTCAACGCGTCTTCGGCGGTGCAGGTACGCATCACGCCTTGTGCATCGGGCCGTTCGATGACGTCGATGCGACGCGACGCGTTGTTCACTTCGTCGACCTCGCCGAACAGGAACCGCAACATGTCGACCGCGTGCGACGCCCACGCACCGATCCAACCGCCGCCTCTCGCCGCGTCGAACAGCCATCCGTAAGGCCGCAACGGGACGCGTGACCCGGAGCTGATGTGCGACCACGACACGTGCTCCGGGCTCCCGATCGCGCCGGCACGGAGCGCGGCGGCGATCGCGATCCGGGCCGGTTCGCGGCGGAACTCGAAGTTCACCAGGTGCACAACGCCGGCGCGCTGCGCCTCGTCGAACAACGCGGCGGCCTCGGTAGCGTTCAACGCGAAGGGCTTGTCGCACAGCACCGCCTTGCCGGCGGCTATGGCCAGGCGTACATCACGCGCGTGCAGGAAGGGCGGCGAGTGCACGCACACGAGGTCGACGTCCGGCCGCGCGACGAGCGCTTGCACGCCGTCGTGGTCGCGCGCCGATACGACGGCGGTGACCGTGCAGCCGTCGGTTTCGGCGAACACCGGCGCTACCACCCGCGCACCGAAACCACTCCCGATGATGCCGACGTTCATTCGCCCAGCACCTCCTGCGTGCCGGCGTGCACCGGCAGATGGAAGCGCCGTAGCGCGAAGTGCGTCAGCGGCCCGAGCGCGACGGCAAGGACGATCGTGCCGGCGCCGACGCCACCGCCGAGCGCGAACCCGACCGCGAGCGCGCTCAGCTCGATCGCGGTGCGCACCTTCCACAGCGTGAAGCCGCGGGCCGTGATCGCCGTCATCAAGCCGTCGCGCGGGCCCGGACCGAGTCCGGCGCCGATGTAGAGGCCGCCGCCGAAGCCGAAGCACAGGAGCGCGGTGAGGAACAGCGCGCCGCGCACGACGAGCAGGTGCACGTGTGGGACGACCGCGATCGTCGCGTCGGCGACGAACCCGATGCTCAACGCGTTGATCACCGTCCCGATCCCGAGTTTCTGGCGCAACGGCAGCCACGCGAGCAGCACCACTGCGCCCACCAGGATCACGATCAAACCGATCGAGATATTGGTGGTTTTCGAAAGGCCTTGGTGCAGCACGTCCCATGGCGCGAGCCCGAGCTCGGCGCGCACCGACAGGCCGATACCGACCCCGATCCCGAGGATTCCGCCGAGGAGCGGAGGGAGGCGCCGGCGCAGCTCGGCGAGGTTCGGGAACAGCAGCACATCGCTATAACGCGCGTCGTCGTGACGCTCCGAGGGTGCGGTCATCGCACGGCGAGCAAGCCGGCGGAGGCGTGATCGAGATAGAGCGTCGCGCGCGGCTGGCGGCGCAGCACCGAAGCGGGGCACGCGGTCGTGATCGGGCCTTCGAGCGCCCCGCGCACCGGAGCCGCCTTGCGCGCTTCCGGGACGATGGCGAGCACGCGGCGCGCGCGTAGCAACGCCGGGATCGTCACCGTGATCGCGCGTGTGGGTACGTCGGCCACACCGGCGAAGTGGCCCTCCCCCACTTGCTGACGGCGGCACGCGTCGTCGAGTTCGACGATCTTCACGTCGAGCGGGTCGTCGAAATCGGCCACTCCCGGATCGTTGAACGCAAGGTGACCGTTCTCGCCGATGCCGAGACAACACAGGTCGAGCGGATGCGCGGTGAGCAAGCTCGCGTAGCGCGCCGCTTCGGCTTCGGGGTCCGCGGCATCGCCGTGCAGGTAGTGGAAGGCGTGCACCGACACGTGCGCGGCAACGCGTTCACGCATGTAGCGCTGGAAGCTCGCGGGGTGTTCCGGCCCGAGACCGACGTACTCGTCCATATGGAACGCGGTGATCGCGGCCCACGGGACGTCGTCGCGCTGCAACAACGCGGCGAGAAACGCGAATTGAGAATTGCCGGTCGCCAACATGACGTTCGCAGCGCCGGTGCGTTCCACCGCGCCGGCGATTGCTTCCGCCGCGTCGGCCGCGGCGGCGCGGCCCATAGCGTCGTCATCGTCGAACACGCGCACGGCCAGCGCGTCGATCGTAAAGGAACTCACGCGAACTGCGGCAGCCAGCGCGAGGTCGCGCTCAGCATCTCGTCGGTCATCTGCTCGAGCCGGTCGAAGTCGATGCGACCCGCGAGCGGGTCGAGCAGCATCGCGTCGACCGCCGTGTCATGACTACCGGTGAGCGCGGCTTCTACCGTGGCTTCCTGCGACGACGAGATACGTCGCAGCCATTCGCCGAGCACGAACGGCGCGCGCGTTTCCGTACCGCCGCGCACCCCGGCATCCGACGTGACGCAGATGCTCTCCACCACAACGTCGTTGGGAAGGTCGGGACACTGCCCGGTGTTCGGAACGTTCAGCGGGAGATGGCGTTCCTTGCCCGTGATGAACGAGTCGATGAGCGGCGCGACCATCTCGCCCGACATCGTCTTCGGGATCTCGCTCGCCTCGCGCATCTGCTTGAACTCGGCCTTGTAGTAGTCGAGCCATTGCTCACGGTCTTCGATGGTGGTGAGCTGCACCCCCCAACGCTCGCCCCATCCCGACTCCTCGGTGAGGAAGCCGGGAAAGAACTCCACCAGGTGGCGATCGCCCGCGGCCGGCAACACACCGAACCGGCCGAACAACTCGAACTTCACCCGGTTCGACTCGAGCAACGCGTGCTTCAACTTGTCGTCGCTGCCACGTTCGAGCAGTTCGCTGATCAACGCAAACCCGTCGTCGCCGTTCACGTCGAGTCGCGTGATGATCGGCAAATGATTCACGCCTTCGACATCGAGATCGAAGTCGCGAAAGTCTCGATCGAGTAACTGCGAGAGCTGGTACCGGCAGTTGGTGACTTCGTGGCACAACCCGACGGTCTTCACTGCCGTTTCACGGGTGATCGCGCGGCACAACGTGGTCATGGGGTTCGTGATGTTGAGCAGCCACGCGTCCGGGCAGAGCTCCTCCATGTCGCGCGCGATGCCAACGAGTACCGGAATGTTGCGCAACGCCCGCACCACACCGCCGGGGCCGACGGTGTCGCCCACCGCTTGGCGGATCCCGTACCGCTCCGGGATCTCGATGTCGTGACGCATGCTGTCGAACCCACCGGTGGAGATCGACACCACGACGTAGTCGGCACCTTCGAGCGCGTCACGTTGGTCGGTGGTGGTCCGCACCGACAGCGGGATCCCGCGCGACTTCGCAACGTGCTCGACGAACTCGGCCATGGGGTCGAGCGTCGACGCGTCGATGTCTTCGAGGACGAGTTCCGCCTCGTGCAACGTCGGCGTGTTGGCGAGATCGACCAGCAGCTTCGGCACCCACTGGAAGCTGCCGCCGCCGATGATCGTGATGCGCGGCGCCATCGTCCCCCCGAGGTCCTGTGCCGTAACTGACGTCGGCGTCAGGCTACTGGGCGGCAACCTGCTCGATCCCGAGTTCCCGAGCGCGAGCAGCAGCCTCACCCCGGTTCGCGACGCCGAGCTTGGCGAGGATGTTCGACACGTGCACGCTGGCCGTCTTGGTGCTGATGAACAGCACGTCGGCGATCTGGCGGTTGGTGCTGCCGGCGGCCACGAGATCCAGCACTTCGCGTTCGCGGTTCGTGAGGCCGGCGCGTTCGAGCGGCGACGCCGACGCTTCCCTGCGTTCCCCGATCTCGATGCGAGCACGCCGCGCGAGATCCTCGATCGCGGCAAGCAACGGTATGAACCCGACCTCCGACGCGATCGCGTGCGCGGCCCGTAACGGCTCCGCGGCTTCGGTCGCGCCCGTGCCCGCTTGCAGGTGCGCCTGCGCTTCCCGCCAGCGCGCATACGCGGCATTCGGCCGGCGTTGCGTGCGGCTCCAGTCTTCGGCCAGCGCGCGCCATGCCTCAGGATCGGGCCGCGCCAATGCCCGCGCGAGTTCGGCGTCGGCCTGCCGCCGGAGTACCGGCGGGTCGTATGGAAATGAGGCCATGTCGGAGAAGCGCGCCTGCGCCTTGTCCATCAGTTCGCGCAACGTCTGGGCGTTCTCGATCGCATCACGTTCGGCGCGTTCGTCGTCCCGCAAGCGCGCTCGTTCGGCGATATCGGCAAGCGCGGCGATGCCATCCATATAGAGCGCTTCGCCCCAGTCGTGGAAACCGATCACCTGGACGTCGTCGACGACCCGCCGGGCCAACGCGCCGACAGTGTCGAACACAACCGCGTGCACGCGTTCGGGCTCACCCTGCCACAAGTACAACTGGGCCTCGGGGCCCGCGAGACCGATGCGCGCATCGAGCGAATCGCGGCCGGTGGAGATGGCTTTGCCACTCGCGATCTCCCGCGTCGCTTCGTCGAAGCGACCCCGGCCGATGTGCAACGCCGCCCACTCTTCGCACGAACGTCGAACGTCGACCCCAACCGGGCCGATCGCTTCGACTTCGCGGAGTTGTTCCTCCATCTCGTCCCACCGCCCGAGTCGCCACATCGACCCCGCGGCGTTCAACCGCAGGAACGAGCCGATGGAACGGTCGAGGCCGTGGCGGCGCGCTTCGTCGGCGCCGGCAAGCGAAACCACGACCGCCTCCTCATGGCGGCCCGCGCCCTGCAATGCACCACCTTCGTTGACCGCGGTTCGAGCAAGGTCGCCCCACGAGCGAGTTTCGTGTGCGATTTCCCGCGAGTCGTGCAGTTGGGCCAAGCCCGACTCGACCTCACCGAGGTGACTGAGCGACGTGCCGAGTGTGTTGCGCGCGTGGCCTTCGACCGCTCTCGCGCCGACCTGTTGCGCGACCACAATCGCTTGCTCGCACCACTCGATCGCATCGTGGTTGCGGCCCGCGAGCATGAGCTGCTGACCGAGCGCCGCGAGCACGTGCGCGCGTTCTTCGCTCGGAGGTTCCGCCGGCACCAACCGCACCGACTCGTGGTTCAGCGGCAAGAGGTCTTCGGCCGAGTGCCCAAGCATCCACGAGCAGCGTGCTTCTCGCTCCCGCAGCATGCCGGCGGTTACCGGGTCGACGTCGGGATCGACCAGCAATTGCGCTTGACGCACGAGCGCGAGCGCACGTTCTACATCGCCGGCGAGTTCGGCAACACGCGCGGCGTACCGCATCACGCCGACTTCGGCGAGGCCGGTGAGCGCAGCGGCGTCGGGCACCTGCGCCCATAACTCGAGCACCCGCTCAGCATGCGCGAGCGCTTCGGGATAGGCGTACATGTGGTCGGCAACGTGCGCCGCGTCGAACGCCGCCTGCAATGCGCGCCGCTGATCGTGCGCCGCGTACCAGTGGCACGCAAGCTCGTTGGCGAGCGCGCCCGGCGATCCGTGGAAGACCTCGGGTTCGTCGGTGAGCAGGTGCGCGAACCGCGCGTGGAGTTGCACCCGCTCGCCTGGGAGTAGGTCGTCGTACACCGCCTCTTGCACGAGCGCGTGACGGAACTGGTAGGTGAGGTTGTCGGGGTCGGTGAGCAACACCTGGTGCGCGACGGCTTCGCGCAAACCCTCCATCAACAGCGGCTCGGGTTGGTCGGCGAGCGCGACGAGGAGCCGGTGGTCTACCCGGCGGCCGATCACAGCCGCGAGTCGAAGCACGTGCTGCGCGGTGTCGGGCAGCCCGTCGACGCGGGCGAGTAACACGTCGCGCAACGTCGGCGACAGCACATAGGTCCCGTCGCCCGCCGCGGCCAAGAGTTCCTCGGCGAAGAACGCATTGCCGTCGGAGCGGCTGTGGATCTCGCTCACCAGATCATCCGCCGGCTCACCGCCGAGGATCGCCGCGAGCTGGGCCCGCAACTCCGCGACGGTGAACCGCTCCACATCGATGCGTTCCACTCCCGACCGTTCCAACTCGGCCAGCACGGTTCGCAGCGGATGGCGCCGGTTCAGGTCGTCGCTCCGGTACGTGCCCACGACGAGCACGCGCCCGACGCGCAGGTTGCGCGCGAGGAACGCGAGCAGCTGGCGGGTGGACCGGTCGGCCCAATGCAGGTCTTCGATCACGAGCACGGTCGGTGCACGATCACCGAGCCGTTCGAGCGCGGCGAGAAGATGCTCGAATAGACGCGCCGACGGTGCATCGGTGTCGTCGGTCGGCGGGTTCGCAAATGACGCGAACTCCGGAAGTAGGCGAGATAGCTCTGAACGGGTCGGGCCGAGCACGCTCGCAAGCGTCGTGTCGTCGAGGGTGCGGTGCAGTTGGCGCAACGCTTCGATTATCGGGCCGAACGGCAGCGCCCGGTCGACCATCTCGAGGCAGCCGCCGACGATCGCGATCCCGCCCTCGGCGCGCACTCGGTTCGTGAACTCGTCGACGAGCCGGGTCTTGCCCACACCGGCCTCGCCCCCGACCAGCACGGTCGACGCGTGCTCGTCGGCCGCGGCCTCGTACGCAGCGTCGAGCCGCGCGAGCTGAGCCGCCCGACCGATGAAGCGAGGACTCGAGACGCGACCAGCCACGGGTTCATGGTGGCACCCGGCGCTCGCCCGCGTTCCCATTTAGACGCGTACGTGCGTCACGGATTGCGCCTCCAGGGCGCATTCGTGACGCCGGTTCGGAGGGGTGGCGACCCTGGCCGGGGCGGCGCCGGGGCGGGCCGGGGCAAGAAGTGCTTGCAACTCACGCGACGTGAGGTCGTACGGTCGGCGGCATGGGAACGGGGAGTCGAAACGAGGCCGGTCGCAGGGTCGGCGAGTTAGCAGCCGCGACGGGCCTCACGGTTCGAACGCTGCACTACTACGGCGAGATCGGCCTGCTGGTCGCCTCCGCGCGTAGCGACGCCGGGCATCGCCTCTACGCCGACGCCGACGTCGAGCGTCTCTACCGCATATGCCTACTGCGTCGCCTCGGACTGCCGCTCGGCGAGATTGGCCGCGCATTGGACGACCCGGAGTGGAGCCTGCGCGCCGCGATGAGCGTGCACCTGCGCGACCTCGAGCGACGGCTCGACGCGACCGCGAAGTTGCGAGGTCGGCTTACACAACTCGTGGGGTCGATGGGGACGACCGACGGCCCACTGACCGATGACCTACTGGAAGTTCTGGAGGAGATGACCATGCTCGACACAACGGTTCAACGACGGATCTCGATACTCGTGTACTCGGACCTGGAAGCCGCGTACGAATATCTGGTGCGCGTGTTCGGCCTCGGCCCCGGCGAACTCACGCGTGACGACGACGGGCGCGTCGTCCACGGAGAGCTCCAAGCGGGAGACGGCGTGGTGTGGCTCCATCCGGAGTCTCCCGACTTCGGGTTGTTGTCGCCCCGATCGTTGGGCGGCTCGACGGCGAGCATGGCGGTGATGGTCGACGACGTCGACGCCCACTTCCGCCACGCATCCGAACAGGGCATAACGATCGATTACCCGCCCGTCGACCAGCCGTACGGCTACCGCGAATACAGCGCGCGCGACAGCGAAGGCGGCCTCTGGTCGTTCATGAAGCCGCTCGACTGACGCGC
>JAODBJ010000163.1 GCA_025463905.1 Actinomycetes bacterium
CCCGCCCCCGCGTTCTAAACCGGCGCGGCGGTTCCTTACAATCACGGCTCCGTGACACGAGTGGCCGCCGTCGTTGTGCTCGCTGCGCTTGCGGCGACTGCCTGCAGTTCCTCAGGTGCAACGCCGAACACGACCGCCTCGAAGCGCAGCGGAGTGGGCGCGACGGCAACCAGCGCGCCGGCCACCTCGTCGAAGGCCGACTGCGCGAAGGAACCACCGGCACCCACGCAGTCGACAGCAACAGTCGCGTTGCGACGCACCCCCGACGCCGCGCACCCGCTGCGTGTCGTCGTGGCCGGCGATTCGCTCGCCGAAACGCTGAACCCGTCGGTCGGCGTGTCGCTGGTGAACCTCACGAAAGACATCGGTGTACCCACCGCGCCGCTGCAGAGCGTCGCCGAGCCCGGCTACGGCTTCACCTCGTGGCGAGACGGGATCTGGGACGGCAAGCAACAGCCCGGGTTCCCACCGTTCCGGAACTGGCAGAAAGTCATCGACGACGGGATCGCGAAGTACGACCCCGACGTCGTCGTCATGCTGCTCGGGTCCTGGGACATGGTGCAGCGCAAGGTCAATGGCCATTACATCCATCCCCCTGATTGCGCGTGGGCGCCGTTTTACGGTTCGCTCCTGAACGAGGCGTGGCGGCATCTCACGGCCAAGGGCGCGCGGGTGATGTGGCTGGCGTTCCCGTGCACCGCCCAGGAAGAGAACCCGTTCCACCACAAACTCAATGCCGCGTTCCGGGCCCTCGCGGACGCGCACCCGCGCTCGGTTGCCTACGTCGACCTCGACCGTTTCGCGTGCCCGCACGGCACCGTGGTGAAGTCGATGACCGCGCCCGACGGCAAGTCATATCCGCTGCGCGGATCGGACATCACCCACTTCGACTTCTACGGCGCGCCCCCGATCCTCGCGCCCTACTTCGAGGCGCAGTTCCGCCGCGTCTTCGGGCTCTCCTCGCGTTGACCCCGCACTGACCTCGGAAGAGACTCGGCTGCGCGCGTACAGCGCGAGACGCGACCGCCCAGCGTCCTGAAGCGGCGCCGAGCGGCCTCAAGCGGCCGGGGTTCGCGCCGATCAGACCCAGGACGCCCATGAGGTGCGTCCGCCGCGCGCCACGGACGGCTCGAACCCACCCTCAGGGTGAGGTGAAGTGACCTCGAACCGAATCGGGCAGATCGCGATCCCGGCAGCAATCGTCGGCATCGTCGTGATGATGGTGGTGCCGGTTCCGACCGCGCTGCTCGACCTGCTGATCGTCGCCAATATCGGCATCGCAGTGCTGGCCCTCCTCGCCAGCATGTTCACGAAGCGCGTCCTCGACTTCTCGATCTTCCCGTCGTACCTGCTGATCGCCACGCTGTTCCGTCTCGCGCTGAACGTGTCGGTGACGCGCCTCGTGCTGCTGAACGGAAACGCCGGCAAGGTGATCGAGGCGTTCGGCCACTTCGTGGTCGGTGGCTCGGTCGTTGTCGGCCTCGTGATCTTCCTCATCCTCATCGTCATCCAGTTCATCGTGATCACCAACGGTGCCGGTCGCGTGGCCGAAGTGGCGGCGCGTTTCACCCTCGACGCCATGCCCGGTAAGCAGATGGCGATCGACGCCGACTTGAATGCCGGCACCATCGACGAGCAATCCGCGAAACGCCGCCGCAAAGAGATCGCCGACGAAGCCGACTTCTACGGCGCAATGGACGGTGCGTCGAAGTTCGTGAAGGGCGACGCGATCGCCGCCATCGTGATCGTGCTGATCAACCTGATCGGCGGCTTCGCGATCGGCATCATGCAGAAGCATCTGTCGTTCACCGACGCGATCAACCACTACAGCTTGCTGACCGTCGGCGACGGCCTCGTGTCGCAGATCCCCGCGCTGCTCATCTCGATGTCGTCGGGCCTGATCGTCACCCGTGCCGCGACGGAGAGCGACCTCGGCACGGACTTGATGCACCAGTTCACCCGGCACCGCAAGACGTTGCAGCTCGCCGGGAGCGCACTGTGCGGGCTCGCCATCGCGCCCGGGCTGCCGAAGCTGCCGTTCTTGATCGTCGGTGGTTCGCTGTTCCTCATCGCCAGCCGCCTCCCTACCGACGCCCAAGTCGCGGCGAAGGAAATGGCAGACGCCGCCGAAGCGATCGCCTTGCCGCCGCCGAGCGCGACGGAGACACCCGAGACGATCGCGAACGACATGCGCGTCGAGCCGCTCGAACTCGAGATCGCCTACGACCTCATCGATCTGGTCGACCCGGACCGCGGCGGCGACCTGCTCGACCGTGTGCGCGCGTTGCGCCGCAAGCTCGCGCTCGAACTCGGCATCGTGATCCCACTCGTGCGTACGCGCGACAACCTGGATCTCCCGGCTCACACCTATGCCATCCGTGTGCACGGTGTGGAGCTCGGCCGCGGTGAAGCCCCGCCCGGTCATGTGCTGGTGCTCGGCGACTCCACCAACCTGCCGGGACTCGCGACGCGTGAGCCGGTGTTCGGCCTCCCCGCGACCTGGGTGCCAATCGAGTTCCGCCACCAAGCCGAGATCAGCGGCGGCACCGTCGTGGACCGCGCGTCGGTGATCACGACGCACCTCGCCGAGATCGCGCGCCGCAACGCCGGCCGCCTCCTCAGCCGCCAAGACGTGAAGATGCTCGTAGACCTCGTGAAAGAAACCGATCCCGTAGTGATCGACGAGCTCAACGCGTCGAACACGACCGCCGGAGAAGTGCAGCGAGTGCTGCAAGACCTCCTCGACGAAGGCGTCGCGATCCGCGACCTCGTGCGGATCTTCGAAGTCATCTCCGAACGCGCGAGGGTCACGAAGGACACCGAGCACATCGTCGAGGCGGTGCGCGCGGCGCTCGGTCCCGCGATCTCGTCCTCCTACGCGCGCGACGGCCGCCTGCCGGTGCTCACGCTCGAACCACTCATCGAACATTCGCTGGCCGAAGCGCTGCGACCGAGCGACAACGGCACCTACCTCGCGCTCGATCCGAACATCGCAGAAGCGCTCGCACTCGCGGTGGCACGCGAAGTGGAAGGTGCCGAACAGCGCGGCGTCGAACCGGTGCTGGTGTGCGCGGGCCAGTTGCGGCCGGCGGTACACCGCCTGCTGCGCGCCGCGGCACCGCGACTGCCTGTCCTTGCTTATACGGAGCTCGGCGCCCAGCTCGAGCTCGACACGATCGGGGTGGTGAACCTTGGCCAGCCAGCAACGGTTTGAGGGGCCGGTCCTCGAAGACCTGCTCGATCGCGTGCGGGCCGACGCGGGCCCTGGCGCGCAGATCGTCGCCGCCAACCGCGTCCGCAAAGGTGGGCTCGGCGGCTTCTTCAGTCGCGAGTACTTCGAAGTGATCGTCGACCTCGCCAACGGTTCGTTCGCGGAACCCGAACCGCCGTCGCCGGCGCCGGCGGTTGCGATCGTGCTCGACGCCCAGGACCGCGACCTCGTATCGCAGACGACGCGGCGCGCGCCGCGCGCGCAGCGATCAGCAGCCAACGGTGCAGGGACGACTGGCGACGCGCGACGCGTGCCGGCATCGATCCTCGACCTCGCCGAAGCGGTGAACAACAACGAGCGTCACGGACGGCGCCCCGACCAGCACGATGTCATCGACCTCGTCGACGACCCGCCGCTGATGTCGACGGAGTCGCCCCGGTTTGCGTCGATCCTCGAACGCATTGCCCACGAGGTCGAAGTCGTAGACAACGGCCACCACGACGGACTCGTCGATGACTCCGACGACCTCGAGGTCGACGTCGAGCCCATGCCGTACGAGCCCCCGCCGCTCGGGATTGCCGCCCTGCAGCCTCGCCCGCCGCGCTCCGACGGCATCGCCGAGGAAGTGCGCGAGCGGCTCGAACACGTCGCCGATACCGCTCGACGCACCGCGACGGCTGCGCGCATCACCACGGACCCGGGCGTGACCGCCGCGGCCCTGCCGGTGGTCACACCGACCGCGTTCGGCGCGGTCGCCGACGGAACGAAAGTGGCGGCTGCGCGTCGCGTCCCCCACACTGAAGCCGTGATCGAACGGCCCGAGACCGCGCTCGCGCGCCTCGGGCTGCCCGCTCGGCTCGTGCCGCGCGGCGCGGCACCGGAACAGTTGCGCGGCGCCCTCATCGAATCGCTCGCGAACCTTCCCGCGGTGCCTGCGTTACCTGAAGCCCATGGTGTTCTGATCGCGGTCGTGGGAACCGGCGCATCGGCCGTGTTACTCGCGCGGGAACTGTGCGCGGAGTACGGGCTCGACACCGAACGCATCGTGCTCGCGACCCAAGAACCGCTCGGCGAAGGCATCCCCGCGTGGCTGCAGATCTGCGACGGTGCCACTGCCGAGGAACGCCGCCGCAGTTGGCGCCGCCGCCCCTCACCAACCATCGTGGCCGTGAACCTCGGCGAAGGTCGCCGAGACCTCGGTTGGGCGCGCGAGATCCTCGACCAGCTCGAACCCACGCTCGCGTGGTCGGTCATCAACGCCGGTTGGAAATCGGAAGACGTGCGCGACTGGATCGAACGCCTCGGCGGCATCGACGCGATCGCGCTCAACCATCTCGGCGAGACCGTCAGCCCGGCCGCCGCGCTCGAACTCGGCGTGCCGATCGGTCGTCTCGACGGCCGGCCCGCAACCGCGATCGCGTGGGCCGAGCTCCTCACGGGACGGTTGCACTGATGGGAACGACCTCGAAACTTCCCTCGCCGCGACGCGACGAGCGAGCCGCAATCGATCCGCCGCTGTTGTTCGCGATCAGCTTGCTCATGTCGCTGGCACTCTGGTGGCCGTCGCTGCGTCAAGCACTCAGCGGCAACCTCGACATCACCGTCGCCGGGTTGCACTACCTCGCCGCGCTGGGCTTGAGCTGGCTCGCAGTGTTCGGCGTCGGAACGCTCGTGTCCGGCTACGCGCAGACAACGCACCATGCGCAGCCGAGCCCGCCCGCGCTGCCGCCCACACCGATTGTGCACCCGTTGCGACGGGACGACGACACCGAAGTCGACCCGTCCGCGGTGGAGGAACCGGCCGCGTAAGGGAACTAGGCGACGAGCACGGTCAGCACACCGGCGCCGTACTCCTCGACCTCGACTTCGAAGTCGCGCCGCGCCTTTGGTGCGTGCAGCAATTGCGCCGTATCGGACGGCAGCTGCGCGGGCATGCGATGCACGTCGCGGAACGTCACGTGTGCAGTGTCAGCCGTGTTGAAGAGACTCGTCAGCACGTTCAGCACTTCACGGAAGTTGTCGATCGTCGATTCGTCGATCTCACGCTTCGCCACCGCGTCCTCGACCACCGCCGGCGCCACCATCGTCAGCGCGGCGCCGAGCGTGTTGGTGAGGCGCAGGTCGGCCACACACAACACCCCGATCGTGCCGCGCCCGGCCGCGTAGTCGGCGCACGCGCCGGGGCGAGCGCCGTCAAGGTCGGCTGCCTCAGTACGGACAACCTTGACCGGCCGGCCCATCAAGTCGGTCAGGACTTCGCGTATGCGTTCCGCAGCCGGAATGGGGAAGTTGGTGGGCATCCGGCGCTCCTCGAGCCGTCAACGCGCCTCGCGCTGACTTTTCGAGAATCGGGCGCGCGGCACGTGACCTTGAGGGCTCCGGCACCCAATTGGGCGAATCGCCCACACCGGACGGCTCAGTGCGGCGAGAGCGGAGAAACCGTCATGAGGCGGCGACGCAGATCGTCGCCCGTGAACGGCTTGGCCACGCAGTCGTCGGCACCGGCGGCGCGCGCCTCGTCGGCCGCACCTTCCAGCGTCGACGGGGCCAACACGACCATGGCGGCGGTCTCACCCTCGGCCCGGAGGCAGCGCACGAGGTCGAGCGCACTGCCGTCGGGGAGTTGCCAGTCGACGATCACGACGTCGGGCCGACCGTCGACGGCGGCCACACGCGCGGCGGTGACATCAGGCACTTCCGTCACGTCGGCATATCCCGACTCGATGAGGAGGCGGCGCAGGATGGTCCGCATGGCACGGGAATCGTCGACGATGAGGGCTCGCACGGCGTTCCTGTCGTCCGTGCGGCACCCGACCTGAGGTGAACGGCGCCGCGACCTAGGGCCAAGGCCACGGAATAGGGCACCTCGCAGCGTGTTGGAGGCCGCATACGAAGGAACACAGGAGGCGGCATGCGGATCGGAATCATCGGTGCGGGTCACATCGGCGGCACGCTGGCCCGGCGCTTCGTCGACGTCGGCAACGACGTGACCCTCGCGAACTCGCGCGGTCCGGAGACCTTGCGGGACACGGTCGAACAGTTGGGTCCACACGCCCGGGCCGGCACCATCGCCGACGTCGCGAACGACCAGGACGTCGTGGTCATATCGATCCCGCTGACGCGCGTTCACGAACTCCCGGCCGAAGCGTTCGGCGGCACGATCGTCGTCGATACGAACAACTACTACTCGACCCCGGGCACCGAGATCGCCGAGTTGGACGACGGCTCGACCACGTCGAGCGAATTCCTGGCGCGGTACCTGCAGGGCGCGAGAGTCGTGAAGGCGTTCAACACCCTGTACTACGAGCGATTGCGAGACGACGGCCGACCGGCCGGTGACCCTGAACGCCTCGCGATTCCGATCGCAGGCGACGACGCCGACGCGAAGCGCACCGTGTCGGGCCTCGTCGACGCCATCGGATTCGACCCGGTCGACGGCGGCCCCCTCGCGAACGGCCGCCACCAGGAGCCTGGCACCGCGATCTACGGCGCAACACTCGCGAAGGATGCCGCGGCCCGCGCTCTCGCGTCCTGACCCACCCTCTCTAGGCTGGCTTGATGGCCGACACCACCACCGCAACCTCAACGGCCCCTGGTCGCCCGGCGTCGTCGTACGAACCCGGCGACGACGTCATCCGTACCGTCGACCTCACGAAGGTCTACGCGAACGCGGACTTCAAGGCGGTCGACAATCTGAATCTCAGCGTGCACCCCGGTGAGATCTTCGGGCTACTCGGTCCGAACGGCGCGGGAAAGACCACCACCGCCGGCATGCTCACCACGCGCGTCCTGCCCACATCGGGTGCGGCGTACATCGGCGCGATCGACGTCGTCGCGCAGCCGGCGCTCGCGAAGCAACTCATCGGTGTGGTGTCGCAACAAAACACCCTCGACCGCTCGCTCACGGTTGCCGAGAACCTCTACCTGCACGGCCGCCTGTTCGGCATGCCGGCGCGCGAGTCGCATGCCACAACGGACGCTTTGCTCGAACAGTTCCATCTCACCAATTGGGCGAAGCAGAGCGTCTACACGCTGTCGGGCGGCATGGCTCAACGGCTGATGGTGGCGCGAGCGATCTTCCACCGACCGGCCGTGCTTTTCATGGACGAACCGACGTCGGGACTCGACCCGCAAAGCCGCCTCGCGCTGTGGGAAATCCTGCGCGGACTCAACGCGTCGGGGCAGACGATCCTGCTCACAACGCACTACATGGAAGAAGCCGACCAGCTCTGCAAACGGGTCGCGATCATGGACCACGGGCGCATCCTGGCGCTCGACACGCCGTCGGCGTTGAAGCGTTCGATCGACGCCGACCGGATCGTCGTCGTGCGGGCCGACGGCGACGCCGACGCGCTTGCATTGCGACTCCGCGAGGATGTCGAAGGCGTCGTGCAGACACGCATCGTCGACGGTGGAGTGGAACTGCACGTACGCAACGGGCCGCGACTCGTACCGCGCATCGTGACCGCGACCGAGGCGGCGGGTTACGAAGTCGGCGATCTCTCGGTGTCGGAGCCGAGCCTCGAGAACGTGTTCATCGACCTGACGGGCAAGGAGCTCCGCGACTGATGGCCGCCACGACCACGTCCCCAACGGCAACGCCGGCGCAGGAACGCATCGTCGTCGAACCGCAGCGGTCCGCCTCGGCGGCCAGCCGGCTCGCGTTTCGGGCTCTGATGCTGCGCGACCTCATCGTGCTGCGCAAGAACCTCGGCGAGTTCGTGACCCGCACGCTCGTGCAGCCGTTCCTCTTGGTGTTCGTGTTCCTGTACGTGTTTCCCACCATCGGCCAGGGCGTGGGTGGTGGGGGCGGTGCCGCGGCCGAGTCGGCGTTCGCGACCGTGCTCGTGCCCGGAGTGGTGGCCGTCAGCATCATGTTCCAGGGGATCCAGGCCGTGGCGATGACGCTCAGCCAGGAATTCGGGTTCACGCGCGAGATCGAAGACCGCGTCCAGGCGCCGTGCCCGATCTGGTTGGTCGCCGTTGCGAAGGTGATGTCCGGTGCGGTGCAGGGCGTGATCGCGGCGCTCATCGTGTTGCCCATCGCGGCCGTTGTGCACGCGCGCGGTGTGCACGCGCACCTCAACTACCACTGGTGGATCATCCTGACGTTGATCCCGCTCGCATGCATCGCGATGACGTCGCTCGGGTTGCTGCTCGGTACGAAGTTCGAGCCGCGCAACCTCGGCTTGATGTTCGGGTTCATCGTGCTGCCGATCACGTTCCTCGGCGGCACGTACTACCAGTGGACACGGCTCGCGCCGGTGCGCGTCGGCAGCTTCCACTGGTTGCAGACGCTCGTGCTCGTAAACCCGTTGATCTATGTCGCCGAGGGACTGCGCGCCGGCTTCACCGGTTTGCCCCACATGCATCTCTACGTCGTGTACCCGGCGCTCGTCGGCTTCTGCGCGCTGTTCCTCACGCTCGGACTCCGCAGCTTCCGCGCGCGCGTCCTTCTCTAACTCTTCGGCGCGTCGTCGTGCGCGTGGTCGGGGCCGCAGATGATCGCGTGGACTTCGGTCGTCAGCTGGTGGATGGTGCGGGTCAACTCCGTGTTCGTGCGGAGCTCGACTTCTTGTTCCTGGAAGTCGTGATCGGCTTTCGCCTGCGCGAAATCTGATTGGCGGTTCTGGCCGATCATCACGAACGTCGTCAGGAAGATCGCTTCGAGCGACACCGTCATCGTGAGGAAGTTGAACGGGTACTTGTCGCGGCCGAACAGCCCGGTGCCACACCAGATCCCAAAGATCACCGCGTGGATGTAGATGAACCGCATCGAACCGGCGAACCGGGTGATGGCGTCGGCGAGGCGGAGCTGCACGTCGTGCTCCCGGCGTTCGTTGTTCGCGACAACGACGGGATGACGCACTCGCTCGCGGGCCTTCTCAATCACAGCGTCTCCTTCGGAGGGGCAGCGGCATCATCCCAAGCGCGAGAACGCCGCTCGGTCATGGGCAAGATCCCCGGTCCGGACGCGCAGCGAGGGCCGGGGTGGGGCCGGCCCTCGCTGCAAACAAAAGTCTCGCGCACTGGGAGACCGAGCGCACCGTCAGGGTGCGGGCGGCCGCCTGACCAGGCCCTTCGTTCACCCGTTCGGCCGCGACTTCTCGTCGGTGCCGTCACCGAGGTAGCGACGGAAGCCCTCCGCCGACGCCTCGAAGCCGAGACGCGCATAGAACGCATGCGCGCCCGAGCGGTTCTTGCGCGACAAGAGCTGCACCTTGTAGCAGCCGGCACGCTCAGCCCTCGCGAGCGCCTCGCCCATGAGCGCGCGACCGATCCCCCCGTTGCGACAGTTCTCATCGACGATGACGTTCTCGACGATCGCCCACGGCCTGCCCCCGTGGGTGAGGTTGGCCACGACGACCAGGTCGGCCATGCCGAGCACGTTCTCGGCGACTGCCGCGACCAACAGCGAACGATTCGGTTGCGAACAGATCTCGGTGAATCGCGCGAGCACATCCGGGCCATCCGCGGGCATGGCGTCGTGACGCCCTTCGGCGAGCTGACGGGCCAAGGTCACGACCGTGTCCAGGTCGTGCACGTCTGCATCGCGAACGCGGAGCTCGACATGCTCGTTCAGCTGAATACCTCGTCGAAGAGGTCGAGCATCGCGCGCGCTCGTGCCGGACGCTGTGAAGGTTACGGTTGCTGGCCGATGCCGAGGACGTTTCCCGCCGGATCGCGGAACGTTGCGAACGCCTCTCCCTCGCCTTGTGCCGTGAGCGGCATGACGGTCTGGCCTCCCGCGGCTGTGATCTTCTCCAAGGTCTGCGCCACGCTTTCAACCATCATGTAGAGCAAGACACCGGGTTCCGCCGACGGTGGGCGTTCAGTGACCCATGTCCCGCTGACTTCTCCAACCGTGTCGTCGAATGCGACTTCTCCGCCGGGCTGTCGCCGGATGTGCCAGCCGAAGACCGTCTCGTAGAACTC
>JAODBJ010000164.1 GCA_025463905.1 Actinomycetes bacterium
CCGGTCAGGTAGATGCGTGGATTCGTGTCGATCATTGTCCACCTCCGACCTTGCCACCGTAGAGCTGGGATGCCTGCCCGGGACGCAGCCCGTCGCGCAGGACCGAACCGAGCGTGACGACGTTCTCGGGACTGTCGTCGGCCTTGAGCGGCGCGCGGAGTGCGAGCGACCAGCCGCCTCCGGTGCTGTTGTTGTTGCTGGCGTTCGTGATCGTGAAGTCGAGCTTCTGTGCCTGCGTGTCGGTCACCGCGAGGACGACCGAGACGTGATCACCGAAGCCCGAGGTGATCTTGCCGTCGGCCCCGACCCCGGCAGGCGCGCGGAGCACCTTGAGGTCGCGCAAGACCGTGCGCGTGGCGAAGAACGACTCCGACGACGCGCTCCCGACGAGGTGGTACTTGAACGTCGCGACGAGGTCGACGTGATCGCCCGTCCTCAGCGTTCCGGCGAGGAGCTGGTTCGCGTCCCCCTGCACCTGGAACGCGCGCGTCGTGCCGGTCAGCTGGCCTTGGATGCCCTGGACCGCGTCGCGCGAGAAGCGGAGCTTCGTGATCTGCTCGCCGGCGAAGATCTGCTGCGCCGCCACGAGCCCGGTGATCTGGTCGGTGTTGGAAACGGCACCGGGGACGACACCGTTGCGGGTGACGGTCTTGTGCGTGACCAGCCCGCGCGCGACGGCGTCGGCACCCGAAGTTCCCGCCGGGATGTCACGGGACGCGACGAACACGGTGACGTGCTCCTCGCCCTGCTGCACCTGACGCTGGTAGCTCGTCACGTACAGCCCCGTCAGCAGCGCCGCGATTCCCGCGAGCGCCACGGCGATGACGATGTTGCGAGCACGTTCAGTCATGAGCGATCAGAACCTTCCTTTTCCGTTGCTAGTCGACGAGTTGAACCGTGTAGGAGCCAAACGAGGGACCGGTGGGCATGCCCTGCAGTCCCTGCGCGAGGAATTTCGTGAAGTGGCCCTGGATGTGACCCGAGTTGCCCTTGCCGTCGAACGCGGTGACGACGAAGCCCGCCCAGCCGATCACGTGGTACTGAAGGTTGGCGCCGCTCCCCGTCACGTCGTCGTACACGGGAAAGAGGAGCTCGTCGCCGAGGCGCAGCGACATCGCGCCGGCCACGTTCGACGAGTTGAACTTCGCGCCGGGATCCGACGAGTACCACTGGTTCACCGGCATCATCCCGTCGAAGCCGTGCATGACCCAGTCGCCGAGGATCTGCGTGCCGGTGCCGCCGCTCGAGCCGTCGATATTGAGGATGCGAAAGGCGCCGGGCCCGACCTTCTCCAGGTCGAGGTCGGTGTCGTTCGTGCAGGGAATCGGTGCACACTGCAGCTCGGCCTGCTTCTTGTCGATCCCGAACGGCGCGGCGTACTGCGCGGCCGACAGGACGCCGGTGCGTGCGCTCGCCTTCGAGCCGACGTTGACGCTGTCGATCGAGAAGACCTTCGCGAAGAAGCCCGGCTCCTGGCGCGAGACGGTCACGGAGATCGTGTCGTTCGGGAGGTTCGTGGTCTTGAACGTGACCTGCGGCGCCGGGCCGCCGTTGTCCTTCGCGTATTGCGCAGCGATGGCTGCAGCCTGCACCGGATTGTCGGGAAGCGCCTGTGCGCCAGCGAGTGCGGCCGCATCTGCGATCGCTTGCAGGTCCCGCTTCGACCGGTACCAGTGGCCGACGTCGAGCACGAGCGCTGCCATCCCCATCAGCGTCGCGAGAAAGAGGATCGTCAGCACGAATGCCTGCCCGTCCTGGTTGCGGCGGATCATTCGACGCGCTCCTTCGTGCAGCTGGAGAGGTTGCCCTGCGCGGCGACGAACACGCCGAGGTCGATCTTGTAGGGATAGATCGCGCAGACGGTGACGGGGTCCGCGTGCTCCCACGTCGACGTTACGGTCGGGTCGGGAAGCTTCATCTTGTCGAGGTCGGACGCGGAAGCGCGCACGGCGGCCTGCGCTGCTGCGACGGCGCCCGATGCGCCGAGATTGCGGGCGACGGCGGCCTTGCGCGCGCCGGCGCGGACCGCGTCGGTCAGCGTGATGTAGTTGTTGAAGATGATCCCGAACTGGATCACGCCGAAGAGGAGCAGGAACAGAACGGGCAGCACGATCGCGAACTCCACCATCGTCTGGCCGTCCTCGGAACGGATGTTGACCCCGGCGCGCATCGAGTTAGGGGAAGAGCGTCGTCCGGACGAGAGTGATCGCGGCTTCGATGCTGTTGCCGAGAGACATGAACACGGCGACCGTCACGACCGCGATCAACGCGAGCACGACGCCGTACTCGGCCATCGTCTGTCCCGCTTCGTCTCGAATGTGAATTGCCGGTGCCTGCATGTGTGGTTCCCCCATTTGCGGTTTATGGGGTGGGCCCGTGTGGGCCCACCCCGGTGGTTCACGGTTACGGAGCGCCCGGCAGGTGAGACCTGACGGAGTTGATCGCTCCGGTGATGCTGCCGGCGAGCAGCGTGAAGACGCCGACTGCGCCGATCGTGATCACGGCGAGAACGACGCCGTACTCAGCCATCGTCTGGCCATGCTCCTCGCGAAGCGTCAGCGCGTTGATGTGCACGCGCCGGAAGAAGTCGCGGATCATGTTGGATTCACCTCCCCCCATGCGGTTGCGGGTGGAAGTGCCTGACTGACGAGCCTGTGTTGCGGTGCACGTGCGGCCTTTGAAGAACACGTCGTTCCTCCGATTGATGTCGGGAACGTGGCCGCACGCTCCGTATGGCTCAGTGGTTCCGGATGATTCGTCGGAGCGCGTCGAACTGCAATCACCCTTTAGCGTGATGTTCGTTATTGCGCGTGACGAGTTCACCTTTTTGGGTGGCGCAAGTTTTTTCGTGCGACGGAATCCTCGTATCTACAAGTTCGCGCGGCCGCGGACATCGTTAAGCGCGCCGAACACGCGGCCCTCGGCGCCCGACTTCGCTGGAACGGAGCTGGGTAATGCCACGGACAACAGATTGGTTTGAAGAACCGGACCTCGAGCCCACGAA
>JAODBJ010000200.1 GCA_025463905.1 Actinomycetes bacterium
TCGCGTACTGCACCTGGGCGCGGCCATGGCCCAGCGCCATCATCGACTCGGTGCGCGTCTCGACCCAGCGCACCGGTCGGCCGATCCGGCCCGCAAGCCACGCGACCAGGATCTCCTCGGGGTACGTACCGCTCTTCGCGCCGAAGCCGCCGCCGACGTCGGGCGTGATCACGTGCACCTGGTCGCGGGTGAGACCGAGCGCGTCGGCGAGGCCATTGCGCGTGTGGTGCGGGTTCTGGGTACACGCCCATTGGGTGAGGCGACCTTCGGGATCGATGCGTGCGGCCGCGGCGCGCACCTCGAGCGGCGCGGGCGCGACACGTTGGTTCACGATGCGTTCTGTCACGACGACGTCGCAACCGTCGAACAGTTCGGCACCGCGGCGAAGTGGCGCCTGCATCGCGACGTTCGTCTCCGCCTCGGGGAACAACAACACGTCGCCCCCGATCGCCGCTTCCGGGTCGATCACAACCGGGAGCGGGTCGTACTCGACCACGATCGCTTCGGCCGCGTCCACGGCTTGGGCGCGTGTCTCGGCCACGACCGCGGCGACCGCCTCGCCTACGAAGCGCACCACCCCGAGCGCGAGCAGGGGACGCGCCATCGCGGCGGGCACACGTTCGTGCGCGGGCGGGCGGAGGGCAAGGTCGACATCGGCGCCGGTGCACACGTCGATGACGCCGGGCATTGCCCGCGCCCCGGTGGTGTCGACGGAGACGATGCGCGCGTGCGCGACCGTCGAGCGCAGGTACACGACGTGCGCGGCCCCGGGAAATGACAGGTTCTCGATGTAGGTATCGCCGCCGGTGAGGAACCGTGGGTCCTCGGTGCGCAATACACGAGTGCCGAGAATGCTCAAGCGCTGGACCTTCTTCTAGCATGCGATCTGACGGACCGTCAGATGTGGAGTCAACGCCCCAGCATGCCCGACAAACGCGTCACGATCGAAGACGTCGTCGCCGAACTCGCCGACGGGATGACCGTCGGCATCGGCGGCTGGGGGTCGCGCCGCAAACCGATGGCGATCGTGCGCGCGATCGCCCGCTCCGGTTTGCGCGACCTCACCCTCGTCGCCTACGGCGGCCCTGACGTGGGGTTGTTGTGCGCGGCGGGCAAAGTACGCAAGGTCGTGTACTCCTTCGTTTCACTCGACTCGATCCCCCTCGAACCGCACTTCCGCGCCGCGCGTCAACAGGGTGTAGTCGACACGTTCGAACTCGACGAGGGCATGTTTCTGCTCGGCTTGCAGGCCAGCGCGTGGCGGCTGCCGTTCCTGCCAACGCGTTCCGGTCTCGGTTCCGACCTGATGGCGCTGAACCCGGCGCTGCGGACGGTCACATCTCCCTACGCCGACGGCGAGGAGTTGCTGGCGATGCCGGCGCTGGATCTCGACGTCGCAATCGTGCACATGAACCGGGGCGACCAGGGCGGGACCGGCCAGTTCCTGGGGGTCGACCCCTACTTCGACGACCTCATGCTCATGGCGGCCAAGAAACGCTTCATGTCGGTTGAACGCATTGTTGCCACCGACGACTTCCTGAACGAAGGCCCGGTGCATTCGCTGCGCGTGAACCGGCTCATGGTCGACGGTGTGCTCGAAACACCGAATGGCGCGCACTTCACGAGCTGTTCTCCCGACTACGAACGCGACGAACCCTTCCAACGCGAATACGCAGCCAGTGCGAAGAGCGCGGAGGCTTGGGACGCGTTCAAGGCGTCGTATGTCGACGTGACCGAGGCCGAGTACCAGCAGGCGGTGGCGCGGTGAGCGACAACCCCACTCGCGCCGAAGTGTGCGTCGTCGCCTGCGCCGAGGCGTGGCGCGGCGACGGCGAAATCCTCGCCAACCCGATCGGCACCATCCCGACCATCGGCGGCCGGCTCGCCAAAGCGACGTTCGAACCCTCGCTCGTGATGACCGACGGCGAAGCGCTGCTGGTGGAGAACATCGTGCCGGTGGGCGTCGACAACCCGCCGAAGGTCGTTGCCGGTTGGAACCCGTATCGCAACATGTTCGACATCGTGTGGAACGGCCCGCGCCACATCATGATGGGCGCGACCCAGCTCGACCGCTACGGCAACCAGAACCTCGCGTTCCTCGGCAGCTACGACAAGCCGTCGGTGCAGCTCCTCGGGTTCCGCGGCGCGCCTGGCAACACGATCAACAACAAGACCTCGTATTGGGTGCCGAACCACTCGCCACGCGTGTTCGTGGAGAAGGTCGACGTCGTCGCCGGCGTCGGTTACGACCGGGCCCGAGCACTCGGCCGTGTCGCCTCCCGGTTCCACCATTTGCCGCGGGTCGTCACGAATCTGTGCGTATTCGACTTCGCAACCGACGACAACACCATGCGACTCATGTCGGTCCACCCCGGGGTGACCGTCGACGAAGTGGTGGCCGCGACCGGATTCGACATCGTCGTCCCCAAGGACGTTGCCGAATCCCGCGTGCCGACCGAAGACGAACTGCAACTGATCCGCGACGAGATCGACCCGAAGGGCCTGCGCGAGCAGGAAGTGCCGTCGTGAGCGGGTCGGTGTGAGCACCCCCGCCCACCACGGCGCGCTGCACACAGCCGCGTGCACGTTGTTCGGCACGCGCTACCCGATCGTGCAGACCGGCATGGGATGGGTCGCGGGCGCACGGTTGGCGTCTGCCACGAGCGCCGCCGGTGGCCTCGGGATCATCGCGTCGGCAACGCTCACGTACGAACAGCTCGCCCAAGCGGTGCAACACGTGAAGGAACGCACCGACGCACCGTTTGGTGTGAACCTGCGGGCGGACGCCGAAGACGTCGATGCGCGCGTCGACCTCATGGTGCGCGAAGGCGTGCGGGTGGCGTCGTTCGCGCTCGCTCCGCGAGAAGACCTCATCAAGCGATGCAAAGACAACGGCCTCGTGGTGATGCCGTCGATCGGCGCACGTCGCCACGCCGAAAAAGTTGCCGGCTGGGGTGCCGACGCGGTGATCGTGCAGGGCGGCGAGGGCGGCGGCCACACGGGCGCAGTGCCGACCACGCTCCTGTTACCCCAGGTGGTCGACGCGGTCGACATCCCGGTGATCGCAGCGGGCGGCTTCTTCGACGGCCGCGGCCTCGTCGCCGCCCTGGCCTACGGCGCCGCCGGCATCGCGATGGGCACCCGTTTTCTGCTCACCAAGGAGAGCACCGTCCCCGACGCAGTGAAGGCCTTCTACCTCGAACGCGCGGTCACCGACACGGTAGTGACGAAACAGGTCGACGGGATGCCGCACCGCGTGCTGCGCACCGACCTCGTCGAGCGCCTCGAGCGAACGGGCCCGATCACGAGCCTGCCGCGCGCGATCAAGAACGCGTTCGCGTTCAAACGCTTGAGCGGAACGTCGTGGCGGGCGATCGTGAAGGAAGGGCTCGCAATGAAGCGCGGCGGCGACTATTCGTGGAGTCAGGTCGTGATGGCCGCGAACACCCCGATGCTGCTCAAGGCGGCGATGGTCGACGGCCGTCCGGACCTTGGCGTCATGGCCAGTGGACAGGCGGTCGGCATGATCGACGACATCCCCAGCGTCGCCGACCTCATCGAACGTATCGTCGCCGAGGCCGACAAGACCTTGACCCGACTCGCCGGAGGTACGTGATGGCGGAGAAGACTCGCGTTCCTGCCGTGGAAGGTTGGTTCGTCACCGACGACGAGCCCGCGCTCGTCGGCGCCCGCGGCACTCGTTCCGGTTCCTACTTCTTCCCCACGTCGCTGGCGGTGTCGGGCAACCCGCATACGCCGGGCGAAGAACGCGAGAACGTGCTGCTGTCGCGCACCGGGCGCGTGTGGTCGTGGACGACGAACCACTACGCGCCACCGGAGCCGTACATGTCGCCCGACCCGTTCGTTCCGTACACCGTCGTGGCGGTGGAGTTGCAACGCGAACAGATGGTGGTGCTCGGTCTACTCGCCGACGGCGCCGACCCGGCCGACCTCGAGGTGGGTACCGAAGTGCACCTGGACGTCGGCCCGCTCTACGAAGACGCCGACCACGAATACACGGT
>JAODBJ010000209.1 GCA_025463905.1 Actinomycetes bacterium
TGTGCTCGCACCTCATCGTCGTCGTGCACGACGAGACCGAGCGCCGCGCCGTCGAGGCGCAGCTGCTGTACCAATCGCGTCACGACACGCTCACGGGGCTCCCGAACCGGGTCCTGCTCGTGGAACGCCTGCGGGATTCGCTGCACCACGCCGCCCGCACCCACACCAAAATCGCGCTGCTCTTTCTCGACCTCGACAACTTCAAGGTCGTGAACGACAGCCTCGGTCACGAAGTGGGCGACGGCCTGTTCGCATCTGCTGCGCTACGAGTCGAGCGCGTGTTGCGCTTCGGCGACACGCTGGCCCGCTTCGGCGGCGACGAACTCGCAATCGTGTGTACCGATGTGGTCGACGTCGAAGAGGTGTCGGCGTTAGCTGAGCGCGTCGCGCACGTGTTCGAGGAACCATTCAACCTCGACGACGGCGAAGTGTTCATGACCGCCAGCATTGGTATCGCGGTGTCGCAAGACTCGGGCGATACGCCCGAACGGTTGCTGCGCGACTCCGATGTCGCCATGTTCAGTGCCAAGGCACTCGGCCGCAACCGCATCGAGATGTTCGACGACGCGATGCGTACGCGAGCCGTCGAACGACTCGAAGTGGAGAATTCGCTACGCCGGGCGCTCATGCGCAACGAGTTCCGAGTCCACTACCAGCCGCTCGTGCAATTCGACTCGTCGGAAGTGATCGGCTTCGAAGCGTTGCTGCGGTGGCAGCACCCGGAACGTGGGCTCCTCGCGCCGGGCGACTTCCTCGACATCGCCGAAGAGACGGGTCTGATCGTGCAGATCGGCGCGTGGGTCATCCACGAGGCCTGCCATCAGGCCGCGCGCTGGATCGCCGACGCACCCCCGATGGAGACGCCACTTGGCGTGTCGGTCAACTTGTCGGCGCGCCAACTCGCGCACCCCGATCTCGTCGCGACCGTCGCCGAAGCAGTCGCGCAGAGCGGTTTGCCGCCCGACTTGCTCGTGCTCGAGATCACCGAGAGCGCGCTCATGACCGATCGCGAACTCGCGATCACGATCCTGCGCGCGTTGCGCAGCCTCGGCGTGCGCTGCAGCATCGACGACTTCGGCACCGGCCAGTCGTCGCTCGGCTACCTGAAATCGCTGCCGGTCGACTCGCTGAAGATCGACCGTTCGTTCGTCGACGGCTTGGGCACCGACCCCGACGACTCGGCGATCGTTGCCGCGGTGGTGCGCATGGGGCACGCGCTCGGGCTCAGCGTGACCGCAGAAGGCGTCGAGACGCCGTTGCAATTGATGGAGTTGCGCGCCCTCGGCTGCGACCTCGGGCAGGGCTTCTACTTCGCCCATCCCCAGCCGAGCGAAGTTGCCGCGGCACTGGTGCACCATCGCCTCCGGTGGAGCGCCCGCGACCAAGTCGCGTAGCGCGGTCCCGACCGCATCCGGTCGGTCCGGTGTGGGTACGGTCTCGCGTATGACCGACGCTGACTACGCACCGAGCCCGGCCGGTTGGGTACGGGACCAAGTTGCCGAGTACGAGAGCTCGGGCGGACAGCGTGCGAACACGCTGGGCGACACCGGGCTGCCCGTGATCATCGTGACGACCCGGGGAAACAAGAGCGGCAAGGTTCGCAAGACCCCGCTCATGCGGGTCGAGCACGGCGGCGACTACGCGCTCGTCGCGTCCATGGGCGGCGCGCCCAAGCATCCGGTCTGGTACTACAACCTCAAAGCGAATCCCGACGCCGTCGTCGTTCAGGACGGTGCGGAGCCGTTCGCCGCCGAAGTGCGCGAGCTCAGCGGCGATGAGCGCGACGCATGGTGGGAGCGGGCGGTGGCCGCCTACCCGCCGTACGCCGAGTACCAGACGAGGACCGACCGCCAGATTCCGGTATTCGTCGCGACCCGCCGCGCCTGATCGGGAGACGCCGCTACTGGCGCCAGGCGCGGAAGAGACCCCACGGGAAGATGCCCGTGGCGTGCCCGTCGTTCCACGTGATGGTGAGGCCCCAACCGCCCACGAGTTCGGCGGTGATCGCCTCGAGCGGCTGCGGCGACCGCGGCCGGGGCCATACCGGTTCGTTCTGTTCCCGCAACCCACGGCACTCGGCGCACGGGCAGTTCATGCGCATCTCTTCCAGCCCGAACGTCAGGATCGTGCCGTCGGCCCATTCGAGGGTCACGCCCGCCGTCCGGTCGAGTTCGAGCCGGGTGGGGGCGGGTGAGTCGGGGAGTTCCACGGACACAGTGTCGCGAAACGGGCCGGGTTGGTCGTATCGCCTCAGTAGGTGAACTCGCCGACGAGCTCCTTGAGCGTGCTCGCCATCCGGTTCAGCTCGAGCACCGCACCCTGGCTCGAACCGACGCCCTGGGCGGTGTCCTGCGCGGCGGTCGCGACGCTCGTGATGTTCTCCGAGATCTCGGTCACGCCCTTGGCGGCTTCGCTGACGCTGCGCCCGATCTCTGAGGTGGTTGCGGCCTGTTCCTCGACGGCGCCCGCGATGCTGGTCTGGATTTCGCTGATGCGGGCGATGATCTCGGAGATCTGACCGATCCCGTCGACGGACGACTGCGTGTCGGACTGGATCGCCTCGACCCTCGACGCGATTTCCTTTGTCGCCTTTGCCGTTTCGGTTGCGAGTTCTTTGACCTCGTTCGCGACGACCGCGAAGCCCTTGCCGGCATCGCCGGCCCGTGCGGCTTCGATGGTCGCGTTCAACGCGAGGAGGTTGGTCTGCTCGGCGATCGACGTGATCAGTTTCACGACGTTGCCGATCTCCGTGCTCGAGTCGCCGAGCTT
>JAODBJ010000237.1 GCA_025463905.1 Actinomycetes bacterium
TCGGTGACGATGTACCTGACATCCACACTTGGGATGACGTCCGCATTGAGGATCGGCAGGATGTGCGGCGACGACAGCCGTGTCAGGATCTGCGCCTCGTCCCAAGTCGGCGGTTGCTCTCGCGCCCCTACGCCAGCGCCAGCACACTCCACTGTGGGAAAAACAGTGGGAAGTGCGAAATCAGCGAGAAGCCGCGGAGCGTTTCCGCAGGTGAGCGTTGTGGAGACGATGGGACTCGAACCCACGACCCCCTGCTTGCAAAGCAGGTGCTCTAGCCAACTGAGCTACGTCCCCGAAGGTGCCATCGATCGTAGTGGCCCACTCTGCGAGACCGGATCAGGCGACGGGCACGCCTTCGAAGACGGCGGCTCGCACGCCGCGCTGTGACAACTCGGTGAGGAACCCAACCGGCTCGACCAGTTCGGCGACCCCGTGCACACCGGGGAGCACCACTTGGTCCCCTAGCGCGCCGGCGAGATGCGCGGCTACCACGGCGAGCACCGTGCCCGCGGCCACGCTTGTGCGTTCCACCACGCCGTAGACGATGCAGTCCTGGCCGCGTGCGCTGCGCCCCCACACCTCGACGCGCGTCGCGCCCCATTCGCCGTCGTCGCCGAAGCGGCGGCGCATGAACGAACGTTTCGGTGGTTCGCCGAGCACAAAGCTGACGCGCGGCACCGCGGGGAACGCGGCCACGAGCGTGCGAACTCCGGCCGCCACGGCACTGCAGTCGCGCGCGCCGATGGGTTCGGGGAACCACACGAGTTGCTCACCGCTCGGCTGGTCGTCGCGCCATTGGCCGTCGTGCCATTCGATCGCCGGCTCACGGCGCGCGCGACGCGCGCTTGCTTGACACGCAGGCCCACCCCAACCGGTGCGCGCGACGCGAATCTCGTGTACCGCTTCGAACGCGTCGCCGGCGTGGCGGGCCAACGCATCCGACAACCCGGGTGCAAGCCCGCAGCCGACGGCGACGGTCACACCCGCCCGCCGGGCGCGTTCGTCGAGTGCTTGTACCGCTGCGATGGCGTCGACGTCGTCGTCGCTCGTTGCGACGGGTACGCGCGCATCGATCGCGAGCGCGACGAAGTGCGCGTCGACACCGCGCGGCAACGCGCACACCACCACATCGACAGCGTCAGGCAGTGCTGCCTCGGGGACGTCGATCACGCCGGCCCGCGCACCAAGTGATTCCGCGAGACGCGACGCACGCCGCCGATCGCGGTCGGCGACGAGCACCTTGTCGATGCCCGGTGTGTCGACCAACTGCCGGGCCGCGCGGACCCCTACTTCGCCGACTCCGACGACAAGCGCGGTCGTCACCGGAAATTCGGCGCTTCGAGCTCCCGCCATCCACCGCTCGTCGGCGGGACGCCACCTTTGCCGCGGAAGCGCGCCATCAGCCCGATCAAGCCGGCGACCCCAAGTACGAGCATCACTCGGCGAAAGAGCGTCACGAGGGGCGAGTGTACCGACGACGCTTCGCAGCGGCGCTGGGGCTGCTCGGTGAGCAGTGGGGCTAGCTGGAATCGAACCAGCGACCTCACCCTTATCAGGGGTGCGCTCTAACCGACTGAGCTATAGCCCCGCGAGCGACCGCGGAGCGTAGCAGCCGGTTTCGCGCCAACGAACGGGAGTTATCCCGCCGGCTCTTCCTCCACGACGGTCACTTCGATGCCGCCGAGCAACTCGGCGAAGAGGTTGTAGAACGCGGCGGCCAGCACCGTGCACACGACCTGTAGGCATACGACGACAAGACCGATCAGCATCGCGCCGCGCAGGATCTTCCAGGACAAGAACTGGAAGTTGTCGGAGCCGAGCATGCTCCCGACGAACCGCTCGACGTTGTGCACGACACCGAGCCCCGACGCGATCCACCACAGCACGACGCCGGCCGCCATCGTCACGATGAGCCCACACAGGTAGAAGCACACGGAGATCTTGAGGACCGTCCACAAGTCGACGGAGCGGATCGTCTGTCGGTATCGCCGTTCCATCGGCCGTCGGGCGGCGACGGGCACCAACTTCTGCTGTTGACGCCGGCGCGCCAACCAGCCGGTGTTCAGCCAACTCGGGGTGCGGCCCTTTCCACCGGGGCGGCGCGCTCGTTCACGCTCACGCTCCGCCCGCGTCGGGAGTTTGGTCTCGGTTTCGAGCACCGCTTTCGGCCTCGCCACCTAGATCTCCTCGCCGTTCTCCGAGACGATGTCGGCGTCCTCGACGTCTTCGCCGTTCTCAACGCGCGGGGTCTCGTCGCCGTTCCCGTTGTCGGCGATCTCGCCGTTTTCGTTCTCGGCCTCGAGGACCCGTGCCACGGCCACGACCGTCTCCCCTTCACCGAGCCGGGCGACCCGTACGCCAGTGGCGTCCCGTCCCTGCTCGGAGATCTCGTCGACTGAGGTCCGCATGATGTTGCCAGCTGACGAGAACACAAGCACCTCGTCAGCCGGTGCCACGCTAAACGCTGCAACAACTTCCCCGCGCGCGGCGGTCATACGCATGCCCCGCACGCCCTGTCCCCCCCGGCCCTGCCGGTTGAACGCGTCGAGACGGGTGCGCTTGCCGTGACCGCTCGAGGAGACGAACAGCATGACGGCGTCGTCGCGGGCGACGTCGGAACTCACCACGCCATCTTGGTCGTTCCGCAGGCGCATCCCGCGGACTCCCGCGGTGGCGCGCCCCATCGACCGGACGTCATCTTCCGAGAACCGGATCGTCATGCCACCCCGCGACACCATGAAGATGTCGTCGTGGCCTGTCGTCTGCACGACTCTCACGAGTTCGTCGCCGTCATTGAGGTTGATCGCGATGAGCCCGCTACGCAACGACGAGTCGTACTCGCTCATGCGGGTCTTCTTCACCATCCCGCGATTGGTCGCGAAGAACAGGTACGCACCTTCTTCGTAGGTGCGCGTGTCGATCACGGCCTCGATGTGCTCGTCGGGCTGCAGCGAAATGAGGTTCACCAACGCAGTGCCGCGCGCCGTGCGGTCCTTCATCGGAATCTCATGCGCGCGAAGTCGGTAGACGCGCCCGCGGTTCGAGAAGAACAACAAGTATGAATGCGCAGTCGTGGTGAGCAGATGCTCGACGTAATCCTCGTCGCGCAGGTTGCCACCACGCACACCGCGCCCACCGCGTCCCTGGGTACGGAACTGATCGACGGGGACAGTCTTCACGTACCCCTTGCGCGACAACACCACGACGAGTTCTTCGTCTTCGATCAGGTCGAGTTCGGCGAGATCGCCCGGGTCGATCGTGATCTGTGTCCGGCGGTCGTCGCCGTACTTGTCGCGCACCGCGGTGAGCTCTTCCTTGATCACCGCGCGCAACTTCGTCTCGTCACCGAGGATCGCCTCGAGTTCGGCGATCGTCTCGGCGAGCTTCGCGGCTTCGTCACGCAGGTTCTGGTGCTCGAGTTGCGCGAGGCGACGCAGCTGCATGTCGAGAATGTGCCGCGCCTGGATCTCACTGAACTCGTACGGCTGCGCCATGAGCGCTTCACGGGCCGCGTCAGCCGAGTCCGAGCCACGGATAAGCGCGATGATCGCGTCGATGTGGTCGAGTGCCTTCAGGTAGCCCTCGACGATGTGCAGACGTTCTCGGGCGCGCTTGAGGCGGAATTCGCTGCGCCGGCGGACGACCTCGACTTGATGCGCGACGTACACGGTCAACGCCTGCGCCAGGTTGAGCACGCGCGGAACGCCGTCGACGAGTGCGAGCATGTTCGCGGCGAAGTTCGCTTGCATCGGCGTGTGCTTGTAGAGCTGGTTGAGCACCACCTGCGCGTTCGCGTCGCGCTTCAACTCGACGACCAATTTCGCGTCGTCGCCTGACGACTCGTTCCGGACGTCGCGAATGCCTTCGATCCGACGATCGTTCACCAGTTCGGCGATCTTCTCGCCGATCACTTCCACCGAGGTTTGGTAGGGCACTTCGGTGACGACGATTCGCGGATTTCCCCGCTTGTCTTCGGTGATCTCCGCGACCGCGCGCATCCGTATCGACCCGCGCCCGGTGCGGTACGCCTCCGCGATGCCGACGCGGCCCAGGATCGTCGCTCCCGTCGGAAAGTCGGGACCGGTGACGAAGCGCATGAGGTCGTCGGGAGTTGCGTCGGGATTGTCTATGACGTGGAGGGTGGCGTCGATGACCTCGCGCATGTTGTGCGGCGGGATGTTCGTTGCCATGCCGACCGCGATGCCGCCACCGCCGTTGATGAGCAAGTTCGGGAAACGCGCCGGCAGGACGAGTGGTTCCTCGTTGGCGCCGTCGTACGTAGGCCCCATGTCGACGGTGTCTTCGCCGATCTCGCCCAACAACTCCATGGCGAGCGGAGCCAGTCGCGCCTCGGTGTAGCGCATCGCGGCCGGGCGGTCTTTCGGGTCGGGTGAACCGAAGTTCCCGTGGCCGTCGATCAATGGGTAGCGCAACGAGAAGTCTTGGGCCATGCGCGCCAGCGCGTCGTAGATCGCGGTGTCGCCATGAGGGTGGAACTTGCCCATGACGTCGCCGACCGCCGACGCGCTCTTCTTGTGCGAGCGATCGGGACGCATGCCGCCCTCGTACATGCCGTAGAGGATGCGACGGTGAACCGGCTTCAGGCCGTCGCGCGCGTCGGGCAACGCGCGGGCCGTGATGACCGACATGGCGTAATCCAGGAAGGAGCGTTCCATCTCCTCCTGGATCTCGACCGGTTCGACGTTGCCGAGCGTCTGCTGCTCGTCACTCATGCGGCTGGTACTCCAGTAAATGTCACGTGCGCAGGTTCTAGATGTCGAGGAAGCGAACGTCTTTGGCGTTCTGCTGGATGAACTCGCGACGGCGTTCGACGTCTTCGCCCATCAGCTGCGAGAAGATGTCGTTGGCGATCGCGGTGTCCTCGACCGAAACCTGCAGCAACGTGCGCGTCGCGGGATCCATGGTTGTGACCTTGAGTTCCGGCCAGTCCATCTCACCAAGTCCTTTGAACCGGCTGACGTCGATCTTGCGGCCTTCGTGCGCGGCTTCGAACGCGCGCAGTGCCGCCTCGTCCTTGAGGTAGTTGCGTTCTTTGGCGATGTCGGCTCGGAACAACGGCGGTTGGGCGATGTAGATATGCCCGAGCTTCACCAACTCCGGCAAGTATCGATACAGCAACGTGAGCAGCAGCGTTCTGATGTGCGCGCCATCAACATCGGCGTCCGTGTTGTGCGCGACGAGGCCGCCGCCGAAGCCGGCGATGAAGCTGTGATCGTCCGCCACTTCAAGGTCGTAGACGTCGCCGTCGTACGGCCGCGCGATGTTCGACCGCACTGGAAGCGCCATCAAGTCGTCGGAGAGCACGACGTAGTGCTCGCGATGGCGGTAGGTCGCGGAGGTGGCGTGTTGCCGGAGCGCATCCGCATTGGGTGCCCGCCGCCATACCGGCTCCAGCGCGAGCACCTGGTCCTTCCCTGACACCGTGATCGCGTACGAATCGCGATCGGACCAACCATTGCTGTTGCCGCTGATCTTGGAAACCGACGCGACGACGCCGAGCTGTCCGAGCAGGTAAAGCACACCGTTCGCAAGGTCAGACGATGCCGTACCGAACACCAGCCGTTGCGAGAGCGCGCCCTTGGTTCCGTCGCCGAGGAAGTAGCCCTCGAGGAACGCGAGTTGGCATTCTCGGTCGACGTTGAAGAGCAGGTCTGGGACGCGCTTTGTGATTGCCAGTGTCGCGAGCCCGAGCGACGCAATGAGTCGCGCCGCAAGGACCGAGTGGAAGTAGAGCTTCCGGCTGTTCGGCCTGTCCTCCGAGACGAACACACGCGGCGTCTCGCCAAAGACCTGCTCGATTGCCGCGACAATCGAAGGGATGTAGCGATCGTCATCGGCGCCAAGCGCGAGGGAAACCTGCGAGCGCGACACCGTGCCTTCGGCGGCAAACCAGCCGAGGAAGTAACCGAGTTCCGGCGTCACCGCGAGATGACGATCGAACGCGCGCGCAACGTGCGCTTGCGGGACGAGTTTCACGGCGTCGTTCAGCAACGCGAGATCTTCGACACCGAGCATGTCCGCACGGCACGAGGGCCCGACCCTGCGCCATCGCGCATTGTGGCTCTCGTCGGAGTATCCGGCCCAGGTTTCGACGCGAGATTCGAGAAGGCTTACGTCGTCCGGCCACGTCTCACCGAGCAGGAAGAGGTAGCGCCGGAAGGCGGACTCGGTCGGACGAGACCGACCGGTTTCGAATTCGGAGATCGTGCAGGCCTGCCGGTATCCGAGAGCAACTGCGGCTGACGCTTGCGTGAGTCCCATCGACCGCCGTTGCGCGGCGAGCCGGCGCCATGTTCCGAGGGACAGCTCCACGCGCCTCTCCGTGATGGCCTGGTTCGGTGCGCCGAAATCGCCGGCCCGGGCGGCGTTCAGCCGGCGCACGGATTCGCCGTCGACTCGCAATCCTGTTGTTTCGCCCGCGGCAACGAAAAGGTCGAGAAGATCGAGGTTGCGTGTCGGCACCGAAGGCCGCGGCAAGCGGCGGGGTGCGACGACGAGATCGCCGGCACACAGTTCGTCGCCGGCGCGGGTAGTCATCCGGCCGCTTTCCCAAACGAAGACCGAATGGCCACTCGTGACCTCGATCGTGCGCCCGTACGCGGTGCTGATCCGGTGCACGAGCCCTCGGTACGGGTGGCGGATCACGCGTTTGATGGGCGAGATCCGCGCCTGTTTCGTAACCGGGTCTGCGCTCACTGTTGTCGCGTCAGGTACGTCGATGCCTTGCGCCAGCCACGTGTCGACGGCGTCGCCGATCGGCGTCAGCGCGAGCGAACCGTCGGCATGAGCAACGAAGACCGGCTCGTCGCCAACCACCGACATCAAAACGATCTTGTTGTAGCGGAGCTTTTCGTAGTCGAACTCTTCGCTGATGCTCGTGCCGATTGCGGAGACCAACGCTTGGATCTCTTCGTTCTTGAGCATCCGGTCGATGCGCGCGCGCTCGACGTTCAGGATCTTCCCGCGGATCGGAAGGATCGCCTGGAACTGCGAGTTGCGGGCCTTCTTCGCCGGGCCGCCGGCGCTGTCGCCTTCGACGATGAACAGCTCGGTCTCTTCGGGGTTGCGGCTCGAACAGTCGGCGAGCTTGCCCGGCATGCCACCGGAATCGAGCAACGATCGGCGCCGCGTGAGGTCGCGCGCCTGGCGGGCGGCGAGACGCGCGTGGGCGGCTTGCGTCGCCTTGCTCATGATCGCCCGCGACTCCAACGGATGCTCTTCGAGCCAGTCGCCGAGTTTCTCGTTCGTGACCTTCTCGACGAACGACCGGATCTCGGTGTTTCCGAGCTTCGTTTTCGTCTGACCCTCGAATTGCGGTGACAACAACTTCACGGAGACGATCGCCGTGAGGCCTTCACGGATGTCTTCACCCAGGAGGTTGTCGTCCTTCTCCTTGAGGATGTTCTTCGAGCGCGCGTAACGGTTGACCACGTTCGTGAGGGCCTTCTTGAAACCCTCTTCGTGCATCCCACCTTCGGTGGTGGCGATGTTGTTCGCGAACGAGTGCAGCGCTTCGTGGTAGCCGGTGTTCCACTGCATGGCGACGTCGAGTTCGCCGGTGGCGTACTTCTCTTCGAATGCGACGACGCCCTCGAAGATCGGCTCCTTCGTGGAGTTGAGGTGCCGCACGTAGTCGACGATGCCACCGTCGTACTTGTAGTGCTGCGTGCTGGGCGGATCGATGCGGTCGTCGGTGAAGACGATCTCGAGGCCCTTGTTGAGGAACGCCATCTCGCGGAGTCGTTCGAGCAACGTCTGCGCGCGGAACTCGATCTCCTCCATGATCGTGGGGTCGGGCCAGAAGGTGACGATCGTGCCGGTGCGGTCGGAGTCCCCGACGCGGCGCAGCGGCGCGACGGGCTGCCCACCGTCGACGAAGGTCATCTGGTAGCAGCCACCCTCGCGGTGGATCTCGAGTTCGAGCCGGCGCGACAGGGCGTTCACCACGGACACGCCGACACCGTGCAAACCACCGGAGATCTTGTAACCACTGCCACCGAACTTGCCGCCGGCGTGCAGCATCGTGAGCACGATCTCGGCCGCCGACTTGTCGGGGTACTCGGCGTGCCGGCCGACCGGGATACCACGGCCGTTGTCGGCGACGCGGACGCCGCCGTCGGCCTGCAATGTCACTTCGATGTGGTTCGCGTACCCGGCGAGTGCCTCGTCGACCGAGTTGTCGACAACCTCGTAGACGAGGTGATGCAAGCCCGACGGACCGGTGGAACCGATGTACATCCCGGGGCGCTCACGTACCGGCTGGAGGCCCTTGAGGATGGTGATGTCTTCGGCGCCGTAAGCCACGCACAAGTCCTTGGTTGTTTCGAACTCGAAAGGGGCCGTCGGCCCGGCGCCGGAAGAAGCGCTCGATGGCATCGGATGCGGCGTAAAGTGCCTGGTCAGAGCCGTTTTCGGAGTGCTCACAGTTTATCAGAAGGGTGGGACTCAAACCCGCTTTCCGGGCGCCTGGACGACCACCTGTAAACGGCGAAGTACGCCGGCCCCGACGAGGCGGTCTGCGGCCTCGCGCACCGTGCCTTCGAGGTAGCGCACTTGCGTCGCGACGGCGGGTGAATCGACCGCGACCACGAGCACACCGTCACGCAACGAACGCACGTGGACGTGACCGGCGAGCGTGCTGCCGACAAGGTCGGGCCACGCGTCCAGCAGCGTCGTGAGCTGCTGAGGATCGGGCAACCCGAGCTCGCGACTGACGCCGGCGAGCGCGTCCCGAAGCGGTACCGGTTCCTCGCGACCACTCATTCGGCCTCGACCGTACCCCCGGCTACCCGCAAGAACCGCTGTGGTTCCACGCCTTCAGGGATCGCACTGGCAGTCGTTACCAATGTTTGGCCACCGGGCAGGCGACGGATCAATGCGCTTGCACGCGGTGCGTCGAGTTCGCTGAACACGTCGTCGAGTAACAAGACGGGCGCGGCGCCGCTCAGATCGGTGATGAGTTCGTGACCGGCGAGGCGCAACGCGAGCGCAAGCGTTCGCTGCTCGCCTTGTGAAGCTTGCGCTCGCGCGTCGAGATCGTTGAGCACGATGCGCCAGTCGTCGCGGTGCGGTCCGACGAGGGTGATCCCGCGGTCGAGTTCCTGTTTCCGTCGCGCGACGAGCGCTTGGCGCAACAAGTTGTCGACGGCATCGGCGTCGCCTTCGTGTAACGGTGCTTCGGCCCACTCGGCCTGGTAGGTGCCGTCGAGTGGCGCGCTGCTGCCACTCACCTCTTCGTACATCTCGACGATCAACGGATGCAGCCGCGCCAACAGCCGCAGCCGGCCTCGCACGATCTCTGCGCCGGCACGTACAAGTTGTTCGTCGAAAACGACGAGGGTCGAGTCGTCGTCCGGGTCGCGCAAACCGCCCTTCAACAACGCGTTGCGTTGGCGCAACACACGATCGAAGTCGGAGCGCGCCGCGTCGTATCGCGGTGCGAGCATTCCGAGCAGATCATCGAGGTACTCGCGCCGCTCGGCCGGGCCGCCCTTCACGAGTTGCAGGTCGTCGGGTGCGAACATCGTGACCCGCAACAGGCCGTAGAGATCTCGTGTTCGAACGATGGGGTGCCGGTTCAGCAACACGCGGTTGCGGCCCGTGGCCCTGATCTCGGCCTCGAGCAGTTGGCGCCGCTCGCCGTGCACGACGTCGGCCCGCAGGATCGCCTGTTCGCTCCCCCGCGCGACCAGTGCGCTGTCGGTAACACCGCGGAACGACCGGGCCCGCGCGATCCAGCCGACCGCTTCGAGCAGGCTGGTCTTGCCGGCGCCGTTCGCGCCGACGATCACCGTCACACCCGGGGCGAGTGACAGATCGAGCGACGCGAAACAACGAAAGTCGCGCAGTTGCACCTGCTCGACGTACGCGACGTCGCCGGCGACCATGGCGCCGAGCGCGGTCAGGACGTCCGTACGGGCATCAGCAAGTACAGGAAGTCGCCGCCGTCGCTCGGGCGCAGGGTGGCCGGCTTCAGCGGGTCGATGGTCTCCAGCGACACCTCAGCGCCTTCCACCGCTTCCACGCCCTCCCGCAGGAACACCGGATTGAACGCCACGGTGAGTTCTGCGCCTTCGAACTTGCCGTCGAGGGTTTCCTGTGCCGAACCGACATCCTGCGCCGCCATCGACAACTCGAGCCCGTCACTCGTCATCGCAAGGCGTACCGCGGCGTTCTCCCGGTTCTGCCCGACGATCTGCACCCGGTCGAGCGCCTCGAGGAACGGTTCGCGCCCGATCGTGAGCCGGTTCGGGTATCCGCTCGGGATCAGTTGCTCGTAGTTCGGGAATTCGCCTTCGATCAGGC
>JAODBJ010000336.1 GCA_025463905.1 Actinomycetes bacterium
GCTCCAGTTCGCGCGTGAGACGCCGATCCTCAGGCATGTGCAGCGCTAGAGCATCCGACGCTGTGCCTCAACTGCCAGACGACCTTGGCGACGTCAAGCGACAGACGTCTGCGTTCGTTGCGACAGCGTCGCACGAGCTTCGGACCCCACTGGCGAACATCCTCGGTTACGTCGAGGTGCTCCAAGACCTCGACGCCGGACCGCTCGAACCCGAACAGCTTCGGCTGCTGGGCATCGTCGAGCGCAACGGCAAGCGATTGCTCCGCCTGATCGAGAACTTCTTGACCGTGTTCGACGTCGATGGTGGAACCTTTGTGATCCAGCGTGCACCGTTCGACGTCGGCGAACTCGTCAGTCGTGTGCAGCACAACGTGGCAGCAAAAGTGGCCGGCGGTCGGCTGGAACTCCACGTGAACATCGAAGCCGATCTGCCTTCGGTGCTCGGCGACGCGGAGCAGCTCGAGCGCGCGCTGTCGGACATCATCGAGAACGCGATCAAGTTCACGCCAGAAGGCGGGAGAATCGTGGTACGCGTCAGCCTCATACGCGACGACAACGTGCGTTTCGAGGTGGCCGACAGTGGTGTGGGCGTCCCGCCGGCGGAGACCGACCGGCTGTTCCAGCCGCTGTTCCGATCGTCGCTCTCGCAGGCCGGCGCGACCGAGGGAATGGGTCTCGGCCTTCACATCGTGAAGATGATCATCGAAGGCCACGGCGGCGAGGTGGGTGCGAGTTCGGTGCTCGACGAAGGCACCGTCGTGTGGTTCACGATTCCCGCCGGGCTCGCAGCGAAGGCAGCGGCGTGATGCCGTGTGTACTCGTCGTGGACGACGACGCCGACATCCGAGAACTCATCGCGCGCATGCTGCGCCAAGCGCGTTACGAGGTCAGGACCGCTACCGACGGCGAAACCGCGCTGGCGAGCATGCTCCTCGTGGTCCCCGATCTCGTCATCCTCGATATTGCGATGCCGAGGCGCACGGGTCTTGAAGTGCTACAGGTGCTGCGCGCCCGGAGAGAGACCGCGGTGACACCGGTGATTGTCGTGACTGCGAGGGCGTCGGCACAAGACGTCGAGCAGGGCTTCCGAGTCGGCGCCGACGACTACGTGATCAAGCCGTTCCGCGTGCCGGAGTTGATGAGCCGAGTGCTGGCGACGGTCGGGCCGGCGCACTAGGCGATTGAAGGCTCCGGCTTATCGAGGGACGTCCGGATGCGGCTGAGGAGCTCGTCGCGTTGGACAGGTTTGGGCACGAAGTCGGTTGCGCGGCCGAGGTCTTCGATGCCGTCGAGCGCGTGGTTCGAGTAGCCCGACATGAACAGCACGCGTAGCGACGGACGGTCTTCCCAGAGCCGGTCGGCGAGTTGACGTCCGGACATGCCGGGCATGATCACGTCTGTGATGAGGAGGTCGAAGTCGCCGTGTTGGAAGGCTTCGATGGCGCCTTCGCCGGTGGGGGCGGCGACCACGGCGTAACCGGCACCGCGCAACATCTCGGCGAGCGCCCCGCGCAGATCGTCTTCGTCTTCGGCGAGCAGCAGCCGTTCACCGGTGCCGCCAATCACTGGCTGCGCGCGTTCTTGGCGGGGCCGATGGTCGGTGGTCGGGAGGGCCACCAGCACGCGTGTTCCTCGACCGACTGTGGAGTCGAGTTCGATGGTCCCGCCGAGGTCGGTGACGACGCCGTACACGGTCGCGAGGCCAAGGCCGGTCCCGCGGCCCTGGGTCTTGGTCGTGAAGAACGGTTCGAACGCGCGGGCGATCACCTCGGGCGCCATCCCGTTACCGGTATCCGCGATCTCGAGCTGGATCATCGACTCGGCCGTCAGCGACGTCCGGATATTGACTCGGCCACCGTCGGGCATCGCGTCTCGTGCATTGACGACGAGGTTCACGAGGATTTGTTCGAGCCGTCCGTGATCGGCCATCACTGCAGGTAAGTCCGCGGCGAGGTCCATCACGAGTTCGATGTTCTCCTCGATCGAACGTCGTAACAGCTCCTCGAGGTGTGAGACATCCGCGTTGAGGTCGATCGGCTCCGCAAGCACAGGCTGGGCCCGGCTGAACAGCAGCAACTGCCGAGTGAGGTTCGCGGCGCTGGTCGCGGCGCGGTCGATCTGGTCGATGTTCTTCAACAGGCCGGCGCGGTTGGCGCCGTCGGGCGTGACGTCGGCGAGCGCGTCGCGCATCAGTTCGGCGCTGAACGTGATCACCATCAGCAGATTGTTGAAGTCGTGCGCGATACCGCCGGCGAGCTGACCGAGACTCTCGAGCCGTTGCGACTGATGCAGTTGTTGCTCGAGCGCGGCGCGTGTCGCGTCGAGCTTCTTTTCCTCTCGCAGGTCTCGCACGGACGCGAGTACCAAGGGGCGCTCGTCGGTTTCGAGCGTGTTGAAGGTGATCGCGACGGGAATTGCGGTTCCGTCGGCGCACCGCGCGACCGTGTCACGTCCGACGCCCATGGGCCGCGCCGTCGCGTCGACGACGTCTTCTGATTGGCCGGTGATGTGCGCGTCGTGGTGGATGTCGGGAAGCAGCATCTCCACCGCTTGACCGATGATGTCATCGCGGCTGTAGCCGAACAGGCGCTCGGTGACGCCGTTCACCATCACGATGCGCCCGTCGGTGTCGACGGCGACGGCGGCACCGTGCATCCCTTCCACGAAACGGCTCCGGACGCGTTCACCCGCGCGGCGCATCACCGCCTCGAGCTCTTCGGTGAGCAGTATCTCGCCGGACATGTCTTTGGCGATCAGCACGAAACCGATCGGCACGCCGGCGCGGTCGCGGCGCGGCGTGACCACGACGTGGGCGACGAACTTCTCGCCGTCCTTACGGAGGCGTGTGATGGTGCCTTCCCAATGACCGTTACTCAGCGCGCCGTCGAGCACGTCGCGCGGTGCGCCGGCCGCAACATCTTCGGGTGTGTAGAGGATGGCCGAGTTGACCGTGCCGACGACCTCGCCGGCCTCGTAGCCGTAGAGACGCCGGGCGCCCGCGGTCCAGAGCAGGATCGTCCCGTCGAGATCCGTGCCGATGATCGAATACTCGGTCGACGATTCGAGGACGCTGCCGAGAAAGTCGAGCGCCGTCTCCGTGTCGGGGAAGGCGGTTTGGTCGAGGAATGTCTCGGGTTGGTCCGGACTCGGTGGTTGCGCTGGTCGGATCAAACCGTGCCTTTCATCGATGGCCTGATGATCGTCCGACCTCCCACTGAGATGATCGTCCTTGATCCAACCTTTGCCAGGGTCCAAAGGGGTGTTTCGAGGAGACCGCCACCGTGCGCGCGCTGAGCGTTGACGCGTTCAGCCGCTCGCGAGGCGTTCTCGCAGCGAACGAAGCGCGATGTCGAGCAGTTCACTGTCGTCGGCACCGGAGTCACCCGTGACGATCGTGCCGCCCGACAGATCGATGAAATATTCGACTTGCAGGTTCACGATCGCGGCCGCGTTGTCGCCCGACGTTCGCCAATCGGTGCGGTACCCGACGATCAACGTTCCGACCGCGGCGGCAAAGCCGATCTCGGCCGCCGTGCCGGAATCGACGTCGACGCCATCGAGAAGCGCAAGCACCGCGTCGGCCGCGCCGATCATGGATGCGTTCATGGCGCCGGCGGCGCGGTTCGCGCTTCGCAGAGCGGCCAAACGAGCGTCGGGCGCGACCGCGTACGCAGCGCGGAACTGATCTTGCGACGCAAACCACGGGTCGAGCACGTTGAAACCCGCGGCGCCGAGACGTTCACACACCTGTCGATGCCACGCGCGCCCGGCGGCATCGAAACCACCCGGCCCGGCGACATACACGCGGCGTCGAGGCGACGTACTCATCGCGTCAGCCTCGCACGCTTTGCTCGGGTGACCCGGGCGATGGTCCGTGGAGGACCTTTGAGGGTGCTGAGCGACGGATTCGCCGCCCAGCACCGTCGTGGAGGCGCCGACTTCGGCGCCTGAATCTGAAACTCAGATCAGGCGGACATTTTGCGCTTCGTCGCCCTTACGGCCCTTCGTGGTTTCGAATTCGACCTTCTGGCCCTCTTCGAGGGACTTGTAGCCGGAACCCTGAATGGCCGAGTAGTGGACGAACACGTCGTCACCCGACTCGCGCGAGATGAACCCATAACCCTTGTCGGCATTGAAGAATTTGACGGTGCCTTGCACGTAAGACTCGTTTCTCGTTGACGCCGGCCAATGAATTCGACCGATCCGCCGCCCGTCAGTGTATGACCCTCGGCCCGCGGATTGGCCATGGACATCGAGCGAGTACGATGAAAAGCACGTACGCGCTCCTGAGGGCGCGCTTCTGCCACTTCTCGGCCTCCGACCGCAGCGGTGCTCGAGTTGCACCTCATCGGCTGCATTCCGTGCCAGAAAAAAGCACCAAGGAGTCCGCCGTGAAGACATTGAAGAAGCGAATGCAAACGCGCGATGTCGTCGTTCGCGGTAGCGAATGAACGGCGAGCGAGCAAGCCTCGAACGCAATGTGAACCGGCTCGCGGCCGAACGCACCGCACTCTTCAGCCGATCCAGCAACCGGATGGGCTTGTCTCCAGCCGACCAGAACCGGCTGCGACTCATCGAACGCGAACTCGATGAATCATTCACGTCGCTTCGACGCGTGCGCGCCGCCATGGACGTCACCCGCTTCGCGCGGGAGGACTCGGTCGTGCGGCGCGCGGTCCGCCGGCACCCCGGACTCACGAGCAGACCCGACCGAGCGACCTAGTGCGTGCCGCAGCCGAGCCCGAAGCCGACGACTACACGGCCTGCCGGCCGATGCTGGTCGCACGGGTGACGCCGGTTGCGGGCACGGATATTTGCCTTGCTCACGACGCCCGCGAGGCTCACCGCGCCGAAAGCACCGAGATCTGTGCGTGCCAGACCGTGTCGCACCGTCCGATGCTGCTCGCGGTCGCGCGGCGCTCTCTTCCGCAGATCGTCGAAGCCACGCTGATTCCGTCGCTGTTGTTTTACGTGATCGTGACGACCATCGGCGCGGGTGCGGCGATGGTCGCGGTGCTCGTTTGGACATACGTCGCCGTGCTTCGCCGGGTCGTGCGCGGCCGGCGACCCTCGGCGATCCTCATACTCGCCACGATCGGGCTGACCGTGCGAACGCTGGTGGGGTTGGTGAGCGGCAGCACCTTCGCGTATTTCATCCAGCCGGTCGCGACGACGCTCGTACTTGCGGCGGTGTTCCTGGGCTCGGTGTTGTTCGGCCGCCCGTTGATCGCTCGCATGGCGAACGACTTCTGCCCGGTAGATCCGGAGGTCTCGGCTCGGCCGGCCGTGATCCGTCTGTTCGCCGGTCTCACGGTGCTGTGGGGTGTGGTGCACCTGTTGACCGCAGCCGCGACATTCGGGATGCTCGTGAGTATGCCGGTCGCGCCCTTCGTTGCGCTGAAAACCATCACCTGCATCGCGATCACCGCCCTCGCCGTCGTCGTGACGGTGACGTGGTCGGTTCGGATCGCTCGAAGTGAAAATCTTGTCTTCGCCGGACCGCTGACGTGACTGCACGCCAGTTTTCCAGCGACCCGGTCGTGAAGGAGCGGGGTGTCATGCGCTATCTCTGCAGCGTCGCCGACGATGAAGTGTTCGCCTACGCGAGAAATCGCCGCGACTTCTATCTCGCCATCGACGACAGCCTCTGGGCCCACGAGTCGCACAACTGGCTCCTGTCGGCCGAGTCCAGCGTGCCGTTGATGCATCGCATTGGCCGCACCTACTACGACGCCGAAACAGCGTTGCCCGTGTACTACGAGACGACCGCGCCGGTGACGGAGTCGACCGAAGCGGGCGCGGCCCCAGGCCCGTCGGGCCCACGGCACGCATAACGCTTTAACGCGTTCCCGACGCCAGGGGCGGGCTCGACTCGCGCGCGTCGCGCAAAGAGCGCCCCGACTTTCGTAAGGATCGCGTCAAGTCCGTAGACCCTCGCGCCCGATCGGCGTTGGATGAGTTCGTGACCTTCGGACTCATGACGGGAGTGCGGCACCGCTCGAACGACCCCGCCGAGCGCTCGCAGGCGCGCGACCGTGAGTTCCTCGGGATCGCCGTAGGCGCACTCGGTTCGATCGCGCTCGCGTCGGCTCTGGTGCTCGTCCGCGGCGAGATCATCAACGCCAATGCCGCGCTGGCACTCGTGCTCCCCGTGCTCGCCGGCGCCGTGATCGGTGGCCGTAGGGCGGGGATCGCCGGGGCGGTGGTCGCCACGTTGTCGTTCGACTTCTTCTTCACGCAGCCGTACCTGTCGCTGAAGATGCAGCACCACAACGACGTCGAAACGACGGTGATCCTGCTCGTAGTAGCGCTCGTTGTCGCGGAGATCGGTCTGCGCGCCCGCGCGATGCGCGGCGACGCCCTCGCGTCGAAGTCGGAGGTTGATCGTCTCTACCGGATCGCAGAGCTCGCGTCTCACGCCACGGACCCCGCCGACGTCGTCCTGGCGGTGCAGGCGGAGCTGATCGGCCTGCTCAGCCTCGACGACTGTTGGTACGAGGGCTCTCCAACGGAAGCGCTCCCGCGCCTCGGTCGCAACGGAGCGATCGAGGACGTGGCCCTGAAGTTCGCCGGTCGCGAGTTCGAACTGCCGGCGCACGGCGTCGAACTCACGGTGGCGGCGCGTGGCGCATCGTACGGACGGCTGGTGTTGCAGGCCCACGAAGGAACCGCGGCATCGATCGAGCAGCGCCGCGTTGCGATCGCGCTCGCCGACGAACTCGGTCTTGCACTCGCTTCTTCCCGTCGCCTCGAACAGGACCTCGGTATCCATGACTGACGTCGTCTTCATCCTGCTGACGCTGGCGTTCTTCGCGGCCGCGGCCGCACTCGTTGCCGCGTGTGACCGCATCATCGGTGCCGACGCCGTGACCGAGGAACACCCACAACAGGAGACGCCTGAAGAAACCAAGGCGGCATGACTAACCAGCGCCGGAGGTCGTAGCCCCATGAGCGTTGAGAACTTTGTTGCGTTGATCTTGGCGGTGTTGCTCGCGGCGTACTTGTTGGTGGCGTTGCTTGCGCCGGAGCGCTTCTGATGACTGGTGCCAACTGGTTACAGCTGATCGTGCTGGTCGTGTTCCTAGTCGCGATCACGCCACCGCTCGGCAGCTACCTCGCCGCAGTCTTCGGCGGCGGCAAGGCGCCGGGTGACCGCGTGTTCGCGCCGGTCGAGCGGCTGCTGTACCGCGTGGGTGGCATCGACGCCGAGCGCGAACAACGCTGGAACGTCTACGCGTATTCGCTGCTCGCGTTCAGTCTCGTTTCGGTGCTCGGGCTGTACCTCATGCAGCGGGTGCAGGGCTGGCTGCCGATCAACCCCACCAACGTGCACGCGGTTCACCCGGCAGTGGCGTGGAACACCGCGGTCAGCTTCACGACCAACACGGACTGGCAGAGCTACTCCGGCGAGTCCACGATGAGCCACTTCACGCAACTGGCGGGGCTCACCGTGCAGAACTTCGTCTGCGCCGCGGTCGGGCTCGCGGTCGCCGTTGCGCTCGTGCGCGGACTCACGCGTCGCGCTTCGTCCACGATCGGCAACTTCTGGTCCGACCTCACGCGTGGCGTCGTGCGGGTGCTCATCCCGCTGGCGTTGGTGTTTGCGTTGGTGTTCGTCGCGCGCGGCATGGTGCAGAGCCTCAACGGGTTCCACACGATCAGAACACTGGAGAACGCAGCGGGCCGGGTGCCGGCCGGGCCGGTCGCGAGCCAGGAGGCCGTCAAAGAGATCGGCACCAACGGCGGCGGTTTTTGGAACGCGAACTCGATGCACCCGTTCGAGAACCCAGATGGGTTCACGAACCTCCTCGAGATCCTGCTGTTGCTCGCGATCCCGTTCGCGCTCACGTACGCGTTCGGCAAGATGGCGAAGGATCAGAAGCAAGGGTGGGTCGTGTTCAGCGCGATGTTTGCGCTGTGGCTCGCCGCCGTGCTCGTGACGTCGTTCGCAGAGACCGGTGGAAACAAGAAGCTCGATCCATTGCGCGTCAGCCAAACGAGCCAGCAGGGCACGTCCATCGCCGGCAACATGGAAGGCAAGGAGGTTCGCTTCGGCACGGCGGGGTGCGGCATCTTCGCACCGTCGACCACTGGTACCTCGACCGGCGCGGTCGACTGCGCGCACGACAGCCTCACGCCGCTCGGTGGCGGGGTACCGCTCGCCAACATGATGTTGGGCGAGGTCTCGCCGGGTGGAGTCGGCGCGGGTCTCTACGGGATGTTGATCTTCGTTCTCACCGCAGTGTTTATCGCCGGTTTGATGGTCGGCCGCACGCCCGAATATCTCGGCAAACGGATCCAGGCCGGCGAGGTGAAGCTCGTCGTGCTCTACATCCTGTTCGTGCCACTGGTGGTACTCGGATTCGCCGGGGCATCGGTGATCATGCACACCTCGGCGAGCGCTCGCTTGAACCCCGGTGCTCACGGTCTCTCAGAAATTGTCTACGCGTTCACCTCGGCCGGTAACAACAACGGATCTGCGTTCGCCGGGATCACCGTCACGTCGAACTGGTACCAGACCACGCTCGGGCTCTGCATGCTCGTCGGTCGGTTCTTCCTGATGGTGCCGGCGCTCGCGATCGCGGGCTCGCTGGCCCGCAAGAAGACCGTGGCCGCGTCGGCCGGCACGTTCCCAACGGGCACCCCTCTGTTCGCGGCATTGCTCACGGGTGTTGTGGTGATCGTCGTCGGGCTCACGTACTTCCCTGCGCTCGCGCTGGGGCCGATCGTCGAACATCTGTCGTTGTAGGAGTAGGCGTGGGCGAGTCACCCCAACAGAAGAAGCAGACGAACCTCCTCGACGCGGGCATCCTGCGTACGGCGGCGGTCGACAGTTTGCGCAAGCTCCACCCGCTCAAGATGATGCGGAACCCGGTGATGTTCGTCGTGGAGGTCGGCAGCGTCCTCACCACGATCCTGTTCTTCAAAGATCTGCATTCCTCGACCACACAACAGAACGTGTTCGCCGCGCTGGTAGCCGCGTTCTTGTGGTTCACCGTGTTGTTCGCCAACCTTGCCGAAGCAGTCGCCGAGGGGCGCGGCAAGGCGCAGGCCGACACGCTGCGCAAGACCCGCAGCGAGACCACCGCGAGGCGCCGCCGCGCCGACGGTTCTGTCGAAGAAGTCGCGAGCAGCTCGCTCGACCTTGACGATGTGGTCGTGGTCGTGGCCGGCGAGATCATCCCGAGCGACGGCGAAGTGATCGAAGGCATCGCGAGCGTCGACGAGTCGGCGATCACCGGCGAGTCTGCTCCGGTCATCCGAGAATCGGGTGGTGACCGCTCAGCTGTAACCGGCGGCACGCGCGTGCTGTCGGATGAGATCGTCGTACGCATCACCGCGCGCGCCGGCGAGACGTTCGTCGATCGGATGATCGCGCTGGTCGAGGGTTCCGAGCGCCAGAAGACGCCGAACGAAATCGCGCTCAACATCTTGCTGGCAGGCCTCACGATCATCTTCCTGCTCGCAACCGTCACACTGCAGCCGTTCGCCATCTACTCGCATGCCGAGCAGCCGGTGGTCGTGCTGGTCGCGTTGCTCGTGTGCCTGATCCCCACCACGATCGGCGGTTTGCTTTCCGCCATCGGCATCGCGGGGATGGATCGCCTCGTGCGCCGAAACGTGCTCGCGATGAGCGGACGGGCAGTGGAAGCCGCGGGCGACTGTGCCACGCTGTTGCTCGACAAGACCGGCACGATCACGTTCGGCAACCGCCAAGCGTCCGAGTTCCTTCCGGTCGAGAACGTCACCGAGAACGAACTTGCCGAAGCGTCGTTGCTTTCGAGCCTGGCCGACGAAACGCCGGAAGGACGTTCGATCGTCGCGCTCGCAACCGACCGGTACGGCTTGCAAGCGAAAGACATCCGCGACGCGGAGCTGGTGGCGTTCACGGCGCAGACCCGAATGAGTGGCCTCGACCTGAACGGCACTTCCATTCGCAAGGGCGCGGCGGACTCGGTGCGTCGTTGGGTGGAGGAACACGGAGAACCGAGCTCGACGGAACTCGACTACCTCGTCGACGGTGTGTCACGGCAGGGCGGCACACCACTCGTCGTCGCCAACGACACGCGCGTGCTCGGTGTCATCCACTTGAAGGACATCGTCAAGCCGGGGATGGCCGAGCGCTTCGGACAGCTGCGGGCGATGGGAATTCGCACCGTGATGATCACGGGCGACAACCCGGTGACGGCGAGCGTGATCGCGAAAGAAGCGGGGGTCGACGACTTCCTCGCCGAGGCGACGCCTGAAGACAAGATGGAACTGATCAAGCGCGAGCAGGAAGGTGGGCGGCTCGTCGCGATGACCGGCGACGGCACCAATGACGCGCCGGCCCTCGCCCAGGCCGATGTCGGCGTGGCGATGAACACCGGCACGCAGGCGGCCAAAGAGGCCGGCAACATGGTGGACCTCGACTCCGACCCGACGAAGCTCATCGAAATCGTCGAGATCGGGAAGCAGCTGCTCATCACCCGCGGTTCGCTCACCACATTCTCGATCGCGAACGACGTCGCGAAGTACTTCGCGATCATCCCCGCGATGTTCGCCGGCGTATTGCCCCCACTACGTCGGATGAACGTGATGCACCTCAGCACGCCGCGCTCCGCGATCCTGTCGGCGGTCATCTTCAACGCATTGATCATCGTGGCGTTGATCCCGCTCGCACTACGCGGCGTGAAGTTCCGTCCTTCGAGTGCGCGTGCGTTGTTGCGGCGCAACCTTCTGATCTACGGGCTCGGTGGCCTCGTCACGCCATTCATCGGCATCAAGGTCATCGATCTGCTGATTACAGCGTTGGGGGTGAAATGATGATGCGCCGTCAACTCGTGGCCGCGGTAAAGATGTTCCTCGCGTTCACGGTCCTGTGCGGCTTCGCGTACACGTTCGCCGTCACCGGTATCGCGCAGCTCGCGTTCCACGACCAGGCGAACGGTTCGCTGGTGAAGGTCAACGGTCGTGTGGTCGGCTCGAAGTTGATCGGGCAGAACTTCACCCAGGCGAAGTACTTCCACCCGCGGCCCTCGGCGGCCGGTGCCAACGGCTACGACGCCTCGGCCAGCGCGTCGTCGAACCTGGGCCCAACCAACCCCGCCCTACTCAAGCTCGTGCGAGACCGAGCGGTCGCGTACCGCAAGGAGAACGGGCTGACCCCGAATACCGCGGTACCTGCGGACGCGGTGACGGCCTCGGGGTCCGGCCTCGACCCACAGATCTCCGTCGCGAACGCGCGGTTGCAGGTGCGGCGCGTGGCGCAGGCGCGGCATCTCAGCGTCTCGGCAGTGACGACCCTCGTCGCTCGGCATACGCAGGGCCGGACGCTGGGCTTCCTCGGTGAGAAAGGTGTCAATGTGCTCGAGCTGAACGTCGCGCTCGACCGGCTTTCAACGTCGTAGGGTCAACCCTCAGTGGCACGCGGCGAGCTGCGCATCTACCTGGGCGCCGCACCCGGCGTCGGTAAGACGTTCGCGATGTTGAACGAGGGCCGGCGCCGTCGTAGTCGCGGCACGGACGTTGTCGTCGGCTTC
>JAODBJ010000288.1 GCA_025463905.1 Actinomycetes bacterium
CAACCACCAGCGACGCGGAACTGATGCCCGGCCTCGAAGACCTCATGCGCGACGCGGCGTTCGAAGTGACCGGCCGCGCCGTGCGGTCGCCGCTCGGGCACTTGCGCTTCAACGCCGAGAACGGCGCCGACGCGCTGCGCCAGGCCTTCTCGCAAGTCGAACCGATAGTGCACGAGACGCACTACGAAGTGCCGGTCGCCGCGCCGATCCTGGCATTCGTGGAGAGCCTGCGCGCACCGGTCAGCGCGCGCGTCGGCGCCGGGCTCGACTTCGACGCGTTCCTCGCCGCCGTCGAGCAAAGACTCGAAGCGCGGCTACGAGACAAGCCGATCGCGATGGTTCGCCACACGGCGTTCTTCATCGCCTACCCCTGACCCCTGCGGCACTCCAACCACCGGGTTGTGGCAGTTGTGGCCGGAAACGGGCGCATACATGCAACAACCCGCCGATCGGCGGGCGTGTCGTCATCGCGTTTGAGCGCGGCCGCTGGATTCGAGGACGTCGGACCACGCGTCGGCGCTGGGCTCCACGGGTACTTGGCCCGGCCAGGTGCTCGTGTGGTCGCGGAGGCGTTGCGCAACGTCCGGGGGCGGTGCGAAGGGAACATGGAGCCCCGTAGCGATGTCGTGGGTGTGGAGCGACATCTCGAGCGCTCCGCGCGCGGCGAAGTCGTTTGGACCGCCGGTCTCGACTCGCGACCACGCACCAATGGCAGCGCGCGCTTCGGGCTCCGCGGTGGCGATGACCGCCCACAGCATGGTCGTGACCGCACGAAGGTTGTCGACCATGTCGGCGGCAGTCGCGTCGGGGAGTGCGCGCAGCTCGTCGAACCCACCGGGGTACGCGTCAACCTTGCGCGACGCAAGAAAGAGCGCATACGAGAATACGCAGTCGACCGTGTGCGCCGCGGTGCGCAGGCAAGACCACTCCAACGTCCCCGCTGGTACCGACCAATCACGATCGACGCCCGATTGCCACGCATCAATCGCGAGCGCGCTCATGGTTTGCAAATCGTCGGGAGTGAACGGATCCGGGTTGTTCGGATCATGCATATACCTGGCAAACGTAGTTGTCATACCCCCCTGTCATGATCAGATTGTGGTGCTTCACCTCGACGAGCGCAGCGAACGGGTTTCGGCGGTGGCGGTGCGCGGGCATGTCGACGCGCTCGCGTCTTTGGTAGACGCGCTCGACGCGAATCGGGTCGCGTTGGCGGATGCGGTTGGCGTGTGGGAGGCGTGCGATCAAGTCGAACGGCTCGCGGCGGGCGCGAAGACGTTGCTCGCGACGAGGGTGGCGGAAGCGGGCGCGTGGAAGCGTGCGGGGTGCCGGTCGGCGGCGGATCATCTCGCCCGGCTGAGCGGCACGACCACCAGCGCGGCGCGAACATCGTTGGAGACGTCGAAGCACCTTGCCGGGTTGCCGGGCACCGCAGACGCGTTGCGGCGCGGGGAGTTGTCGGTCGCGGTGGTCGACGCGATCGCGGCTGCGGCGGTGGTCGATCCGGAAGCCGAGCGCCGGCTGTTGGCGTTGGCTTCGACCACCAACGTGACCGAACTGCGCGAGGAATGTCTGCGGACGCGAGCCGCGGCCGACCCCGATCCCGACGCGTCGCATACCCGGTTGCAGCGGTCTCGTAAGTCGCGCACGTACACCGATGGTGAGGGCGCTTGGAACCTCGTGGCACGCGGGACCGCGGAGTGTGGCGCGCGCTTCGAAGCCGCGTTGGAACCGATCATCGACCGGTTGTTCAACGCAGCACGCGGCGAGGGACGACACGAGCAGCGTGAGGCGTACGCGTTCGATGCCCTCATCGCACTCGCCGACGAACCGAAAGCCTGCGAACTGAAGAAACGCGGTTCGAAACCCCGGTACCTCGCCTTGTTACGGGCCGACCTTCCGGCGTTGGTACGCGGTTGGGTCGAGGGCGAAGAGGTGTGCGAGATCGTTGGGATCGGGCCGATCCCCGTGCGCACCGCGCGTGAACTACTCGGTGACGCGATCTTGAAACTGGTGCTCACGAAGGGCACCGACGTTGCGAACGTCGTGCACCTCGGACGAGGTCCGACGGCGGCGCAACGGGTCGCGTTGTTGTGGAGCAAGCCGAAGTGTGCGAACGAAGCGTGTTCGAGCATGTTCGTGCAAGTCGACCATCGAGAACCCTGGGCGAAGACGAAGCACACGACCCTCCGCGAACTCGACCCGCTCTGCCCGCACGACCACGACCTCAAGACCAACGCCGGCTGGTCCCTCGTAGACGAGGTCGGGCGGCGCGCCTTCGTCGCACCGAACGATGCCCGCCATCCCCGCAACCGACCCCCGCCATGAGTCGTTCCGAGCCGCTTCCGTGCCGCCGAACCTTGTTCGCGCGGGTGCCAGGGGGTACCGTCAAATCTCATGCGTGTGATTCGTCCACAGGGCCTGGGGACAGGGTTGTGGACGACCGAATCCGAACTCCCCAGCCCCGACCCTGGCCTCGATGCCTGACTCGTTCGTCCACCTTCATCTGCACACCGAGTACTCGATGCTCGACGGTGCGTCGCGGATCGGCGAGGTCGTCGCAGCCGCGGCCGCCGACGGGCAGCCGGCGGTCGGAATCACCGACCACGGCAACATGTACGGCGTTCTCGAGCTCTACGAGGCGGCCAAGAAGCAGGGGGTGAAACCCGTCCTCGGCATGGAGGGCTATTTCACCAACATGTCGCGTTTCGACCGACCCAAGCGGTCGGAGCACGAGATCTTCCACCTCACGCTGCTCGCCGAGACCAATCAGGGCTACCACAACCTGATCAAGGTCACGAGCTCCGCATTTCTCGACGGCTACTACTACAAGCCGCGCTCCGACTGGGAGCTGCTCGAACGTCACCACGAAGGCCTCACCGCGACCACCGGGTGCCTCGGTGGGCTGGTGTCACAGCTGATCTTGAAGGGCGAAACCCAGGCCGCGCTCGAAGCCGCGGCGCGCTTCCAAGACATCTTCGGGCGTGAGCACTTCTTCGTGGAGTTGCAGGACCACGGCATTGAAGACCAGGCCACAACCATGCGGCCGCTGCTCGACATCGCCCGCGCGTTGCACGCGCCGTTACTCGCGACGAACGACAGCCACTACACGCACCGTGAAGACGCCGAGGCGCACGACGCCCTCCTCTGCGTGCAGACCGGCGCGCTGAAGAGCGACAAGAACCGGTTGAAGTTCGACGGCGAGGAGTTCTACATCAAGTCGGCCGCAGAGATGCGGTACCTCTTCCGCGAGGCGCCTTCGGCGTGCGACAACACGTTGCTCGTCGCCGAACGTGCCGATGTCGAGATCGACTTCGACAACGCGGTGCTGCCGTCCTTCCCGGTCCCGCAGGGTCACGACGAAGACTCCTACCTGCGCGAGCTCACCTGGGCCGGCGCGACAGTGCGTTACGGCGACGAAGTCGCGCTGCATGTGCGCGAGCGCATCGAGTACGAGCTCGACGTAATCAAGACGATGGGCTTCTCGGCGTACTTCCTCGTGGGGTGGGACCTCGTCAATTACGCCAAGACGAACAAGATCCGAGTGGGCCCGGGCCGGGGGAGTGCGGCCGGTTCGTGTGTCGCGTACTGCTTGCGCATCGTCGACATCGACCCGATCAGGTACGACCTGCTCTTCGAACGGTTCTTGAACCCGGGTCGCAAGCAGATGCCCGACATCGACATGGACTTCGACTCGCGCTACCGCGGCGACATGATCCGCTACGCCGCGCAGAAGTACGGCGCCGACCATGTGGCGCAAATCGTGACCTTTAGCACGATCAAGGCGCGAGCCGCGGTGCGCGACGCGGCACGGGTGCTCAACTATCCCTACGTCGTCGGCGACAAGATCGCCAAGCTCATGCCGCCGCTCATCATGGGCCGCGACACCCCGCTGGCCGCCTGTTTCGAGAAGGACACGAAGCACGAAGACGGCTACAAGATGGCCGCCGAGCTGCGCAGCCTGTACGAAGTCGACCCCGACGCCCGCAAAGTGATCGACGTCGCGCGTGGCCTCGAAGGGTTGCGCCGCCAAGACGGCATCCACGCCGCGGCCGTCGTGATCACGCGCGAGCCGCTCACCGAGTACCTCCCGATCCAGCGCAAACCGGAACCGGGAACGCCGATCGAAAAGTCGCCGATCGTCACGCAGTACGAAATGCACGGCGTCGAGGAGCTCGGGCTCCTCAAGATGGACTTCCTTGGTTTGCGCAACCTCGACGTCATCGACATCGCGCTCGAGCTCGTCGAGCAATCGACCGGTGAACTGATCGACATCGACACGATCCCGCTCGACGACGAACCGACGTTCGAACTCTTGCGCCGCGGCGACTCGATCGGTGTGTTCCAACTCGAAGGCGGCCCGATGCGTGCGCTCATGCGTTCGCTCGCGCCCACCACCTTCGAAGATGTCGCCGCCCTTGTCGCCCTCTACCGGCCGGGCCCGATGGCGCAGAACTGGCACAACGAGTACGCCGACCGCAAGAACGGCCGCAAGCCGGTGACGTTCGACCATCCCGACCTCGAGGAACTGCTCGGCCCCACCTTCGGGTTGATGATCTACCAAGAGCAGCTGATGCGAGTGTCGCAACGGCTCGCTGGTTACACGCTCGAAGAGGCCGACAACCTCCGCAAGGCGACCGGCAAGAAGATCCGGGCGCTGATCACGAAAGAACGCAAGAAGTTCGTCGACGGCTGCGTGCGCAACGGCCATTCGAGCGACTTCGCCGAGAAGTACTTCGACACCATCGAACCGTTCGCCGACTATTCGTTCAACAAGTCGCACTCCGTCGGTTACGGCTACGTGTCGTACCAAACCGCGTGGCTGAAGGCGAACTACCCGGTGCAGTATTTCGCCGCCTTGCTCACGAGCGTGAAGACCAACCTCGACCGGGCCGCGATCTACCTCAACGAGTGCCGCCAGATGAACGTCCCGGTCCTCGTCCCCGACGTGAACGCGTCGGGGAGCGACTTCTCCGTCGACCTCACGCACGGCGAGCACGGTGCGATCCGGTTCGGGCTCTCGGCAGTGCGCAATGTCGGCGAAGGCGTGGCCGCGCAGATCATCGCCGCCCACGAGGACGGCGAACCGTTTGCCGACTTCCACGACTTCTGCGACCGGGTCGATCCGGGTGCTCTCAACAAACGCACCGTCGAATCACTGATCAAAGCCGGGGCCTTCGATTCGCTCGGCCATCCGCGCAAAGGGTTGCTCGTCGCGTTCGAACCGTGCGTCGACGTCGCGTTGCGCCGCCGTCGCGAGCGCGACCAGGGCACGCTCAGCCTGTTCGACACCGCGGCCGACGCAGGTACGGGAACCGTGTTCGACGACCGGCTCGAGATCCCCGACCTCGAGTTCGACAAGGCCGACCGGCTGCGCTTCGAGAAGGAAATGTGCGGGCTCTACGTGAGCGACCATCCGCTCATCGGCGCGAGCCGCGCGTTGCGCAAATACGTCGAGTGTTCGCTCGCCGAACTCGCCGACCTCGACGACGGCACCATGCGCACGGTTGCCGGCGTCGTCACCGCGCTGCAACGCAAGTACACGAAGCGCGGCGATCTGATGGCCACGTTCGTACTGGAAGACCTCGCCGCCGCGATCGAAGTGATGGTGTTCCCGAAGACGATGTTGCAATACGGCGAGCTGTTGGCCTCCGACGCCATCGTCACCGTGAAGGCCCGCGTCGACACGCGCGACGACACGCCGAAACTCATCGCGATCGAGATCGGCCGGCCCGAAGTGGTGCTCGACGGCGCGCCGCCGCTCAAGCTGAAGGTCCGTCCCGGTGTGCTGACACAGGACAAGATCGACCAGCTGAAAGAGCTACTCCACCGTCATCCCGGCGAGAGCCCGGTGATGGTCCACTTGGTGAGCGCCGAGAAGACCACCGTGGTGCGACTCGGCGACGACCATCTGTGCAACGCGAGCAACGGCCTCTGCGGCGAGCTCCGCGAACTCTTCGGCACCGACTGCCTCTTGTAGGCCGGAGGGGATCAGGCGCGGGCGCCGCGCTTTTTCTCGTCGTGTTCGTATTTGCGGAAACGGCCGTAAAAGCCGCCGACCGTGAACGAGATCGACGCCACGCTCGCGTAGCGCCACCACGGGTGAGCCCAGTCCCAGAAGTGGCCGACGACCACCCACGCACCGATGAACGCGAGGACGACCAGGAGCAGGCGGGTCAGGAACCCGACGCCGCGTTTCCGGCCGCCTTCCTCGTCAGCCGGCACGGACGCTCACGATGGTCATGAACCCGGAGCGTAAACGCGAAGGCGAAGTCGCGTCGTCGCGTCTGCCATCCTTGGGAGATGAAGATCGGGATTTTGGGGGCTACGGGCCCGGCAGGAAGCGGACTTGCGGCGCGGCTGGCGAGCGTTGGCAACGAGGTGTTGTTCGGGTCGCGGAGCGTCGAGAAGGCAGCGATCGCAGTCACAGAGCTTCACGAGAGATGGGGCGACCGGGTGAACAACCTGGTGCCGTGCGACAACGAGGGCGCGTGCGATGCGCCGGTCGTGATCCTCGCGGTGCACGCCGACTCGGTGATCGAGACGGTGAAGGAACACGCCGAACACTTGACGAACAAGGTTGTCGTGTCGATGGCCAACAACCTCGTGCGCAACGGCACCGAGTTCAACGCAGTGCTCCCACCGCATGGGTCGGTCGCGAAGGAGCTTCAAGCGCTGTTGTGGCGGTCGCACGTGGTCACGGCGTTCCATCTCGTTCCCGCCGCCGAGTTCGCCAACCTCGACCGCGACATGGAGAGCGACGTCGTGGTGCTCGGCGACGAAGACGACGCCCGCAACATGCTCATGCACATCGTGCGCAGCATCCCGAACCTGCGGCCGCTCGACGGTGGTTCGCTGCGCAACGCGGTCGGTATGGAGACGTTTGCCGCGATCCTGCTCACGATCAACGTGCGGCACAAGATGCGCGCCAGCCTCCGCCTCATCACGATCTGAGATCGAACGACATGCCCATGCGCGTGTACGACACGGCGAAACAAGCGATCGTTCCGTTCGAACCGCCCCAGGTCGTGCGCATGTACGTGTGCGGCATCACTCCGTACGACTCCACGCATCTCGGCCACGCCGCGACCTACCTCACCTACGACCTGCTCGCGCGGCGCCTCGAAGACCTCGGTCACGACGTGCGCATGGTGCGCAATATCACCGACGTCGACGATTCGATCCTGCCGAAGGCCCGTGAGCTCGGCGTCCCGTACCTCGAGCTTGCCGCGTCCGAAGTGGCGCGCTTTCGCAGCGACATGAGCGCGCTCGACATGCGCCAACCGATGGCCGAACCGCGCGTCACCGAATCGATCCCGCACATCATCGACCTCGTCAGTCGCCTGCTCGAGTCGGGCAACGCGTACATCGCACACGGCACGACCTACTTCGACGTAACGACGTTCCCGCGCTTCGGTGAGCTCTCGCACTACTCCCACGAACGGATGTTGGCGTTGGCGGCGGAGCGAGGCGGCAACCCCGACGACCCGAATCGCCGCAAGCCGCTCGACTTCGTGTTGTGGCAGCCGTCGGCCGACGACGAGCCCTCGTGGGACGCTCCTTTTGGCGCAGGGCGGCCGGGCTGGCACATCGAGTGTTCCGCGATGGCGCTGTACGCCCACGGCGACACGCTCGACCTGCACGGTGGTGGCACCGATCTCATCTTCCCGCACCACGAATGCGAGATCGCGCAGAGCGAAGCGATCACCGGGAAGCCCTTCGTCCGGCATTGGATGCATTCGGCGATGGTCGACTACGAGGGCGAGAAGATGTCGAAATCGCTCGGCAACCTCGTGTTCGTGAGCGACCTGCTCAAAGTCGCCGACCCGCGCGCGATCCGGCTGGCGCTGATGCGCCACCACTACCGATCCGGTTTCGAGTGGTTCGACACCGACCTCGACGAAGGCACCGCGTTGCTGCACCGATTGCTCGCCGCGGCCGAACGTGCCGACGGTCCCGACCCTCAACCGTTCGCAGAACGCGTACGGGACGCGCTCGACGACGACCTCAACGCGCCGGGCGCGCTCGACGCGCTCGACGATCTTGCGAGCGCGGTGTTGTCGGGTGGGTCCGACACAACTGCGCCGAAGGTGTTGTGCGACCTTGGCGACCTGCTCGGTGTCGACCTGCGCCGCCCGATCGGCACACCGCCCGCGCCGAACTGAGCACACATATCCGGCGCCGCGCGTCACGCGATACCCGGCGGTGCGCCGGTTACGCGAGGGTCGCGCGCACGTTGTCGGCGATGCGCAAGGCGAGCGCCAAGATCGTGAGCGTCGGGTTCGAGAAGCCCACGGCCGGGAACACCGAGCTTCCGGCGATCGAGAGGTTCGACATGCCGTGCGCGCGGCACTGCGCGTCGACGACCCCCTTGCGGGGGTCCGCGTGCATGCGCGTGGTGCCCATGTGGTGCGCGCCGTAGAACACATCGGATTTCGGCTGACCAAAGTCAGCAGGTTCGATACGCACCCAACCAACCCCCTTGGAGCCGAACTGCTTGGCGAGCAACTCGATCGCGTGGCGGTAGCGCGCGCGGTCGTCGGGGCCGAGCTGCCAACGGAGGTCCAGGCGAGGTACGCCCAGCGCGTCGAGTTTGTTCGTGAGCGTGATGCGACTGTCGGGATTCGGTTCGGGTTCGCCGCGCAAGTACAGCTCGTAGGGGATGCTTGCGCCGCCTTCGATCGCCTGCAATACCGCGGCGACGTCTCGCGAGTCGATCTTGCCTTTCACGGCGAGTGGCTCGGTCGTACCGACCACGAACGCGATCGCGTTCATCTGCTCGCGTTCGAACACCTTGGTGTTGAAGGTCACGACCGTGCGGAGAAGGTCGATTCGGCCACCCAAGAAGTTGTCGGGCGCCTGGCCGGACAGCAGCAACACGCCGACGTGGCCTTCGGGATGGTCCATGAAATAACGGCCGACGAGATCATGGTCGTTCGCCACGCCCGTCGCGCGAACGTCCTGCGACGCGAGCAGCATCCGGGCGTTCTCGATGCCGCCGAGTGCAAGCACGTATTCGCGGGCGGACACCTTGAAGCGGTTGCCCTTGAGGGTGGCGACGTCGACGTGCGTGACGGAGGCGGCGTCCTTCGTCGTTGCGATGTTCACCACATTCGACTCGAGGTACACGTCGACGTTCGGGGCACGTTCGAGGTCTTTGCGGAACCGGTCGCCGAAATGCACCGGCCCCTGACTGAACCGGAACACGGCCGTCGTCATGACGTCGTTCTCGAGGAGGGGGATCACCCGCGCGTCCGACCGGGTTTTGAGCCAATAGTCGCGATCGAATGGTTCAACCGCGATGTCGACCAACGGCAACGCTCTTGCGTAGTACGGATCGAGATCCCTGCGGGTAATCGGCCAACCCGAGTTGCGGACCCACGGGCGCGCTTCGAAGTCGGTGGGGTCGAGCGGCCGGCACCAGCCCGCCCAGTGGTTCGTCGATCCGCCGAGGAATCGCAACCGGCTCGCGTTCACGTCGTAGCTGTCGCCGCTCGAGGTTCCTGAGTAGAGGTCCTGCGTCGGCGCCTCGAAGGTCGTGGTGCCGCTCTCCAGGAGGACGACGTGCAGGTTGCTGTTCGCGAGCGCTCGGGCGACCGTGATGCCAGCAGCACCGCCACCGATCACGCACACGTCGGCCGTCACTGTTTCCCCGCGGGAAACGGAATTTCCGTTTTTCAATTGCGTCATCCGAAGTGGCGCTCCGTGACGGCGCACAGATCGAGGATCGTCTGCGGCAGGATCCAGCCGTCGAGTTCCACGACCCTGCTCGCGAAGCAGTCGACGCGGGCGGCGTTGCGTATCGGCGTCGAGAGATCAAAGGGCGCGGCGCGCGCCATCCCGATCTCGCCGCCGGGGAACTTCGCTGGGTCCAGGAGCGGCAACACGAACCCTTTGCGCCCGGCGGGCGCGTTCGGCTTCTCAGCGAGGTACGTCTTGCCGATGCGAGCCGCAGGCGCGGGATCGCCGAGCACCCGTTGCAGCGCGTGAACATCGGGCGCCTCGGCGGTCGGGCCGTGACGACGGGTGGCCTCCCACGTGCCGGCGCCGGCACCCACGACCACGACACCTCCGACGAGGCCGAGGAACGCGCGTCGGGGCATCCGGTGCATGAGGGCTCGCAGCGTAGAGGGTTGCGCCGGTCAGTGGTGGCGCGTAAGTGAACGCACCATCGCCGTGAATATGGGTGCTTCGTCGAGGTGCGAAAGCGAAACGAACAACGAGTGGGCGCGAGGGTCGTGGCGCACTGCGGCCTCGAGGTCGGCGTACCCGTTGAGCGCCCGCACCACACGTTCGCGCTCCGCCCGTACGCGAGGTGGCAGGAGATCGATGGTTGCGAGGCGCCGGTAACCCTTCGCGGCCAAGGCGGCACCGTTCCCGGTGACGAGCACCACTTCGGTGTCCGCCCGTTCGGGATGCGCTCGGTACGGGCCGAAGCGATTGGCCAGCGCCGTGTCCTCGACCGTGTGCACGCCGTGGTGTTCGAGCGCAAGCACGAACAGACCGTGGCCGAAGGAGCGATCACTGAAGAAGCCGGGCACCGATGCCTGGGACCGCACCAGCACTGGCGCCGAGTGGGAAAGGCGCGGCGCGATGAGGTCGGCGAGCCGCACGATTCCAACGTCGTCGCGATTGTTGTGCTGGTCGTAGGTGGCCGCGTCGACGGTGGTAATTCCAACCAGTACGAGCGCACCTACGGCGACGAACGGCACCGCGGTGCGCTCCACGCGCGCCCGCAGCGGATCGCCGAGCGCCGAGAACAACCCGTAACCGCCGGCGAGCACGCAGGCGAGCCCGATGGTCCGGGTCGGGCTCGCGATCCAGATGTAGAGCGGCCCGACAAGGCGTGACAGCGAGGCCACCTCGACCACGGTCGCGACGAGCACCACGACGCACAGCAAGAATGCGTCGCGGCGCTTGGCGCGAGCGGCCGCCGCGGTACCGGCGAGCAATACGAGGAACGCGACAGGGACCAAAGAACCGCGGCCGAGGTCGATCGTGATGAGGCCCGTTTTGTTCGGCGCGCCGAACCCGAGCCACCACGAGCGGGTACCGAACTGCAGTGCAACCGTGCGCCACGCGTCGCCGAAGCCGAGTACGTGGTGCGGCGCGCGCAGGAACGACCACATCTTGTGCAGGTTCCCGGCCCCCGGCGCGGTGAACTGCTCCACCAACGGTGGGAGCCACAACAACACGCCGACGCCGCCGGCGACCACGCTCGCCCTTGCGAACGCACGGCGTTGCGCGGGTGCGTCCTCAGCAGGTCGACGGCTGAACGCATGCCACGCCGGCAGCGCGACCGCGAGTGCGGCAAGCACCGCAACGATCACCGCGAAATTGGCCTGAGCCTGCAAGATGAACGACGCCACCAGCACGACGAACGGCAACGACCACAACGCGCCGCATGCGACATCCCAAACGAGGAACAGCAGGAGCAAGAACGCCAGCACCGTGACATCCGGCTCCCACGGGTTCGAAACAATGGCCGGGTGCAGCGCGTGCACGAGTACGGCCACCAGCGCGAGCGACCAAACGAGCAACGCGACGCCACCGCGTCGCCACGCGATAATCGCGATACCCACGATCGCGGCCGCATTGATGCACACCGCGCCGAACGCCAGGCCAGCGAAGCGCGACCCGAGCAACCGGTACGGCACGACCAGCAGGTAGAAGAGCATCGGGCCCGGTTGATTGAAACCGAAGCGCTGGTACGAGCCGACCAGAGGCGTGTGTGAACCGATGTCGCGGACGCGTAGCTCGATCAACGCGACGTCGTAGCTGGGCGCGAACGAATGATTCCCGAACGCGCGCGCGGCGATCACGAACAGCGGCAAGAGGACGAGCCCGACCGCGACAACCAGCGTGTAACGCGACCACGACGGCTTCGGCACGGGCCGTAGTTTGCCCGCGTCGCGGGGTTGCACCCGAGCCGTGAATACCCCGAGAACGGCGGATGCCCGCTGGTACCCTCGCCCGCGTGAGCGACGCCATAACAATCACGCTGCCGGACGGTTCGAGCCGTGAGTACGAGCGCGGCACGACGCCGGCCGAAGTTGCCGCGTCGATTGGTAAGGGCCTCGCCAAGGCGACGCTCGCCGCCAAGGTAGACGGCGACTGGGTAGACGTGACGCGCCCGCTCGAACGCGATGCGAACGTGGAGTTGATCACGGCGAACTCGCCCGACGGGCGAGAGGTGCTTCGCCACTCCACCGCGCACGTGATGGCGCAGGCCGTGGCCGACCTGTTTCCGGGCGCGAAATATGCGATCGGGCCTGCGATTACCGACGGCTTCTACTACGACTTCGACCTGCCGGACGAAGGTCGGTTCACGGAATCCGACCTCTCGCAGATCGAAGCGCGCATGCGCGAGATCGTCAAAGCCGACGAGCGCTTCGAGCGCGAAGAGCTGGGCTTCGACGACGCACTCGCGCTCTTTGCCGATCAACCGTACAAGCGCGAGATCATCGAACGCGTGCGTGCCGGTGCCGCGTCCGACGAGGAGGCGAGCGAGGTTTCCGGCGCCGGCGACGTGTCGGTGTACCGCAATGTCTCCGGCGACAAGGTCGATTTCGTCGACCTGTGCCGCGGCCCGCACGTGCCCTCCACCGGAAAGCTCGGCGCGTTCAAACTCATGCGCGTCGCGGGTGCGTACTGGCGGGGCAACGAGAAGGGCCCGCAGCTGCAGCGGATCTACGGCACCGCGTGGGAGTCGGAGAAAGCACTCGCCGAACATCTGCACCGGTTGGAAGAAGCCGAACGGCGCGACCACCGCCGCCTCGGTGCGGAACTCGACCTGTTCTCGTTCCCTGAAGAGATCGGTTCGGGCCTCGCAGTGTTCCACCCGAAGGGTGGAACAGTTCGCCGCCTGATGGAGGACTACTCGCGCAAGCGTCACGAGCAAGCCGGCTACGAGTTCGTGCACTCGCCGCACATCTCGAAGTCGGAGCTGTTCGAGACGTCGGGTCACCTGCAGTGGTTCGCGGAGGGCATGTACCCGCCGATCGAGGTCGACGGTGGCGCCGACTATTACCTCAAGCCGATGAACTGCCCGTTCCACTGCTTGATCTTTCGCAGCCGTACGCGTTCGTACCGCGAGTTGCCGTTGCGGTTGTTCGAGTTCGGCACGGTCTACCGCTACGAGAAGTCGGGCGTGGTCCATGGCCTCACCCGCATGCGCGGCTTCACCCAGGACGACGCGCACATCTTCTGTACCAAGGAGCAGATGGGCGAGGAGCTGCATTCGCTCCTGGTGTTCGTCCTCGACCTACTACGCGACTACGGCCTCACCGACTTCTATCTCGAACTCTCGACCAAGCCCGAAGGCAAGGCGGCGGGCACCGACGAGGAGTGGGAGGAAGCCACCGACGCATTGCGCGCCGCCGCGGACCGGATGGCGCTCGACCTCGTCATGGACCCCGGCGGTGGTGCGTTCTACGGCCCGAAGATCTCGGTGCAGGTGAAGGACGCGATCGGCCGCACCTGGCAGATGTCGACGATCCAGCTCGACTTCCAGACGCCGCAGAAGTTCGGCCTGCAGTACGTCGGTGCCGACAACACCCGCCACCAGCCGATCATGATCCACCGCGCACTGTTCGGTTCGGTCGAACGGTTCTTCGGTGTGCTGGTCGAGCACTACGCCGGCGCATTCCCGGTATGGCTCGCGCCGGTGCAGGCCTCCGTGCTCCCGGTCGCCGATCGCCACGACGCGTACGCGAGCCGAATCACCGACCGGTTGCGCGCCGAAGGCCATCGGGCCGAGATGATCGACGGCGGCCACGGCGCGCTCGGCGCGCGCATCCGCCGGGCGAAGATGGAGAAGGTGCCGTACGTGCTGGTCGTCGGCGACGACGACGTCGAGAACGGCACCGTCGGCGTCAACCAACGCGGCACCGACGATCCCAACCGAGGTGTGAAGGTCGCCGACTTTATCGAGCAGCTCGCGGCCGACGAGCTCGAGCACGTCTGAGCACCGCGTGAGTCTCGAACGGTTGTGGGCGGGCTGGCGTTCGGCGTACGTCTCGAATTCGGATACGAAGAAAAACGGCGGATGTGTGTTCTGCCGCCTCGCGGAAGCCGAAGATCGGGAAGCCGCGCTCGTGCTCGAGGTGACGGACACGACCCTGACCGTGATGAACCTCTATCCCTACGGGTCGGGGCACCTGCTCGTCGCGCCGCGCCGTCACGTTGCCGACTACGACGTCCTCGACGAACGCGAGGTCGCGGCCTTCGCGGTTGCCCAGCAGCGCGCGGTGCGTGCCATCAAGGCGGCGTACCAGCCCGACGGGTTGAACCTCGGCGCCAACATCGGCCGCGCTGCCGGTGCCGGTATCCCGGACCACGTCCACATGCACGTGTTGCCCCGTTGGAACGGCGACACGAACTTCATGACCACCGTCGCCGAGGTGCGGGTGCTGCCCGAGGACTTACAGACCGGCTACAAGAAGCTCCGCGCCGTCTGGCCCTCCTAACCTGCGGCCCGTGACCGACGAGCCATCCCACGAGAACGCCGACGCAACCGGCGACCAACTTCCCGAAGACCTCGACGTCACCGCGTACGTCGGCCCCTACGTGTTCCCCGACATCCGTCGCCGGCGCATCGCGGCTTCGCTCTATGCCATCGTCGCCGCGCTGTCGTTGTGGGCGGGGCTCACGAGCGGCAACGGCGGCCTCATCGCCGCGGCGATCATCATCGGTGTGTTCGCGCTCTATTGCCTCGCCGCGGCCTATCCGCTGCGCATCGACCAGACCGAAGCCCTCGCGGTCGCAAGCCGAGCCGTCGGCTTCCCGGTCGGCCACGCGTCGGCACAACTCGCGTGGCGAGGGCTGCGGAGCCGGCCCACGTGGCGCATCCTCGTGTACAGCGCCGACGAACCGCCGAGCGTCCGCGGCCTGGTCGAACTCGACGCGGTCGACGGTCGCGTGATCGGCGAGTACACCGAACGCAACCCCGAGGACTGGTCGCAGTTCGGCCTCACCACGCAATAACTTCCCATCGAGGTCCGTCGATCAGGGGAGACGAGATGCGTGAGTTCCTCAAGGGTTTCAAAGAGTTCATCATGCGCGGCAACGTGCTCGACCTGGCGGTTGCCGTCGTGGTCGGCACCGCATTCAACGCTGTCGTCACCTCGTTCGCGAACGACGTGCTGATGCAGATCGTTGCCGCGCTCTTCGGCAAGCAAGACTTCACGAAGCTCTTCTGGACCGTGCACAACTCGCAGATCAGGATCGGTGCGTTCCTCACCGCGCTGGTGAACTTCATGATCATCGCGTTCTCGGTGTACCTGGTCGTGCACCTCTTCGTGCGCCTGCAGGCGATGCGCACGCGTCAAGACGTAGAAGAGGCACCGGTCCCCACCGACGAAGCAGTGTTGCTGCGCGAGATCCGTGACCTCCTCGCGCAAGGGGGGAGCTAGCCCTTGGAGGCTTCCTTGGCCGCTTCGGCGATCTTGTCGACGAGGTGGGACGGCACCGGGTCGTAGTGCGAGAAGGTCGCGTTGAAACGTCCGCGTCCACCGGTCATCGAACGTAGGTCGATCGCGTAGCGCAGGATCTCCGACGTCGGGACGAGCGCTGTTACTTCCACTTCGCCGTCACCGATCGGCGCGGTGCCGTGGATCCGGCCGCGTTTGGAGTTCAGGTCGCCCATCACCTCGCCTTGGCTCGCTTCCGGCACGATCACGACCAGTTCGCTGATCGGTTCGAGCAGCAGCGGGCCGGCCTTCTGTAACGCTTCGCGCATGCCGCTCGCCGCCGCGGTCTTGAACGCCATTTCCGAACTGTCGACCGGGTGGTGCTTCCCGTCGAAACAGGTCACCTTCACGTCGACGACAGGGAAGCCGAGCGCGCCGCCGTGCTCGACGGTCTCGTGCACGCCTTTGTCGACGGCTGGGATGTACTGCCGGGGGATCACACCGCCGACGATCTGGTCGACGAACTCGATGCCGGCACCGCGCGTCTGGGGCTCGACCCGCAGCCACGCAACCGCGAACTGTCCGTGACCGCCCGTCTGCTTCTTCACTTTGCCCTCGGCTTCGGCGCTGCCCGTAATGGTCTCGCGGTAGGGGACTCGCACCTCTTCGGTTTCGACCTCTACTCCGAATTTTCGCTGCAGCCGTTCGATCGTGATCGACAGGTGCGTCTCGCCCATGCCGCGCAGCACCGTCTGGTGTGTCTCGGCGTTGCGTTCGATGCGCAACACCGGGTCTTCCTCCTGAAGACGGTGCATCGCGTTCGCGAGCTTGTCCTCGTCGCCCTTCGACTTCGGGTGGATCGCAACGGCGAGAAGCGGTTCCGGCAATTCGAGCGGCGGCACGTCGATATCGGCACCCTTGGCGAGGAGGAGGTCGCCGGTCTCCGTGCCGGCGAGCTTCGCGACGGCGGCGATGTCGCCGGCCGCGACCTCGGTGACGTTCTCCTGTTCCTTGCCTCGCAGCGTGAAGAGCTGGTGGAAACGCTCGTCGGCCTTGGTGCGCTGATTGGCGAGGATCCCGTCGTGGGCGACGCTGCCGTGCAACATCTTGAACAGGTTCACGTGGCCGACGTACGGGTCGACGACGGTCTTGAACACGAGGGCCGCCGGCGCACCGTCGGCGACGTCCGGCGCGGGTGCTTCCTCGACGAGGAACTTAAGCAACCGGTCGACACCCACGAGCTTCGTCGCGCTGCCGCTGAGCACCGGAAACACGGTGCCCTGCGCCACACCGGCCGCGAGAGCCTTCGCCAGCTCGCCCACTTCGATCTTCTCGTCGGCGAGATAACGCTCCATCAGGTCGTCGTCGGCGACGACGATGCCCTCGACGAGCGCGTCGTGCACCGAGTGCTCCTCGGCCTCCATCTCGGCCGGTATGGGGCTCACCGTTCCCTTCCCGTTGCCGTTGTAGGTGATGGCAACGTCGTTGAGGAGCTCCACGACGCCCTGCAAGGTCGCTTCCTCGCCGATCGGCAGCTGGACGGGAGCGACGCCGGCGCCGAATTTCGCCTTCAGATCGTCGAGCGTGCGCTGAAACGACGCCCGCTCCCGATCGAGCTTGTTGACGAAGATCGCACGGGGGATGCCCCGCCTGGCGGCGAGCTTCCAGGCGATCTCGGTTTGCACCTCGACGCCTTCCACCGCGGATACCACGAACACGGCGAGGTCGGCTGCGTTGATCGCGGCGACGACGTCGCCGATGAAGTCGGCGTATCCGGGCGTGTCGAGCAGGTTGATCTTGTGGCCCTCGTACTCGATCGGGGCGAGTGAGAGCGATACCGAGATGCCTCGTCGCTGTTCCTCGGGGTCGAAGTCGGCGACCGTGTTGCCGTCTTCGACGCGCCCCATACGGGGGATCGCTCCGGCCGTGAAGAGCAACGCCTCGGTCAACGTCGTCTTACCGGACCCACCGTGGCCGATCAGCGCAACGTTGCGAATTTGGGCGGTTGCAAAGGTCTTCACCCATACCCCCTCGTATCCGTGAGCCGATTCTACGAAGCCGCCGCCGCCCCGGCACCCCGGTCCGGAACGCCTCCGGCCACATCCGATTTCACTCAGCGTGTTCGCCGGCCGAAACAGAGAGTGCCACACATCAGAGGAGTGGGAAATCGTGCATGCGTTGCGCCGGCGTATGCCGGTTCTGGTCGCGCTCTTGGCGACCTTGGTGGTGATGTCTGCGTGCATGCCGTTGCCGCGCGTCATCGCGCCCGGTGCCGCGCCCGGATACGCGCCGGGTATCGCGCCGGGTATCGCGCCCAAGAGCACCCGGGTGCTCGACCGGCGCGCGATCGGTGTGTCGCTCTACGGAAGTGTGCTCGCGTGGTCGCGAGCCGATCTCGAACGCGATCTCGACCGCGTGCGCGCGATGGGTGCAACGTGGGTGCGCATCCCGTTCAACTGGGTGACGCTCGAGATGCACGGACGCGGTCAGTACGAGTGGGCATCCGCCGATCGCATTGTCGCCGCGGCGAACGCGCGTCATCTGCACATCGACGCGGTTGTGTCGTACACCCCCGGTTGGGCGCGACCCGCCGGTCGACCCGGTACAGACGCGCCGACGAACCTCGACGACTACGCGCGCTTCATGCACGCGATCGTTGCGCGGTACGCGCCGCGCGGTGTGCACACGTGGGAAGTATGGAACGAACCGAATCTCGTGAGCATGTGGACGCCGAAACCGAACGTCGCGCGGTACACCGCGTTGTTGAAGAAGGCGTACACCGCGATCAAGCACGCCGACCATTCGTCGGTCGTACTTACCGGAGGTCTGTCTCCGGGTTACGACGCGCCCGACCGAAC
>JAODBJ010000338.1 GCA_025463905.1 Actinomycetes bacterium
GCATTCAAGCGTTTGTGCGCATCGTGGAACGCCGCACTGAAAGTGTTGCATCCTGCGGTGACGGCCGATGCAGCGGTCCCGCTTCGGCTGTACGGGACGACGTTGACGCCGGCTGACGTTGCGCCGATCCCGTCGTTTGATCTGCCGGCTGGTCTTCCCGGATGGATGTCGTCGATCGATGCGTGGGCGGCTCGAACGGGATCGACGAAGCAGGAGAAGCGAGCGACGATCGCGGTGACGGTTCCGACGAATGCGCGGAACTGGCCGCCGCTTGCCGGATAGCCGAGACCGGGAGATCGTGTCTGCGAATGGCTGCGCTTGTTATCTCGGGCAGGGTTGCGACGATGGACGATGCCTCGGCACCGTTCGATGGGCGCGTGTGGGTACGTGATGGTCGCGTGGTCGACGTCACGAAGGGCGCGAAGGGCAAGGTCGGGTTCAGCGACGCGGTCGTCGTCGATGTCGGCGGCGCGTTTGTGCTTCCGGGGTTCATCGATATGCACAATCATCTTGCGTACAACTTGCTTCCGTTGTGGTCCGAGCCGGGGCGCACTGAGCCGTGGTTGCATAACAAGCATTGGACGGGCGCCGGGACGTACACGGAGAGCATCACCGAGCCGGCGTGGGTGTACGCCAAGGCCGCCCCGGAAGCGTTGCTCGCCTATGTGCAGGTGCGCGAGATGGCGGGCGGCGCGACTGCCGCGCAGGGGTGGCCGACCGCGAATCGCGGCTACGGGACGATCGTTCGTAACATCGATTCCGAAGCTGCCGGAACGGGCCGTGACGACCTGATCTTCACGTCCGTCGTCACCAAGACCGGCGACGCACTCGCTAATCGCGTCCGCGACATGGACGCCGGCGCAGGGTTCATCTATCACTGCGCGGAAGGACAACGCGGCTCGCGGGTGCTGCGTGACTACACCGACCTCGCTGCCGATGACGGTCTCCTGTCGACGTTTATCGGCATCCACTGCTGCGCCGTCGACGCCGCGAACTGGCAGCGGTGGGGTCAGAACACGGCCGGCGGGGTGGTGTGGTCTCCGACGTCGAACATGCTGCTCTACAACCAGACGACGCTCATCCCCGACGTTCGCTCGCGAGGGGTACGCGTCTGCCTCGGATCGGATTGGGGACCGTCTGGGACCAAGAACGTTCTTGGCGAGATGAAAGTCGCGCGCATCATGTCGGACGCGTTCACGTGGGGCCTCAGCGACCGTGACATCGTCGAGATGGTCACCGTCAACCCCGGCATTCTGTTGGAACGATGCTGGAACGTCCCCATTGGAAGGCTCGTGCCCGGCGCCTTCGCCGACATCACCGTGCTGCGCGGGCACGGCAGAGGGACGCCCTGGACGCGGATCCTCGCTGGCACGGAACGTGATATCGCCCTGGTCGTCATCGATGGCACCGCACGTTATGGCGACGCAACCTTGATGACGGCCGTAGCAGCACCACCATCGTTCACGATGACCGTCGGCGGCCGACGACGCCGGGTCGCGCTGCCCTCGGCCACGGATCCGGCCAACGCATGGACCTGGACCGACATCATGGCGACGCTTCGCAAAGTGCAACGCAACCCGCAAGCCGCGATGACCAAAGCGTCCGCGCGTGCCTCGACCGGATCACGCTTCGGGCCAACCGCCGAGCTGGAACTGTTCCCCGACATGCCCGACTCGCGACTCTCGGGACGAGCTGGACCGCCGAAGCATCCGGAGCTCGTACGCATACCGACGATTCCGTCCATCGAGCACGATGCCGGCTACTTCAGAGCACTTGCCCGCGCGCCCATTCACCAAGGCGCCCTGAACCCCCTGCGCGGATGGTTCCGGTCATGACTCGCCTGTCGGCGGCGACGGTGGCGGCACGCCGAGGCAAACCGGTCGACGAAGTCATCGGCCGGGACTTCATGAACTGGAAGCCGGTCGAGCTCACGGTCCCGCAACGTCACGATCTCATCGATCTCTGGACGACGCTGATGAACGACGTCTACGTCCACTACAGCCAGAAGCGCGCGCTGTACGGCTTCGACCCCATACGCGCGCTCTGCGCGTTGCGTCGCCAGATCCCGTTCCTCGACTCCACCGGTTTCCTTCGCGAGTTGACGCTGCTGATCAACCGACTGCGCGATCAACACACCCAGCTCTACGTCCGCGCCGCCGACGGCTCGCTCGACGGCTACGCCGCAACCCTGCCGTTCCTGGTCGAGGTGTGCGGCCCGTACCTCGACCCGACCTATGTCGTCACCAAAATCAGCGAAACACTCGACCCCACCTTCACGGTCGGTGTCGAGGTGACGAGCTGGAACGGCGTGCCGTTCCGCCGCACCGTCGACCTCTTCGCCGAAACGCTCACCGGAGGCCGACCGGACGCCAGTCGAGCTCGAGCGCTGGAAGTGCTCACGCAGCGGCCGCTCGAGTTCCTTCCGCTGCCCGACGAAGCGTGGGTCGAGATCGGCTACCGCAGCGAGCCACCCGGAGCCACCGAGCACAGCATCCGGCTCGAATGGCGGCTCGTCGCACCGGGCGACACCCTCGTCGCCGACGATCCCCTGTCAGCGCGTACTCGCAAAGGGATCAACGCAACAAGCGAAGCCGCCCGACGCGCTCGCAAGCTGCTCTTCGCGACCGAGCTCTGGCAACACGATCGGACCAAGAAGACACCAGCCGCCAAGGCACCCGAGTGGCTGGAAACGACGCTGCCCGACGCCGTCTCAGCACGAACGCTTCGCACACCTAGCGGCACCGTCGGATACCTACGAGTCTGGACGTTCGACGTCGCCAACACCAAGCAGTTCGTGGACGAGGTCGCGCGGCTGCTCGACGCGCTCCCCAGACGCCGGTTGATCATCGACCTGCGATCCAACCCCGGTGGCTACATCGAAACTGCCGAAGCGTTGCTGCAACTGTTTACCGCCAACGCGGTGCAACCCGCCCGGTTCGCGTGCCGCGCCACGCCGACGATGGCGACCATCGCCGAAGCCGACGGCAACGGTCCTGACCTCGCCGACTGGGCCGATTCCACGCGGGCCGCAGTCAACCTCGGCGAGGAGTACTCGCAGCACCTAGCGTTCACTGACCCTGAAACTGCCGGACAGATCGAGCAGCGCTACCGCGGGCGCGTCGTCGCGATCGTCGACGCGAACACCTTCTCATGCGGCGACCTCTTCACCGCAGGATTGGTCGATCACAACATCGCCACCATCGTCGCCATCGGTGAAGCCACCGGCGCCGGTGGCGCGAACGTCTGGGACAGCGACGCGGTGGCGTACGCCTTTCACGCCGCCCGACAGCCGCTCCCCGAACTCCCCCAAGGGGTGAGCTACTCGATCGCTGTGCGCCGAATGACACGAACCGGTGCGTCCGACGGCCGAGCCATAGAAGACGTCGGAGTAAACGGAGACGAGCAGTACACGATGACCCGGACGGACCTCCTCGAGAGCAACTCTGACTTGATCGCCTTCTGCGGCGGGCTCCTTGCGCGTGGGTAAGCGAGCGGGAACGGCATCCGTTCGACGCGACGGTTCGTCAAGCGAGCTGCCGCCATCGAATCCCGAACCACGAACACGCGAGACTCGCACCATTGCTTCTCGTTGTCGCATCGCTCATTGGACGTTGGCGCGTTCGCGAGGTCACGATTCCGTGGATCACACGCGTTGGTGTGGTGATGGGTCGTCGCGGGTGTCGCCGCCATCGCCTACGCAATCGTCGCGGCGTTTTTCAGCCCGGACATAATGCTCTTCGGCGCCTTTCTCTTTAACACGAGCTGGTTTCTAGTGGGGAGCGGCGTCCTGATCTGGTTCGTCCGGGCCGTTCGCTACCAACGCGCACACCCGAGCATCTCGACTTGAACTCATGACGGCGCCCATCCCATTCCTCCACCACGTAGGGCGCTCGTGCCTTGTCAGTGCGGCGCGAGTTCCTTGTAGGGGAGTGCGAACGTTCCGCCGTCGTGACCGTCAGTGATGACGACCGCGCCGGCGTCTGACGTTTCGCCGTAGGACAACGGGCCGTGGACCGGGAGGAGGAGTTGTGCGGCGACGACGCCGAAACCCTTCGGAAATCTTCCAGATGGTCGGGTCTTGGCTGCGGTCGAAATCGATGCCGTCGGAGCTCCGCTTCGAACGGCACTTCCCGAAGCGCCGGCACGCTGTAGGCGCGATAGCCGCTGTGCCACTCGCTCAGTTCGCTGCCGGTGAGCGCGTTCTGCGCGCTGGTGAGGATTCGGTTGCCCACATACTTGTAGAGCGGCATGCCTCCGCGGCGGGCCGCGCCCGCTTCGAGCATGCGCGACCCGAGCACCGCGTCGCATACGCCGCGCTCGATCGGTTCGACCATTCGGGGTAGGTGTTCCGGCGCGTACTGGCCGTCGCCGTGGAGCATCACCACGATGTCGAGATCGCGTTCCATCGCCCAGCGGTAACCGACTTTCTGGTTGCCGCCGTAGCCCAGATTTTCGGGCTGGCGCACGATGGTGAGGGGCAGGTCGCGGCTCGTCTGCTGGTAGCCGACGCCGACGAGGTACGTCGCGTCGTGGCTGCCGTCGTCGCTCACGAGAATTTCCGCGATGCGAGGAACGAACTCGCGCGGAATGCGGTCGAGCACCTTCGCGAGGGTCGAGGCGGCGCTGTACGCGACGACCAACCCCCCAATTCATTTCACGCAGGGTGAGTGTAATCTCGCTCCGAAGCAGCCCTGGCCGGGGCAGTGGCGGGCCCGGTTGATCACACGGCGACCGCTCGGGACGTCGAGCGCTCAGACTGCAGAGTCCGGCCGTCGGCGCCGTCTGCGTCGAAGGTCGGAGAGTCAGTTCTTCCATTTCTTGGTTGGGCGCAGTCGTGATGTCGTCGAGCCGACGTCAGGTCGGATGGCCGTCGCGTGGGCCACCGGTGTCGCCGAGGCATACGGCCAGGCGCGCTCTCGCGCCGCAGCACATCCGTGACCGTCGTCACGTCCGTGGTCCCCGTGCGCGGGTTAGTGCGCCCTCGATAGCGACTCGAACCGTTGCGTCCACGGCCTCGACCGTTCAGGATCTGCAAGCTCGTCGCGGTCGCGTCGGAGGGTTGCATCGCGCCTTATCAGTGGTTGTGGCTACTGCAGATCCGTCGGATGCTCTATCACCATCGGCGTTGTGCGGCACCTGCGAGCGACGGGACGCCAACGCGTGTCGACGCATGGAGCCGTTGCTGCTGACGATTGGGGACGCGGCGCACGCTCTAGGCATTGGGCGCTCGTTGCTGTACGAACTCGTCGCGCGGGAACAGATCCGCGTCGTGCACCTCGGGCGAGCGGTACGTGTGCCTTCCGCCGAGCTTCGGACGTTCGTCGAACGTCAGCGCGAACTTGCGGAGCGACGACGTTGACGAGTGGTCGGCCAACAGCGCTTCAGGCGTCGCCGCGCAGCAGCGCGTCCATGACGTCAGCGCTCTGGCGCTGCAGCGCGGTCGTTCGACTGACGTAGACGTCTTTCGTGAACGCGAGGTTCGCGTGACCGAGGGCGTCGCTGACGGCTTCGAGGCGTGCGCCGGCTTCGAGCGGCAGCGTCGCGGCGGCGTGCCGGAGCGAGTACTGGCGTCGACGTGGGACGCCCGCAAGATCGCACACCTTCTGGAAATCGCGTGCTGCGTTGCGCTGGTCGATCGGCGTGCCGTGTGCTGTCGCGAAGACGGGGTCGTTGTCTTCCCAGTGTTCGGCGCCGGCGCGGTCGTCGAGTTGGCGACTCCGGTGTTCGCGCAGTGCGTCGACGACGATGCCGGGTAGAAGCACCGTTCGTCGTGATCGCTGGGTCTTCGGTACACCCGCGACTATGCCGCGACCGTCGCGCATCCGCTGCAATGTGCGACTGACCGTGACGCTGCCCTTATCAAGGTCTACGGCGGACCACTGCAGAGCCAGGGCTTCACTTGGACGCAGCCCGACCGCGAGCGTGAGGAAGTACGCGTGCAGCCGGCTGGTTTTCGCCGCCTTCATCAGGAGCCGCATCTCCTCGACCGTCGGCGTGTCGTCGAGCTTCGGCCGCGGGGTCTCTGGGGGCTCGACGAGTCTCGCGACGTTGCGGGCGAGATAGCCGCGCTTCTCCGCGATGGCGAGCGCTCGCCGCAGCGTCGCGCGTGTGTAGGTGCGCGTGTGTGCCGACAGTCCCCTCCTCTTCAAATCGGTGAGCACGCGCTCGACGTGTTCGGGAGCGAGTTCGTCGAGGCGGATGTGGCCCAGCGCCGGCGTGAGGTAC
>JAODBJ010000299.1 GCA_025463905.1 Actinomycetes bacterium
TCCGTCCCGCGCGACCGGCACCCCGGTAACCCTCGACGCCCTTCGCCTCGGCGGCGGCGGCATGGCCGTGAACATGGTCGTGCTCGGAACGCCGCCCGACGGGCTCCGCCGCTTCACCCGACCCATCGCCGCGCGCCTCGTGGTCGACGGCGCCGAGATCGCGACCGCACGCACCACCACGATCGTGATCGCGACCGGGCAGTACCTGCGGGGCCTCGATGTGGTGCCGCGAGGGCATCCGGGCGACGGCCGCCTCGAGGTGCAGGCGTACCGGCTCCGGCCGCCGGAGCGGCGCGCGATGCGGGCACGGCTGCCGCACGGCACGCACATCCCGCACCCGCGCATCGCCCAACGTCCCGGCTATCACGTCGAAGTGGTGGCGACACAACCAATAGCGCTGGAAGTCGACGGCCGCCCACGCCCACCCGTCCGGGCACTGACTGTCGACGTCGTAGCCAGCGCCTACCGCCTCCTCGTCTGAAGGCGTGCGTCGATAGGGGACAAATAATGTCCCCTATCGACGCATGCATGAACCGCGCGAGATCCTTGGGGTGCCGAAGCTTCCGCCGCCGTGGTTGACCGACGTTGCTGCTCGCATTCGGCGGGGCCTCGGTCGAGCGCACGCCGCCATGGCGCCGCCACCGGTGCAGATCATCGAAGGATGCTTCGGTGCGCTCGATCACGCGGCGCTCGTCGCACTGTGCCGGCTCGACGTGCCCGACCGGTTAACGAACGTCACACCTGTGTCGGACCTTGCTCGTGACCTCGCAGCCGACCCCGACGCGCTCGAACGACTGCTGCGCTACGCCGCCGCGCGCGGTTGGGTGCGGTTTGGACGTCGGGGCGCCGTTCGGCCGGCGCCGGTGCTGCGGTTCTTGCGCCGCGACCATCCCGGCGGGTGGCGGGCGTGGGTGGAGTTCACGGGTGGCGCCGACGTCACTGGTGCGATGGCGCACATCGCCGAGGCCGTCAGTGCCGGGCAGGACCCGTTCGTGGTCGCGAACGGTGCGCCGTTCTTCGCGTGGATGACGGCCAACCCGGGCCGCCAGCAGGCGTTCGACGCCGCGATGGCGGCCGGTGGGCGCATGCACGGCCTCGTGCTCGCCGAGACGCTTCCGTGGGCGTCCAGCGCCGTCGTGTGCGACGTCGGCGGCGGCGACGGCGCACTGCTCGGCGTGCTGCTCGATCGCCACCCGCATCTTCGGGGCGTGCTCTTCGACCTGCCCTCGGTCGTGGCCCGAGCGCCTGGTCACGCGCGACTGCACGTGGCGCCCGGCGATGCGTTCGTTTCCGTACCGGAGGCGTGCGACACGTACCTGTTGGTGAGCGTCTTGCACGATTGGTCCGACAACGACGCCCGGCGCCTGCTCGAACGGGTGGTCGCCGCGGCGGCGCCCGGCGCCCGAATCGTCGTAGTGGAAGGCGAACGCAAGCAGGTACCCGCCGACGACATCACCGCCCGCACCGACCTGCTGATGCTGGCCCTCACGCCTGGTGGCCGCGAACGTACGACGGGCGAGTTCGCGGCGCTCGGCGCCGCCGTCGGGCTCCGCCACGAACGCGCGGTCGCGCTCGCGTCGGGCAACCGGGCGCACGTCTTCAGGCGCTAGGCAGCCGCTCGATCCGCGGCTCACCAGATCCGCCGGTCGGCGCCGGCGCGCCATTACCATCCGCGTCCCCATGCTGTACGCGATCGAGCAGTTCAGCGACGACGAAGCGTCGCTGCTGCGCCCCTACTTCACGAACCTCGACCGGCCCGTGTTCGCGCTCACGAACCTGCCGGAGGTTGTGAAGGGCGCGCTCTTCGCCCGTTATTCGCGCTCCGACAAGAGCTTGCGACGCCTGTTCCTCGACGAGTTCGTCGGCGATCTCGATCTCACCGGCGACCTCACCGTCGACGCCACTGTCGGCCTCAAACGCGCTGAGCAACTCTACGAACGCGTCTTCCTCGAGTACGGCGACGACTCCGTTGCGCAGCTCGGCGGCGTACACCTCGCGTGTGAACAAGCATCGAATGTCCTCACGAAGGTGCTCGAGTGGGGACGGCTCATGTCGTACCTCGAGCAGTCGACGCGCTACATCCCGTACGACTCCCGACTCTCCGGACGCTACCGCTACTGGCGAGACCCCAATATCTGCGACTCGCGTCTCGGCGCGCGTTACGTGGCCGACATGGACGCACTGTTCGACACGTACCGCGCGCTGTTGCCGCAGATCTACGACTGGGCGCGCGAGCGCTACCCGAAACAGCCCGACGACTCCGACTTCGTCTACAAACAGACGATCCGCGCCAAGGCATGCGACGCAGTGCGCGGTGTGTTACCGGCTGCGACGCTGTCGAACGTCGGAATCTACGGCACCGGTCAGGCGTACGAAGCGCTCTTGCTCCGTATGCGCGCGCATCCGCTTCCCGAAGCGCGCAGCTACGCCGACCTGATGCTCACCGAGTTGCGGAAAGTTATCCCTTCGTTCCTCGTGCGAGTCGACCGGCCCGAGCGCGGCGGCGTTTGGGCCCAGTATTTCGAACGCACACGAGAAGACACTGCGGCGGCCGTAGCCCGTATTTTCGGGCCCGAATCGAGTGTTCCTTCCGCGGAAGTGACCCTCACCGACTTCGACCCCGACGGCGAGAACAAAGTGCTCGCGGCGATCTGCTATCCGCACACGAACCTTCCGGAACACCAGGTCGTCGAGCGGGTCGCGCTCATGCCGGCCGCGGAGCGGGTTGCGTTGATGCGCGCGTACGTCGGTGAGCGCGTGAATCGTCGCCACAAGCCCGGACGTGCGTTCGAACGCACGTCGTACCGCTTCGACGTACTTGGCGACTACGGCGCCTTCCGTGATCTACAACGACACCGGATGCTCACGATCGAGTGGCAGCCCCTCACACCCCGTCACGGATACGCGGTACCCGAAGCGATTGCGGAAGCTGGGCGCACCGACGAGTGGGACGACGCGATGCGTCGTTCGGCGACGCTCTACGACGCGTTGGAGCCTGCGTTTCCCACGGCGGCGTCGTACGCCGTGTCGCTCGCCTTTCGAATTCGTTACACGATGCAGATGAACGCGCGCGAGGCGATGCACCTCTGCGAGTTGCGCAGCTCACCCGCGGGGCACGCGAGCTACCGGCGTGTTGCGCAGGAGATGCACCGTTTGATCGCTGAGCGTGCGGGTCATCACGCGATCGCGGAAGCAATGTCGTTCGTCGACCACGGAACGTACGAACTCGAACGACTCGCGGCAGAACGCGCGGCCGAAGAACGACGCGCTGTCCGCGGCTGAACCAATCGTTCGCACGCGACCGAAATTTCTTCCGCCTTCGTGACCAGGGTCGACGCGCGTCGCCGCTGGTCACGCGTAACCCGTTCGCCGGGCTTGCGCTTGACATGACACCCCGCTCTGAGGCGTACTACTCGACGCCCCGCGGATGACCGCGCGAATTGCGAGTCGCCCAGCCACCGTCGAGGGGGGCGGTCCGAAGTTGGGCATAGGGCGGCGGTCCAGGAGACCTTGTAGAGAACGTTGCGATAACCCGCCTGCGCGCGCAGGCTGGGCCACCCAGCGGCCCCAACGGTCTCCTGGACCCGTCCGAAGGCTTCCCCACCTGGAGTTTTCTCCTGGTCTTGGATCGACGGACCCCGGCGTTATACTCCCGCGCCCCGGCCGGGAAGAAACGCCCGTTCGCACGCGTTGGTGCTGGGTCCAGACCACCTCGACAAGGCCGGTAGGCGTTTATGAAAGACGACGAGTTCGAAGAAGAACCCGAACTCGACGAAGAGGACATCGACGAGGAAGTACTCGTCGTCGAAGAAGAAGAATTCGACGACGAACTGATCGACGAGGAACTCGACGAAGAGGACGACATCGATAAAGCTCTCGACCCCGAGGCGCCGGCTGTCGCGGCCGTCGTTCCGGTAGTGGTTGAACCAGAGGTTGTCGAGGAAGACGACGACGTCGTCGACCTCGACGAGGAGTTGCACCCCGACGACGTCGAAGAAGCACTCGATGTCGTCTTACGTGAGCGCACCGCGAAGGTTGGGCTCGAAGACGAAGAAGAGGACGACGAGGAACCCGACGACCGGGGCGATAGCGGGACACGCATTGTCCCGCGGCGTGAGAACGAGTTCCTCTGTAAGAGCTGCTTCCTCGTGTTACCGCGCCACCAACTGGCCGACGAGGAGCGGATGCTCTGCCGGGACTGCGCGTAACCCGAGCAACTGGAACGCGCTTCGGCGCGGCTGCCGCGAGTGGCGTGCTGCTCGCGGTGGCCCGGCCACCCTTCGATGTCGGGCCGCTCGCGCTCGTAGCGCTGGTGCCGTTGTTGTGGGCTTGGCGCGGTGCCACGCCGAAACGAGCGATCGCGACGGGCTTCGTCGCCGGCGCGGCGTACTACGGAATCCTCGTGTCGTGGGCGTGGTACTTCGGCGCCGTCGCGCTCGCGCCCTTCGTCGCGATCCTGGCCCTCTATTGGGCCGCGGCGGGCGGCCTGGTGGCCTGCTTCGAACGGCGGGGCATTCGTTCGCCGTGGCTCACCGCGGCGGTATGGGTCGTCGTGGAAGCCATCGTCGCGCGATTCCCGTTAGGCGGCTTCTCGTGGGGCGAGGTGGGCTACGCGTTCCACGCACTGTCGCCCGCTCGCGCGCTGGCGAGCGTGGGCGGCGTGCCGCTCGTGTCGTTCCTCGCCGTCGCAACGAACGCCTTCATCCTCGACGTCGTCGGCGCGCTCCGTCGACCGCGCCGTGCGGCGCTCGTCCTTTCGGTGTCAGGCCTGCTCGTCGTAGTGCTGGCAGCACCGGCAGTCGCGACCATCACGTGGATGCATCCCACAACGACCGGCCGTTTCCACGTCGCGCTCATCCAAGGCAACAACCTGAATCGTGATCTCACCCAAGCCGAGCAAGACGCCCGGTATTTGCCGCGCAGCCACTTCGCGCTGGCAAACACGCTGACCGGACGCTACGACCTCGTGGTGTTCCCGGAGTCGAGCATGGACGCCGACCCGCGCACCGACGCCTATCTCGAAGGACATCTCGCCGCGGTCGCGAGCCGCCTGCACAGCGCGGTACTGGCCAACGCGGTCGCCGACGCCCCCGACGGGCGCGCCGTCAACCTGGACCTCATGTACGACACGCAGGGCCGCCTGATCGGCACGTACGCGAAACGTCACCTCGTGCCCTACGGCGAGTTCGTGCCGTTCCGACACGAACTCCAAAGCGTCGTCACCGCGTTGAAGCAGATCCCGCGCGACTTCGCCCCCGGCCACCGACTCGGTCTGTTCGACGTCAAAGGGCACCGGGTCGGCACGGTGATCTGCTTCGAGTCCGCGTTCGGCCGCGATGTGCGCCCGCTCGTGCGTCACGGCGCGCAACTCATCGTCGTCTCAACGAACAACCGGTCGTATCGGCGTTCGGCGAACTCGGCGCAACACCTCGCTTTGAGCCAGATGCGCGCCGCGGAAACCGGTCGCCCCGTCGTACAGGCCGCTATTTCGGGCATCAGTGCGGTGATCGACGCGCACGGCAACGTGTCGCACACGACCCACCTGTTCCAGCGAACGGTCGTCGACACGACGGTGACCCTCACCACCGGCACGACGCTGTACGTGCGGATGGGGGAGTGGGTCACGCTCGCGTCGCTCCTCGCTCTCGCGATCGCCCTGGGAATCGGCTTCGCACGGCGGCGCGACGGCTCCGTAGACTCGACCGACGTGATCGACGCACCGCATACCGCTGGTGAGCCCGGACACGCACCGGCGCTCACGGGGGATCGCGCATGAGTGGGAACGAGTCGGCCGGCGATCCGATCGAGCGGGCGCTCGAAGTATTCGTGTACGCGCCGCTCGGACTCGGGCTCTGGCTACGCGACCTTGCACCGTCGTTGATCGACACGGTGGTGGCGCGGGGTCGCGCCGAGGTCGACCGTCGTCACGAGCAGGCGCAGCAACACATCACCACCGCGCGCAGCATGGGCCAAGTCGCGCTTGCGTTCGGCGTTCCCGAATTGCGCAAGCGGGCCGAGCAACAACTCGGCCAGGTGCGGGAGCACGCCGATCGCCTCATCGAGAACGTCGCGCCGCGCGGCAACGGCACGTCCACGACGCCGAGCTCACCGCCGCCGGCGCCGGCCCGCGAGAAGGCACCGGCCGCCGCACCGGCTCGGTCGAGTCCCACGCGGGCTGCCGCTGAACCTTCGCCCCCGTCAGCCACCGCCGCGGCAGAACCGGCCCGTTCAGCATCGAGCGCGCATCTCCCGATCCCCGGCTACGACGCGCTGTCGGCGTCGCAAGTGGTCGAGCGGCTGGCCGGGCTCGGCGGCGAAGAACTCGCCTCTGTACGCGAGTACGAGACCGCGCATCGCAAGCGCCGCACGATTCTCGGCAAAATCGATCAGCTCACCGGCTGACGGGCGGCTGTTGAACGACGCGGCGCGACGAGCGACCATCGAAGACCTCGACCGGATCGTCGCCCTCGAGTACGAGTGCCACTCCGAACTCGAACCGATGCGCGGCGGTGCGCTCTGGGCCGTGCGCGAAGCGCGGCCGGAGCCGTACCGGGAGCAGTTCGCCACTCTCGTCGACAACGACGGCGCCTGCGTCGTGGTGGGCACCATCGACGACTACGTGGTGGGGTTCGGCGTCGTCGAGCTGGAGGGTCTACGCGACGGCACGACACTCGGGCGCGTGACCGAACTCTTCGTCGAGCCCGACGCTCGCAGCGTTGGAATCGGCGAGGCGATCATGGTCGAACTCGTGGCGTTCTGCGAGGCGTGCGGATGCATCGGCATGGACGCACTCGCGTTGCCGGGCCACCGGGCCACGAAGAACTTCTTCGAAGCCGGCGGGTTCACCGCACGAGCGCTCGTGATGCACCGCCCCCGCGGCGGGCGACCATGAGTGTTTTCGCCGTCGAGGGGTAGCGTCCGGTGGTGACTTCTACCGAGTTGACCGCCCAGGATGTCGCGTGGGACCTGGAGCCGCTCCTCCCGGAGAGCGGTGAAGCCGGGGTGCTCACCCTGCTCGAACAGGCCGATGCGCTGGCCGACGAACTGAGCGCGAAGCGCGGGCAGGTCGCGTCGTTCGACGCCGACGCGCTCGTCGCGTTCATGCAGAAGTCGGCGGAATTGAGCGAGGCGATCGGCCGCGCCGGCAGCTATGCGTCGTTGCGCTTCGCGACCGACACCACCGACGCCGCTCGCGGCGCATTGATGCAGAAGGTACGCGAACGCGCGACGGTGATCGCCACCAAGGTGCTGTTCTTCGAGTTGGAATGGGCTGCGCTCGACGACGCGCAGGCCGACGCATTGCTCGCCGACGAACGCCTGTCGTTCGCTGCGCACCACCTCCGCTCCGCGCGCCGGTACCGGCCTCATCTCCTCTCGGAACCCGAAGAGGTCGTGCTCGCCGAGAAGGAAGTGACGGGCGCGTCGGCATTCGAACGACTCTTCGAAGAGCAGGTGTCGTCGATCATGGTGTCCATCGACGGCGAGACGCTGCCGCTCGACGCGGGTCTCGCTCGCTTGCAGTCGCCCGACCGCGATGCGCGCCGAACCACGGCCGAAGCAATCACCGAGAGCTTGCTTCCCGGGCTCCGAACGCGCGGATTCGTGTTCAACACGTTGCTCGCCGACAAGGCGGTCGACGATCGGCTGCGCCGGTTCCCCTCGTGGGTGGCGAGCCGCAACCTCGACAACGAGGCGAGCGACGAATCGGTGCAGGCACTCGTCGACGCGGTGCAGGGCCGGTACGACATCCCGCAACGCTGGTACCGGCTCAAGGCCGGCCTGCTCGGCATCGACCGGCTGGCCGACTACGACCGGCTCGCGCCGCTCGACACGCGCGACTCGGAAATCGGGTGGAACGACGCCCGTGACCTCGTACTCGACGCGTACGGCTCGTTCTCGCCCGAACTGGCGGGCGTCGCGCAACGCTTCTTCGACGAACCGTGGATCGATGCGCCGGCGCGACCGGGCAAACGTCCTGGCGCGTTCTGCGCCTACACCGTGCCGTCGCACCACCCGTACGTGATGCTCAACTGGACGTCGCGCCGGCGCGACGTTCTGACGCTCGCGCACGAGCTCGGGCACGGCGCGCACGCGTACCTCGCTCGCGAGCAGGGAGTGTTCCATCAGGGCACACCGCTCACCTTGGCCGAAACTGCATCGGTGTTCGGCGAAACGGTCACGTTCGGTCGCCTCCTCAGCGAGACGAGCGATCCCGAAGGGCGCCTTGCTCTCCTCGCGAGCAACCTCGAGGATCAGATCGCCACCGTGTTCCGCCAGATCGCGATGAACCGCTTCGAGGACGCCGTGCACAATGCGCGCCGCGACGAAGGTGAAATCTCGATCGAGCAGTTCGGTGACCTCTGGTACCAGACGCAGCACGCGATGCTCGGCGACGCGGTCGAACTCACAGACGGCTACCGCAACTGGTGGTCCTACATCCCGCATTTCATGGCGACGCCCGGATACGTCTACGCGTACGCATACGGCCAGCTCCTCGCACTGTCGGTCTACGCGCGTTACGAGGAGCACGGGCCCGACTTCGTGTCGCAGTACCTCGACCTGTTGCGCGCCGGCGGCTCCAAGACACCGCAGGAGCTTGGCGAGCTGGTAGACGTCGACCTCGCGGACCCGGGGTTCTGGGATGCCGGCCTCGCGATCATCGACCGGCGCCTTGCCCAGACCGAAGAGGCCGCGCGCGCCGCGGGTCGGATGTAGTCAGTTCGGCATGTCGACGAGATAGCGACGCAGCAGGGGATCGGAGAGGCGCCAGGCACCACGGCCGGCACGTTCCACGAACCCGGCGTCGCGCAGCGCCTGCAACCCGCGCGCGGCGCTGCTCGGCGTGGAGCCCACGTAGGGCTTGTCGCCGTGCGCGACGCGCCGGGCGAGCAAGAAGGTGTGGCGGCCCAGGCGCCGGATGCGATCGACGTCGCTGTCGAGACTCGCCGCGTCGGCCGCGAGTGCGAGCGCCAGACCCTCGCGCACGAGGTTCACATCGATGCGGTTCGTCTCGGCGGCCAGCGACGCGGCGTGCGCTTGCTGCGCGACGAGCATCGTGGCGCGCGGGTGACCCTCGCCCGTTTCCACGAGCAGCGTGAGAGCGTCGCCGTCGATCGTGCAGTCGTCGCGGGCGAAACGTTTCGCGAGTCCCGTACGCCAGTCGGGGTCGTCGATCGGTGGTAGCGAGAAGAACCCGCCGAAGCGATAGAACGCGCGCCGGCGTGGGGTGAACAGTTCGGCCATGAGGTGCTCGATGCTCCCTGCGAACAGGCAGGTGACGCGGTCCGATTTCTGTAACACCGAACGCATCTGCTTCGTGAGCCGGTCAACCTCGCCGTAGGGCTGGCGCTCTGCGCCGAACTCTTGGAACTCGTCGATGAACAACACGAGTTGGCGATCGTCACGCTCGGCGACCCGTTCGCACAGCGCGAGAGCGTCGAGGAAATATCGGTGCGGGTCGCGGTCGGCGATACCGGGCCGGAACGCGATCTCCACCACCTCACCGAGCTCACCCTGCATGCGCGTGGTAACGGTGGTTGCGGTGGCCGCGGCAATGGTCCGGCCTGTGCGACGCGCCTTGGTGAGCACCTTCTTCATGGTGGAACGGTTCGACAGCACCGCCAACGTGAGCGCTTCCGCTACTTCGGCAAGGCTCGCGAGTGCGAACATGTCGAGCGACACGGTGTACCAGCCGCGCCGCCGGAGCCGGTCGACCGCGGCTTGGCACACACTCGTCTTGCCCGTGCGACGCGGGCCCGTGACGATGCGATGGAAATGCTGTTCGAGTTGCGCAGTGAGCGCAGTCACCGAGTCGGCGCGACCGATGAGATCGGCACCCGCGACGGGTGCGTCAGTGGGGAACAACTCGCCACTTCGCCGGCGCGCCACGTTCGTGCTCCTTCGGGTCTTAGATCCAATAGTGCATCTTGCGCACTATCATAGTGCGGGCGGTGCACTATAGGTATGCGCGCCTCGGAACCCGCAGGCGCGTACATTCGTCACCGTGACGATTGCGCCCGACCGCGCAAAGGAACGGGACACGAAAGCGTGCCGTTGGTGCGGACGCCCGTTCCCGATCACCTCGCGCACGGGGCGACCCCGCGAGTACTGCCGGCGGTCGTGCCGACAGCGGCACTACGAGGCGCGGCGTCGGGCGGGGGAGTTGGGGCTGGGGGAGCACGAACTCGTCGTCACCCGAACGGAGCTCGAATCGCTGCGCGACCGGCTTTACGTGCTCGCCTGCGCGGTAGAAGACGTCGAACGCGACGTCGACGCCC
>JAODBJ010000300.1 GCA_025463905.1 Actinomycetes bacterium
CGGTTCTGCCCGACGATCTGCACCCGGTCGAGCGCCTCGAGGAACGGTTCGCGCCCGATCGTGAGCCGGTTCGGGTATCCGCTCGGGATCAGTTGCTCGTAGTTCGGGAATTCGCCTTCGATCAGGCGGGCCGTGACCTCGGCGCGCGGTGTGCGGAACACCACATCGCGATCACGCAACACAACTTCGATCTCGCCGTCGCCGGCGAGCCGTTGTACTTCCGACAGACCCTTTGCCGCGACGAGGACCTTCTGGCCCTCTTCCAACATGCTCACGCCTCGCAGGTCGCGTACGGCGAGGCGGTACGAGTCGGTGGCAACCAGGCGTAACCCGTTGCCGTGCGCGGCGAGCAACACGCCGGTGAGGATCGGCCTGAGATCGTCTTTCGATGCCGCCCGCACGACCTGCTTGAGCGCAGACGCGAACGTCGCCGCGTCGACACGCACGCCTTGACCGTCGCTCGGCGACAAACGCGGGTAGTCCTCGGCCGGCTTCAAACGCAGCGACGTGGAGTAGCGCCCCGCGCTGATGTGCGCTTCGTCGCCGGCAACGGTGACCGTGACCGGCCCCGGTTCGAGCCGGCGCACGATCTCGCCCAGCAATTTCGGGATGACGGCGACGCCCGTCTCTTCGACATCGGCCGGCACCTGCACGCGGTTGGTGATCTCGAGGTCGGATCCCACGAACTCCAAGCCGTCGGCGGTTGCGGTCACCCGAAGGTCCTGCAGCACCGGCAGCGCCCCGCTGCGGCTCGCGACGGTGCGCTGGGCGGTCGCCACGGCATCGGCGAGGGTGTCACGCTCGCAGCGAAACTTCACACTGCCTCCTGCTGCTTTCCTGGTTCATTCTGGTCTTAGTAGTAGTAGGGGCTGTGGATTGGGGAGAAGTCGGCACCGGCGCTGGTCAACCGGTGTGTGAGTGTCCACTGTGACATCCACCGTGTGCACAGGCCACCACCTTCGGCGCGGGCCGGTTGTGGACGCGCCCCTGCTGAACCCACCGATTTCCCCAGGTATCCACAGCTTTATCCACCAGCACCGCTCTTGATACGGCTTATCAGCTCGTTGACCTGGTCGAACGTCACTCGACGTTCCGCCATTTGTGCCCGAATCTTCTCGCATGCGTGCATCACGGTGGTGTGATCCCGACCGCCGAACTCGTCCGCAATCTTCGGGTAGCTGTAGTCGGTGAGTTCCCGAAAGACGTACATGCTGATTTGGCGGGCGGTGACCAGTGGACGGCGCCGGCTCTTCCCGCAGAGTTCGTCGAGGGTGAAACCGAACATCTTGGCGGTCTCGTCGAGGATCAACTGCGGCGTGATGATGCGCGGCCGGTCGCTGGGCAGCAGGTCGGCGAGAAGGGTTCGAGCAGCTTCCTCGGTGAGCGGCACCCGGTTCAGGCTGGAGTAGGCGGCGACGCGGATCAGGGACCCTTCGAGCTCACGCACGTTGTCGACGATGTGCTCCGCGATGAACGCGAGCACGCCGGCCGGGATGCCTTCGAGACGTTCGGACTCGGCCTTCTTGCGGAGGATGGCCAGGCGCGTCTCGAACTCGGGGGGCTGGATGTCGGTGATGAGGCCCCATTCGAAGCGGCTACGGAGCCGGTCTTCGATAGTGGCGATCGACTTGGGCGGTCGATCGGAGGAGATCACGATCTGGCTACCGCGCGAGTGCAGGTCGTTGAACGTGTAGAAGAACTCTTCTTGCAGTTGCTCGGTGCGTTCGAGGAACTGGATGTCGTCGACGAGCAGCACATCTACCTCGCGGTAGCGGCGCTTGAAGCCGGGCATCGTCTTTGCTCGCATTGCGTCGACGAACTCGTTCATCATCGTTTCGGTACTGACGTAACGCACTCGTTTGCTCGAGAACAGCGCGCGTACGTGGTGGCCGATCGCGTGCAGCAAGTGGGTTTTACCCAGCCCCGCCGGCCCGTAGATGAACAGCGGGTTGTAAGACCGTGCCGGGCTTTCCGCGACCGACAACGCCGCGGCGTGCGCGAAACGGTTCGACGCACCGATCACGAACTGGTCGAACGTGTAACGAGGGTTCAACGAACCGGTAGGCCATGACGGAGTCTCACCGTCGGCCTGCTGCCGCGTCGCGGTTTGCGTTTGGACCGGTTCGGGTTGGGGCGCGGCCGCGAGCAATGGCGTTTCGAACACGCCGGGCGGTTCGTGGCCGCGCGCGACCGTGTCGACGGTCAGCTCGACACTTCGCGGTACCCCGGTGAGGGCCTGGACGGCGTCGGTGAGGAGCCCGAGATAACTGGTGCGGATCCGTTCGACAGCGACCGAACTTGGGACACCGAGGACGAGTACGTCATCGGTGACGTTGAGCGCATGAACACCCTGAAACCACGTGTTCCAGGTCGCTTCGGACAATTGCGCTCGGACGGCAGCCGCGACTTTGGCCCAAAGATCGTCTGCCGCTGCCGTTCCCACTACACCGTCCCCCGTTGTCCACAGGCGAATCCACATTGTGTGGAGAAAGCCGCCGCTTTGTCGCCCACGGCTGCTGGAGGCCGACCGGAAACGTACCGGCGCCCCTTTTCGGGGAAGTACCAATCGGGGTAGAGGCCGTGGCTGGGGCCCCGTTGGGTGGCGGAACACTAGCAGCCGCTGTGGAAATCCAACAAGGGGAGGGCTCGACGGCGGAATCAGCCGAATTTGTCGGCATCGGGGCGTCAAGAGTTGTGGATTTCACGATCTTTGAACGTTCAAGGGAGTCCCGAGCGTTCCGTGGAAATGGCGACAGGACGTGTGGATCGTGCCCTTGGAGGCCGGATTGCTGCTGGGGATACCGCCGCCGTACACTGGTCCGTCCGTCGCGCCCCGGTTCCACCGGTCGAGCGCGCCGCCCGGGCCCACCTGCGCCCAGGCGTTTCAGGAGGCGATGCGTGAAGAGGACCTTCCAGCCCAACAACCGGAAGCGCAGCAAGACCCACGGCTTCCGCATTCGCATGCGGACTCGTGGAGGTCGGGCACTGCTCACCCGCCGTCGTCGCAAGGGACGTCACGCCCTGTCAGCCTGATCTGGCGCGTGCGGGACCGTGCGTCCTTTCGCGCGCTCGCGACAGGCCGACGTCACCGTCGGGGAGTGCTCACCATGACCCGAATCCCAGGCCGTGAGGGCGATCCGCCGCGCGTTGCGTTCGCGGTGGGCCGGCCGGTGGGCAACGCAGTCGCGCGCAACCGGGTTCGGCGTCGCCTGCGCTCGCTCATCCGAGCGCACCGCGACGAACTCGCCGGGGGCCACGACTATCTCCTCGGCGCGAGCTCGAAAGCAGTTTCGGCCACGTACCGAGAACTCGACAACGCGTTCTGTGAGCTGTTGCGAGCCACGGCGGCAGGGTCATGACGGAACGTGAGCCCGGTACCACGGCGCGCGTTTTGCAGCGCACTGTCCACCTCTATCAACACCTCAGTATGAACCGTCCGCCGCGTTGTCGTTATTACCCGAGCTGCTCGGCGTACGCCGACGAGGCGATCGGACGCTATGGCGCTCGCCGCGGCATGTGGCTCGCGGCGCGCCGGCTCGGGCGCTGCCATCCGTTTGGCGGTCACGGCTTCGATCCGGTGCCCGACCTCGATCTCGACCGCAGTCGCGCCTCGCGCGAAGGAGTCCCGATTTGACGCAACTCAGCAAGGCGATCGGCTGGTTACTCGCCGTCTTCTATACGTTCGTCCCGAACCTCGGTGTCTCGATCATCCTCCTCACTTGCACGGTCATGCTCGTGCTGTTCCCGCTGACCGCGAAGCAAGCGCGGTCGATGATCCAGATGCAACGCGTCCAGCCGGAGATCAAGAAGATCCAGCAGAAGTACAAGGACGACAAGCAGAAGCAAAACGAAGAAGTGATGCGCTTCTATCAGGAGAACAAGATCAACCCGCTGTCGGGTTGTTTCCCGCTCCTGATGCAGATGCCGATCTTCTTCGCGCTTTTCGGGTTGCTCCGCCACACGAGTGGTCGTATCCCGAAGACCGGCCAGTTCAACAAACTCTTCACCCAGATCTGCCCGACGGCCACCTCGGCCAACAAGTACGCGTGCGCACACCCGAAGGGGCTGCGGTTCCTCGGTATGGACCTGTCGGTGGCGGCGTCACACGCGAGCGGCGTGACGAAGGGGTTCCTCGGCACGCTCCCCTACTTCATCATGGTCGTCCTGGTGATCGCGACCGGGTGGTACCAGGCTCGACAGACGATGGCGCGCCAGGCGCAATCGGGCGCGCCGACGTCGGCGATGGCGAACCAGGCGCAGATGATCGGCAAGGTCATGCCGATCGCCTTTGGCCTGATCTCCTTGAACTTCGCGTCGGGGCTCGTCGTCTATTTCGTGACCAGCAACACCTGGCGCATCGGGCAGCAACAGCTGGTGCTCAACCGGATCTACGACACCGAGCACGCCAAGGAATCTCCGAAGGCGAATCTGGGCGAGTCACCCGAGCTCTCGGTAAAGGGGAAAGGTGACCCGGATGACCCCGGTGGATCCGGCACGCCCAAGGGCGGTGGAGGGCGGAACTCCGGTGGTTCGAAAGGATCGGGAGCGCGCGACACCTCTCAGTCGGGCCGAGTGATCCCTGGTTCCTCCGGGAACGGCGGCGCCGGGAAACCCCGCGTGAACCCGAACACTGCGCAACGGCGTCAGAAGAAGCGGAAGCGCTGAGCGATGGAATGGATCGAAGTCACCGGCCGGACCGTCGACGACGCGAAGGAATTGGCGCTTGACCGTCTCGGTGTTGTCGAAGACGAGCTCGAATTCGAGGTCGTCGACGAGCCGAAGTCGGGATTGTTCGGCCGCATCGGTCGCACCGAAGCCCGCATCCGGGCGCGGGTAAAGCCGCTTTCGCGCGAGAAGCCGGGCGACCGGCGCCGGCGCCGTCAGCGGCCTGGCCGCGGCAAGCGAGACGGCGGCGGAGGCGGTTCGGAAGAGGGCGCAACGTCGAGCGATGCGCGTCCGCGGCGCGACGAAGGTGATGCGCGTCCGCGGCGCGAGGGTGGAGATGCGCGTCCCCGGCGCGACGAAGGTGATGCGCGAGAGACGACGCGTAGTGGTGGTTCGAACCGTTCTCGCTCGCGCGGAAGACGCAGTAGCGGCAGCGGATCCGGAAGCAGTGCACATGCAACCGCGAACAGCGGGCGAGGTTCGGCCACCGAGGTCGGGCAGGAGGAGATCAATATGGAGGACGACGTTCCCGTCGAAGATCAGGCTGCCGCGGCGCAGAAGTTCACGACCGGGCTGGTCGAGGCGTTCGGCGTCGCCGGCCGGGTGGAGACGGAGGTCCGCGAGGAAGCGGTCTTCGTCGACATCAACGGGGAGGACCTCGGTCTCCTGGTCGGCCCGAAAGGCGCGACCCTGACCGCCCTTGAAGAGATCGTGCGGGCGGTGGTCCAGCGTTCTACCGGCGGGCACAGCGCTCGAGTACATGTCGACGTCGGCGGCTACCGGCAACGTCGTTGGGAGGCCCTGGCCGACTTCGCCCGCAACCTTGCGGAACAGGTGAAGGCCGAAGGAGTCGAGCGTGCGCTCGAGCCGATGAGCCCGCCGGACCGCAAGGTCGTACACGACACCGTCGCCGAGATCGAGGGTGTCGCGACGGCATCGGTAGGCGAAGAACCCCGCCGACGGGTTGTGATCCGGCCCGCGTGAGTGACGTTCCCGACGCCGAGCTGCGCCGGGTTCTTGCCGATGCTCGGGAGGCGGGGTTCCTCGGACCCGACGCCCCCGAGCGGCACATCGACCATGCCGGCGTGTTCATCGCCGCGGTCGAGGCACAGGTTGGGCCGGCCGGGCCTCGTTCCTTTCTCGATCTGGGCAGCGGGGCGGGAGTGCCGGGCCTGGTCCTCGCGTTGCAATGGAGTGAGACGGAGGCGGTGCTCGTGGACGCCTCCCAGCGCCGCTGCACGTTCGCTGCCAGCGCCGCGGCGCGCCTTGGAATCGCTGATCGCGTCGCCGTCCGCTGCGATCGAGCGGAGGTCCTCGGCCATGAGGCGGATCTGCGAGAACATTTTTCCGTGGTCGTCGCACGGTCCTTTGGCGCGCCGGCAGTGACTGCGGAGCTCGCCTCGCCGTTCCTGGAGGTGGGCGGGCTCCTCCTGGTGAGCGAACCGCCGGCGACCGAGATCGAGCGCTGGCCGGCCGCCAAACTGCGGGTTCTCGGCCTGGGGACGGGCGAAGAGAGCCGTCACCATGGCTACGGCGTCGCGACGATGCACAAGGAATCTCCGCTCGCCGACCGGTATCCGAGGCGGGTCGGGATCCCGACCAAGCGCCCGCTGTGGTGAATGTTCCACGTGAAACGCTCTTTCACATGATGCAGAACGAACGCTCGCAGTAGTACGCTCCCACCACCCCGACCCGTCGTGGTCGGCGCGATGTTCCACGTGGAACATTGGTCTGTCGTTTTGTAGGGGCGCAGCGCGAGGGGCGTAGCCATGGGACCCGAGCAGCCGGAACGCCGCGGCTTGTTCCGCAGATGGGGCGGTGCAGAGCAGCCGCCCGCTGGTCAGGGCACTGCCGTGCACGTTGACGACGCGCCGGAAGCAGCAGAACCGGCCGGAGACGACATCTCTGAAGACAACATCGTTGAAGACAACATCTCCGTCGAAGTCAGCGAAGACGAACCAAGCGTGACTCCCGACCCGCCGGTGGAAGCCCCGGCGGAAGAGCCGCTCGCCGGTCCGAAAGCGCGCACGACTTCGTCGTTCGCCCCGAACTCGACCGGGGACGACGGGCCCGAGCACCCGCTTCGCGATATTCCTCGGCCCGCAGGCGGGTTCTCGCCGTTGCGTGCGGCGGGGCCGGACGCGCCGCCCGAAGCGGCGATGACGCTGCCGCGCGTCCTTGCAATCGCCAACCAAAAGGGCGGCGTCGGCAAGACGACCACTGCCGTCAACCTCGGCGCCGGCTTGGCCGAACTCGGGTATCGCGTGCTCGTGATCGACCTCGACCCGCAGGGCAACGCAACGACGGGACTGGGTATCAGCCACCGCAACGTCCAAGGGTCGATCTACGACGTGATCATGAATGACACGCCGGTCGAAGACTGCGTCGAGCCCACCAGCGTGCGGAACCTCTTCGTGGTGCCGGCGACGATTGACCTGGCGGGCGCGGAGATCGAGTTGGTCCCCGCGTTTTCGCGTGAACTGAAGTTGCGCCGGGCACTCGGCGAAGTGCGCAACGACTACGACTTCACGTTGATCGACTGCCCGCCGTCGCTCGGGCTGTTGACGGTCAACGGACTCGCGGCCTCCGACGACATCATTGTCCCGATCCAGTGCGAGTACTACGCACTCGAGGGTTTGGGCCAGCTCCTGCGCAACGTGTCGCTCGTGCGTTCGAACCTCAACCCGACGCTTGACGTCCGGGGCATCGTGCTCACGATGTACGACGCGCGGACACGATTGGCCGAGCAGGTCGAGCACGAAGTCCGCACCCACTTCGGCTCCAAGGTGTACCGCACTGTCGTTCCGCGAACGGTGAGGATCTCGGAAGCCCCTTCGTTCGGCCAGCCCATTACCGTTTTTGATTCGTCTTCACGCGGTGCGGTTGCGTATCGCGAACTCGCCAAGGAGGTGAGCCGTGGCACGTCCAGGCGGGCTGGGTAGAGGGCTCGGTGCATTGATCCCAGCGGGCGCGATGGTCGATGGGGCCATGGGCTTGCAGGAACTGCCGGTCGTTTCGATCCGACCGAACTCGCATCAACCGCGGGAGCACTTCGACGAGGAGGCGCTCGCCGCGCTGGCCGAGTCGATCCGCGAAGTCGGCGTACTCCAGCCGGTACTCGTGCGCGACACGGGCGATGGCTTCGAACTCATCGCCGGCGAGCGACGATGGCGAGCGGCTCGACGAGTGGGACTCCAGACGATTCCGGCGATCATCCGCCACGCCGACGATGCGTCGTCGTTGCAGCAGGCGATCGTCGAGAACGTGCAGCGCGAATCGCTGAACCCGTTGGAGGAGGCGGCCGCGTACCAACAACTGATCGAAGACTTCAGCCTGACGCACGACGACGTCGCGGCCCGCGTGGGCAAGAGCCGCACGACGATCACGAACACGTTGCGTCTCTTGCAGTTGCCGCCGTCAATCCAGCGGCACATGCAGGAAGGTTCGCTCCGGATGGGTCACGCGCGCGCGTTGCTCGCGACCCCTGATCGAGCGTTCCAAGAGCAATTGGCGAAGCGCGCGGTGGCCGAAGACCTCTCGGTGCGCGCGGTCGAAGAAGCGGTTCGGGCGCGCAACACCGATGCGGCGCCGGCAACGCCGGCGCGGTCGGCAGCGCCCGCCCCCATGATGCGGCCGCCGGGGCTCCTCGAGCTCGAGGAGTTGCTCGGCGACTACCTCGAGACTCGCGTGCACGTCACGATGGGGCCGAAACTCGGTCGGGTCACCATCGACTTCGCGACGCTCGAGGACCTCGAGCGCATCTACCGGGTGATGACCGAAGGGTCCCGCAAGCGCGAGCTGGCCTGAGCGTTGCTCGAGGGTTAGCTCAGCAGGGGGAGTCGAGCGGGCGTTCGACGCCCTGGCGAACCCCGCGCACGATGGCCATCGCAACGTCGTGGTTGCGCGCGACCAGGCGTTGTAGCGCGGCGGCGTCGTCACGCGGAACGATCTCGCACACGACCGCGGCCATGCGCGTCTCGCGCAACGCCGGGTAGCTCCGTCCGATCGTGCCGCCCGTCGTTCCGAGCACCGACTGGAGTTCGGCGTCGAGATGTTCGGCCAAGCGGTAACCGGCCTCGGAGCGGAACGCTGCGTTGGCGAAGTAGGAGCAGCGGTTCTCCGCGTCGCCGGTGCGGATGGCGAGGAACACGTCGGCTGCGAAGCGGTTCGCATCCGCGGCCAGCACCGAGTCATTTTCAACCGACGTTTCCGCGACGACGTCAGCCCCGGCATCGGCGAGGCCTTTCATGACCGCGCTTGCCAGCGCGGCGAGGCCCGGTTCCACCGCGAGGTACACCTTCCGGCCGGCGAGGCGATGCCTGCCGTGACGGAGGTCTTCACGTTCACGTACCGACGCGATCGAGCCACCGGCCAGCGCGTCCCAGTTCTGCAACCTCGTGCGCGTCTCAGGCCCGAACACACCGTCGGGGATGAGACGCGCGTCGCGTTGGAACTGGCGGATCGCGCGTTCCGTCTCGGGTCCGAGGATGCCGTCCTCGCGGCCGGCGTCGAAGCCGAGGCCATTCAACCGGCGTTGCAGTTCGGTCACGTCGTCGCCGCGGAGCATGGGTTGGCGGAGGTACAGCATGCGGTCGCCGAGTTGGAAGCCTGCTTCCACGAGCGCGGAGAACGTCTGCGGCCCGGAGATGCCGTCGGCGCGCAGCCGTCGGTCGGTCTGGAACGCGCGCACCGCCGCCTCGGTCGCGGGACCGAAGTTCGCATCGACGGTCACGGGGTGCCCCGCGGCGTTCAACCGCTCCTGGAGGTCGCGGACGGCGTCGCCCCCGTCGCCGCAGCGCAAGACCGCGGGGGTGTTCAAGCGATGAACTCGGAAAGTTCCTCGAGGAGTTGCGCTTTGCCCTTCGCTCCGACCAGGCGTCGCTTCACCTGACCGTCGGTGAAGACGAGCAACGTCGGGATGCTCATCACGTCGAATCGGCGCGCGATTTCAGGGTTGTCGTCGACGTTCAGTTTCGCGACCTGGAGCTTGCCGTCGTGCTCTTTGGCAATCTCTTCCAGAACCGGGCTGATCATCTTGCACGGCCCACACCACTCCGCCCAGAAGTCGACGATCACCGGGACGTCGGCCGAACCGACCGATTCGTCGAAGGTGGCGTCAGTGAGATGGCTAATGGCTTCTGACACGATGAGTTCCTTTCGCGTGCCTGCCGAATGTAAACGATGCAACGTCGCCGAGGGCCGGTGGATTTCCGACCCTCAACCGCCGAGCGCCTCGAGGTATCGCTCGGCGTCGAGCGCCGCCATGCAACCTGACCCCGCGGCGGTGACCGCCTGGCGATACACATGGTCTTGCACGTCGCCCGAAGCGAAGACGCCCGGAACGGATGTGCGTGAGCTGCCACCCTCCGTGATGATGTAGCCCGCATCGTCAAGTTCCAGTTGACCCTTAAACAGCTCGGTATTCGGGCGGTGGCCGATGGCCACGAACACCCCACTGACTGCGAGATCCGAAAGGTCGCCGGATTCGACGTCGCGCAAGCGCACGCCCTCGACTCGGCCGTTGCCGAGCACTTCGTCGACCTCGCTGTTCCAACGGAAGTCGATCTTGGGGTTCGAGAAGGCGCGGTCCTGCATGATCTTCGACGCGCGCAGCTCTTTGCGACGGTGAATGAGGGTGACCTTGTCGGCGAAGCGGGTGAGGAACGTCGCTTCTTCCACCGCGGAGTCACCCCCGCCCACCACGGCGATCTCTTGCTTACGGAAGAAGAAGCCGTCGCACGTGGCGCAGGTAGAGACGCCGTGGCCCAACAACTTCTGCTCGGATGTGAGGCCGAGCATCATGGCGGTTGCGCCGGTGGAAATGATCAACGCCTTGGCACGGTGCTCTTGGCCGGCGACCCACACGCCGAAGGGTGAAGCGGAGAGGTCGACCCGATCGGCGTCGGCGGTGACGAACTCGGTACCGAAGCGCGCCGCCTGGTCACGGAAACGGCCCATCAATTCGGGCCCGAGGATGCCGTCGGGGAAACCCGGGAAATTCTCGACGTCGGTCGTGAGCATCAATTGCCCGCCCGCGCCGAGGCCTTCGATCATGAGTGGTGAAAGGTTGGCGCGCGCGGTGTAAACCGCGGCGGTCAGGCCGGCGGGACCTGATCCAACGATGATGATGTCGCGGGGCTCCATGTGGGGGTTGTCCTTGTCGTCCTCGTCACGCAGTGCGCTTGGACCAGGACAACCCGCCCAAGAGCACGCAGATTCCGCCGAGCGTGAGCCAAGCCGCCCACACTTCGCCTTGATACGCGAGCACAAGACCGCGGAAGAACCCGATCCCGAGGAGCAGCAACGCCGGCACCGCGAACAGCGTTGCCAGCAGGCCGTACACGATGGCTCGCGAGATGGCGTGGGCGGGCACCACCGTCTTGTCGCGCACCGCCGAAACCGCGCGTTCGATCGCGTCGGTGGCCTCGGTCGTCCAGTCCTTGGTGTTCTTCGTGGGCGTGCTCGCCGTGCGCGTGTCGACCATGCGCGTGCTCCCCCGCAAGTGTGGTCCAACGAGCGTAGCTGGTCGTTCTCGACCGGCTTTTGCGCGAGCGCGGCCCCTACGGAGACAAGTAGGTGATGAGCGGCACGCAGGTTTTTGGGTCGTAGAGCACGGCGAGCGTCCGCTTGTCCTTGACGAACAACACGACCACGGCGCGAGTGCCCTGCGAGCGCACCGTACGCGTCGCGAGCACCGGCGACGTCGCGTGGAGCTGCTTCGCGAGGGTGGCGGGGCAGTCGACCCGCAGGGCCTCGTCCCGGTTCGGCTTCGCGTTGGTCGTTCCGCTCGCCTGGGTTTTGGCGGACAGGCCACCGACGGCCGCGTGCGTCGTTGGCGTCGGCGCCGCGCCGTAGTTCTCGGACTGCAACGGCGCGGTCGCGGACCGGTTGACCGAGTCGGGTAGTCCACGCACGAATCGGCGCAGGTCGGCGGCGCTGTTGATTTGACCGGACGCCTCGGTGACGTGTTGCGTCGGGGCAGTGGCCGACGCGTTCGCGCTGCTGGCCTTCGCGCCGGAACCGCTGCTGTGGGCGAGCGCGACGACACCGATGACGAGCGCAATGGCTGCGGCGATCCCGCCCGCAGGGACCAGCCAACGCCCCGAGCGACGCGCCCCGAGAACCCGCGCCGGCACGACCGGAGCGGCGGCGCGTTGTACGAGTCGCCGGCGCGTGACGTCGTCCAGTGGCGGCGCATCCGCGATCGCGTCGCGCGCCGCTACGAGCGCACGTTCGCGTTCGCGCGCCCCGGGTGTCGCGTCGAGCCGGGCTTGGGCGTCGAGCGGCGTCATTCCGAGGTCGCGCGCCGCCGCGTCGAACTCGCCGTCGGCGCGCGCGCTCAACAGCTCGTCGACGGCCTCGGGGGCCAGCGGGTCGAGTGGCGTGTCGGTCATGTGGATCGCTCTGTATGACGATGGGAGGGGTCGTCGCGGTTCCCGAGTCGGTCGGCGAGCGCGGCGCGGCCTCGCGCGATGCGGGAGCGGACCGTGCCCGGCGGAATCCCGAGTATCTCTGCGATGTCGGCGTAGTCGAGGCCGCCGAGGTCGCGCAACGCCACCGCCGCGCGGAACTCCACGGGAATGGTTGCGAGCGCGGCATCGACGTCGACGCGGTCGGCCACGAGGGAATCGATCGGTACGTCCGCACTGGCGCGATCCGTATTGAGGTCGATGGGCAGCGGACGTCGGGCGCGGCGACGGCTTTCGTCGAGCGCGGCGTTCATCGCGACGCGATAGAGCCAGGTGGTGAACTGCGCGCGGCCGTCGAACGTCCCGATGCGACGAGCGACGGCGATCAGGGCTTCCTGCGTCGCGTCGAGCGCATCTTCCCGATCGATGAGCACTCGCCGGCAGATCGCGAAGACGCGGTCGGTATGCCGGTCGAGGAGGTCCTCGAGTGCCCGCCGGTCGCCGCGCGCGGCTGCGGCGGCGAGATCAGCGTCGGGCGTGCCCACCGCTGCGGAACGCTAGTTGCCACACCGTCAGGACGGGTGTTCCACCCAAACCACACCCATGGCGCGCGGGCCGACGTGCACGCCGACCACCGCGCCGATCTGCGCGACGACGACGTCGGAACGAGGAACGACCGGTTCGAGCATCGTGAGGAACTCGTCGACGTCGGGCGCATCGGCGCTCAGCACGCACAGCGTCGCGACGCTGCCGGGATGCAGACGATCGACCATGAACCGCAGCGCCTTCGAACGGGTCCGTACCTTCCCCGCGGCTTGTACCGACCCGTCGATGACGGTGATGACGGGCTTGATGGACAGCATCGATCCCAGCATCGCCTGAGCACCGCCGATGCGGCCTCCCTTGCGCAGGTACTCGAGCGTGTCGAGCGCGGCGAGCAGCCGAGAGCGTTGGCGGCGGTCGTCGAGCTCGGCGACGATCGTGTCGACGTCGGCACCTTCTTTCGCGCGCCGCGCGGCGTGCAACACGAGGTCGCCTTGGCCCATCGACACAGTTTGCGAGTCGAAGACTTCCACGGGGCAGACACCGTCGAGCGCCTTCGCGGCGACCTTCGCGGACTGCATCGTGGCCGACATCGCGGCCGAGAGGTTGACGCACACGATGCCGTCGGCACCTTGGTCGCGCATGCGTCGGAAGGTTTCCTCGAACG
>JAODBJ010000333.1 GCA_025463905.1 Actinomycetes bacterium
TCGAACCCATGATGCCCGGTCACACACTCGTGGTGACCCGCGAAGAGATCGACTCCTGGATCGACGTCGAACCCGAACTCAACGCGCACCTCTTCCACGTCGCGCAACGCATCGGCAAGGCGCAAGACGCGGAGTGGCATCCGCGCCGCGTGGGCGTGCTCATAGTCGGAGAAGAGGTGCCGCACGTGCACATACACGTGGTACCGATCAACCATCCCGGCGAGCTCACGTTCACGCATGCGAACCGGTCGCCGTCACCCGCAGACCTCGACGACGCCGCCGATCGGATCCGCGCCCAACTCCGTGAGTTGGGCCACGGCGCAACTGTGCCCTCGTAGCGCGAGCGAGCGGCAGCCAACCCAGGTTGTCGCAGTAATGGTCCCGTGCGGGCGCACAAGTGCAACAACCCGGCGGTGGTTGGGGGCTTAGGTCGCGAGCACCGACTTGAGGCGGGCCGCCGCCGCCGGTGTGCGGCTCCCCCACCAGAACAGGTCGCGGCCGTCGACGAGCAGTATGGGAACACCGGCCACCGCAGCCCGAACCTCGTCCGCGTGGCGTTCGCCGAACTCGTACGGCTCGCTGGGAAGGATCACGAGATTCGGGGCACGCGCCGCTACTTCGGTGAGCGTCACCTCCGGGTAACGGTCGAGTGAGTCGCCGAACACGTTGCCCACACCCAGCAGGTCGAGCAGCGACGCACCGTACGTATCGACGGCGAGCGACATCCACGGTCGGCGCCACACCGCGATGAATGCGTCGTACCAGCGCGGTGTGAGCATCGACGCGAGCCACGAGTCCCACTCGTCGGCACCGAATGGCGATGGCACCGCAACTCCGAGGCGCTCGCACAGCGCCACCATCTCGGGTCCGACTTCGTGCACCGAGCGCGGCGACATGTCGTGCAACGCGATTCCGGCGTCGGTCAACGCGTGGGCGTCGTCGATGCGGTTCTCTTCGTTGTTCATCACGACCAGATCGGGGGCGAGCGCGACGATTTGCTCGACGTCCGGGTTCTTCGTCCCGCCGACCGTCGGAAGCATCGGCTGTTCGCAAAAACGCGTACACGCAACGGGTGTGACGCCCAATGCGAGAAGGGTCTCGGTGGCCGAGGGTACGAGCGACACGACGCGCAGCAGGGTCACATGCGCTCGAGCAACTGCGCCTTCTTCGCTTCGAACTCGACCGCGGTGATGATGCCGCGGTCTCGAAGCGATGCGAGCTGTTCCAACTGTTCAGGGACTGACTTGTCGGGGTTCGACGCAACCGGAGCCGCAGGTGATGCCGGCGCGGTCGCAGGCGCCGGGCCACCGGTGCCGCTCCACCCCGCCCGCTTGCGCGCGTTGACTTCGGCTTGCCGGTAGACCTCCTGCTGGACGCCATCCGGGTGGCGGACGTTGGAGAAGGTCGACTGGCCATCTTTGCCGGCCGACTCGATCTCGAGGTCGCCGGCCCCGATGATCCGCTCGAAGATGTTCTGGCGGAAGTTGATGTTGTTGATGCGGTCGAGCGGGATCTCGACGCCGCGCTTGCCGAGCACGCCGGTGCGGAACACGACTCGATCGGTTGTGACGACGAAGTGCGTGAAGTTCCACGCGAGGTACTTCAGCCCGAGCCAGATCACCCACGCGATCGCCAACACCAACCACACCCAGAGCAGGTTGCGCTGCGCGTCGCCCGATGTGCTGACGATGATGAGAAAGAACACGACGAGCAGGGGCACCCCGGTGAAGATGTGGTGCGCGAAGAACCACCAGTGCGGCCGGAGGTCGAGGGCGACGTCTTCGCCTTCGTTCAGGAGTCGACGGGGGTACGGCATGCGCGAATCGTACGTCGATGAGTCGCGTTGGGTAGCCACCCCGCTAGAGATCGTCGGGGTCGAGGTCCTTCGCGATGAGAAATCCACGCGCCCGTTCGGCGAGCGGGTAACGGGCGACGAGGGCGGCGAACGCCGGGCTGTGATCGCGCTGCACGAGGTGTGCGAGCTCGTGCACCAGGACGTAGTCGAGCACCCACGACGGGAACGCGGCGAGCCGCGACGACACGCGGATCGCGCCGAGATCGGGAGTGCACGAGCCCCAGCGGCTCTGCTGTTGGTCTGACCACGTGACGGTCTTCGGCCTCGGAAGGTCGTAGTCGCGCGCGAGCTTGCGAGCTCTCGCCACGATGTCGATGCGTGACGCGTCGAGCCGCCGCTGCATCCGGACGCGGAGTTCCTCCGCGGTTTCGCGCGCCTGTGCGGCGCTCATCCAATGCGGGAAGGTCACGCGCAGGCGTTCGCCGACAAGCACCGCTTCTACGTGCTTGCGACGGCGGGTGCCGCGTACGAGCTCGATCTCCATCCCGTCGATGTATACCTGAGCCGCGCCCAGGTTCTCGGTCCGGGCCGGCGGTATCTCACCATCCGGTACGGTGCGGCGGGGCACTTGGGAGTGCAGGCGTGAGTGTCCAGCCGAGAACGCGCGTGGTGGTGGTCGAAGATCACGCCGAGCTGCGCACCATGTACGTGCGCTTCCTCGACGACGCCGGCGACCTCGACGTGATCGCGGTATGCGGGAGCGCGGCCGATGGGATCGAGGCGACCGCGCGCCTCCGACCCGATGTCGTGCTCATCGATTTGTCGCTCCCCGACATGCCGGGGATGGACGCGATCACGTTGTTGCACGCGGGATCACCGGGAGTCCACGTGATCGTCGTGTCGGGTGCCGACGCCGCAGTGGCGGCGCGCGCTGCGCAGGCGGCGGGCGCCGCGGCCTACGTCGACAAGATCGACTTGGTGGACCAGTTGTTGCCCACCATCAGGCATGTCATGGAAGGCGCGTGACAGGCCGGGTGTCCCGATTGACGCCGTCACGAAATCGTCACGCATTGGCGGCCGCAAACCTCTTGACCGCCGAACCCGACAGGCATACGTTTCTGCCCTACCGGCACGCAGTCCGCGGCGTGCGAGTTCCCGCCTTCCGGCGGCGCTCCTCGTTGCGGACGAGCGACTGGTAACCGCGGCGCTTCGGCGTCGTGCCGTTCGGCTTCACGCCGTTGCCCGCAAGGGCGGCGCCCGTGGGCAGTGCGGTGAAGGGAACAGGCCCCGAGGAGACTGGAGCCGCCGAGAGGTGGCGAAGGCTACTCGGGGCCTTCCCGCGTCGTACCCCCCCGATACGGTGACGATGGTGGTGCCGGACCGTCTTCTCGCTGGGCTCGACGAGTATCAACGCGCCGCGGTCACCAGCACCGCGGCGCCACTCGCGATTCTCGCCCCGGCCGGTTCGGGCAAGACGCGCGTGCTCACGCGCCGTATCGCGTGGCGCGCCCGGGACCACTCGCTCGACGCTCGCCACGTGCTCGCCGTCACCTTCACCCGTAAAGCAGCGGGTGAACTCGCACATCGCTTACGCCGGCTCGGGGTCGACACCACCGTCACCGCCGGCACATTCCACGCACTCGCGCTCGCGCAGCTGCGCCGTCGGGCCGAAGAAGCGGGCCGGGAAGCGCCGCGCGTTCTTGCCCGCAAGAGCCGGGTCCTCGCACGCCTGCTCGCCGTGCGCGGCCCGGAAGCGAAGGTGCTCGTACCGGCCGTCGCGGCCGAGATCGAGTGGGCGAAGGCACGCATGATCACACCGGAGCACTTCGTCGCTGCAACCACCCACGTCCAACGAAGGCTTCCGCGCCCCGCGGCCGAACTCGCGGAGATCTACACCCGTTACGAGCACGAAAAGCGACGCCGTCGAGTCGTCGACTTCGACGACCTCCTGTGGTGGTGCGCCCACCACATCGAAACCGACGCCATCTTCGCCGACGCGCAACGCTGGCGGTTCCGGCACATCTTCGTCGACGAGTTCCAGGACGCGAACCCACTCTCGGTACGCCTCGTCGCGGCCTGGCTCGGCGACCGGCGCGACCTCTGTGTCGTCGGCGATGTCGCGCAGGCGATCTACGGCTTCGCGGGTGCCGACCCCACCTTCCTCGACGACTTCGAACGCCACTTCCCGGGCGGTGAACGCGTCAACCTCCATTTCAACTACCGCTCCACACCGCAGGTTGTGCTCGCCGCCACTGCCGCCCTCGGCCCGAGCGCCGCGGCGCGTGTCACGCACGCGATCCGCGCCGACGGACCCATACCGGTGTTGCGCGCGTTCGCAGACGACAACGCCGAAGCCACGGAGACTGCTCGGTTATTGCGCGGCGCGCACGACCGCGGTGTCGCGTGGTCCGACATGGCGGTGCTGTTTCGCACCAACGCGCAGTCGGCGGCGTTCGAACGCGCGTTCACGAGTGCGGCCGTCCCGTTCGCGGTCGCGACGCGTGGCCGATTCCTCGACCGGGCCGAGGTGCACGTGCTGCTCGAACGGCTCGAGCGCACCGATCGAGCCGCGCCCCGCCGCGCGCTTTCCGATCATCTCTCTGATCTGCTCGCCTGGGCAGACGACGACGAACCGGCCGACGAACAACGCGCCTATGCGGACGCGCTCGTGCAGTTCGGCCGCGAGTACCTGAGCGCCGAGGGCGGCATGGGCACGCTCGCCGGCTTCCTCGCCTGGCTCGAAGTCGCGACGCGAGGAGAAACCACGGCAGCGACACCGGGTGTCGAGCTGTGCACGTTCCACCGGGCGAAGGGCCTCGAGTGGTCGATCGTGTGCGTCGCAGGGTTGGAGGCCGGCCTCGTGCCGATCTCCTACGCCACCACCGACGCCGGCGTCGACGAGGAACGGCGTCTCCTGCATGTTGCGCTGTCCCGGGCGCACGACGAACTCCACCTGTCGTGGGCGCAACACCGCGTCGTGTCCGGCCGCGCCGGCCGGCGTGAACCGTCGCCGCTGGTTGGCGCGGTCCTCAGCGCGTCGCCCCCGGGTCCGGCCGATCGGATGCCCGACCCGCTCGTTGCCCTCTCCGACACGCGCCGGGCACTTGCCGCGGCACAACCGCCACTCCCACGTCCACGGTCCGCCCGGCGCAAAATGCGCTGAACGCGCCAAGCGCGCGGCCTGCACGGCGGCCGTTGACGGGGTGCCTCACAGCGGACCACGATGACTGCAGCTCCACCGAGGAGGTCGCAGTGTCTCGATCGACGCTTCCGCTCTTTCCCAGCGACGACGGGTGGCCGTATCCCGACGTCTTGGGCGTTGAGCTCGCCGCCGACGACGAACCCGACCTCGACGTCCTCGAGTTGCGCGCCGACCCGCACGCGTACGACGCGTTGACGCTGCGCGAACGCGAAGCGCTGTTTCGTCATTTCGGGTTGCGCGGTCAACGCGCGCTGTCGATGAAGCACCTCGCTCCCGCACTCGGGTGCAGTCGCTCCGAAGCCCGGGATCTTGTCACCAGCGCGATCGACAAGGTGCGTACACGCCTGCTCATCACGTGACGCCGGCGCCCGGCGCGCACCTATAGCGTGACCGGCACATGCACAGCTACGACGAGTTCACCGACCGCATGGCGCGTGCGGTCTTGGAGTACACGTACGAACGGCTCCGGCTTGATCCAGTGCCGCTCGACCGTTCGGTCAAACCCGAAGAACTCGACGCGCGCGTCGGCAACTGGATCAACGCGCACGGCAACGATCCCGAAGCGGTCTTGCGGGTGTTCGAGGACGTGCTCGCCCCCGCAGTCATCTCGATCGACAGCCCGCGCTTTTTGTCGTTCATCCCCGCCGCGCCCACCAAAGCGTCGTTGCTGTTCGACATGGTGGTGTCGGCGTCGTCGTTGTCGGGGATCTCGTGGCTGGAAGCCGCGGGTGCGGTGTACGCGGAAAACCAGGCACTGCGGTTCCTCTCCGACCTCGCCGGTCTGCCGGCGAGCGCCGGGGGGTGCTTCGTCTCCGGCGGTTCTGCCGCGAACCTCTCGGCGCTAGTGGTCGCGCGCGAAACCGCACGCGCCAAGCGCCCGTGGGTACCTCGGTGGCGCTTCGCCGTCGGCGACCAGTCGCACTCGTCGATCACGAACACGGCGCGCATCCTCGACGTCGACCTGCTCTTCGTCGACGCCGGCGAACGAGAGCGGCTCACCGGCGACGCACTGCGGCGCGCGCTGCGCAACGACGGCGACCCCGAATCGATCTGTGCGGTCGTGGCCACCGCCGGGACGACCAACGCCGGCATCGTCGACGATCTTGCGTCGATCGCCGACGTGTGCGACGAGCACGACTTGTGGTTCCACGTCGACGGTGCCTACGGCGCCGCCGCGTTACTCGCGCCGAGCGCGCGGCCGTTGTTCGCAGGGATCGACCGGGCCGACTCGATGATCGTCGACCCGCACAAGTGGCTGTTCGCACCGTTCGACTGCGCGGCGCTCCTCTATCGCGAACCCGCACGCGCGAAGGCCGTGCACGCGCAACAAGCGTCCTATCTCGACGTGATCCACGACGACGACGGCGAGTGGAACCCAACCGACTACGCGTACCACCTCACTCGACGCGCCCGCGGACTGCCGCTGTGGTTCTCGCTCGCGGTGTACGGCTCCGACGCATACCGGGACGCGATCGAAACCGTGCTCTCGACCGCGCGCGCCGCCGCCGCGCGTGTGCGGGCGCAACCCCATCTCGAGTTGTTGCGCGAACCTGAGTTGTCGATCGTGTTATTCCGCCGTAGCGGGTGGGACGCCGACGATTACAACGCGTGGTCCACACGCCTGCTCGACGAACAGATCGCGTTCGTCACGCCGTCGCGTTGGCGCGGTGAACCGGTAGCGCGCCTCGCGTTCCTGCACCCGGGCACCACCATCGAGATCGTCGACGAGATCCTCGCCACCACCGCGTGATGACCTACGCACACGCGCCCCAGAGCCCGCGCCGGGCCGCCCTCGCCTCCAGCATCTCGCTCAGCATCGTGCGCGCGTGGGCACCATTGGGCGGGATCACGAGCAGGCGCGCGTAGCCGAGCCTCAACAACTCGTCATCGAAGCGACGCCCGTTCAGCAACACGTAGGCGAGCGTGCGGCCGTAGATGTCGTGCTGCTGGACGTCGAACTCCAAGGCCACCCGCCGACCGGTCAGCCGCGCCTTCGAGTAGTCGGCGGCCTCGGGGCCGTAACACTCGACCGGCTTGCGGGGATCATGCGTTTCGGGGGTGTTGACGCCGAGGATGCGGATCGTGAGGTCACGGCCGTCGTCGGTGCGCACGATGATCGTGTCGCCGTCGACGGCTCGGGTAACGGTTGCGTTCGTCGGCCGGGTCGCGTGCCCTCCGAGCCACCACCCCGCGCCGGCGCTCCCGAGCAGGGTGGCAAGAAGCGCCACGACCACGGCCCGGGAGCGGGCCATCAGCGAACACTAACCGAGCACCGCGGGTGACGCGGGTGCCGCGTTCACGCCCGTCGGTGACACCCCAGCACCGTCTTCGGGCATGAACGTCAGGAATCAAAGAATCCGCGCGCTCGACCGACCCGGTGCCCCGGTTGCGCGTACTGCCACAACTAGTGTGCCTTCGTCATGTTCCGCTGGGTGCGCCGTGCGGTGCTCGTCATCGCGCTTGTCGTGCTCGTCGGTAGCGCGCTCTTGGCGCTCACTGCGCGACCCGACCTGAATCGCACCCGTAGCGACGTGCGGGCACGTTGGGCACCGTTGCAGACCGAACTCGAAAGCCGCTACCAGCTCCTCGCGAACGCGAACAACGCGACGCGCGCCGCCGGCGGGCCCGAGCGCGCGATCGTGAGCGATATCGACGCCGCGCTCGCCGACTGGCGCGCGAGCAAGACGGCGTCGGTGACCACGCAGGTGCACGACGCGAACGTGCTCGAAGCGCTCGGCCGGCGGCTCACCACCGCCGTCACGGGGTCCGCGCGCCTGCGCGCGATGAACGCTGTCATCGCGGCCGCACGCGCGTATGCCAACGCGACCGAGCCGCCGTCGGCGGCCGCCTTCGACACCGCCGTCCGCAAGTACGAGAACGCGAGGGGCGGGTCGTTCCGGCGCCCGGTGGTCGGGTTGTTCGGCTACGACTCGATCCCGAGCTACGACACCGGCATCGCGTAGCTGAAAAGCGCAGCCATATAGACGCGTAGCTGAAATGCGCAGCCATATAGACGCGTAGCTGAAAAGCGCAGCCATATACGGCGTAGTTGTCACACCCTCTGGTTACCGTCATCTCGACCGCAGATGTCGGTCTCGGAGGGTTCGGAATCAATGGAAACATTCGCACTCGGCGCGGTTCTGGTGGTCGCAGCCTTTGCAGCCGGCTTCGCGTATGGGCGTCAACGCTCCCCTGCGTTCGGGAACGTGCTCGACGCGAACCGCGCCGTGCTCGAGCAGGCCGGTGCGCGCAGCGCGGCCGAACTCGACGGCAAGAAGTCGCTCATCGACCAGCAACTCGCGGCGATGACGAACGAGCTGCACCGCATGGGCACCCTCGTCACCGAACTCGAAGCCGATCGGCGCCACGCGTTCGGAGCGCTCTCGAACGAGTTGCGCACGCAGCACGAAGGTCTGCGAGCCCTCGGCGAAACCACGCAGCAGCTGCGCGAGGCACTCGCCAGCACCAGGGTGCGCGGCCAGTGGGGGGAACGCATGGCCGAGGACGTCCTGCGCTTGGCCGGCTTCTTGGAAGGCGTGAACTATCGCAAACAGGCCACCCTCGCCGGTGGTGGGCGGCCCGACTTCACGTTCTTGCTCCCGAACGACCTCGTGCTCCATATGGACGTCAAGTTCCCGCTCGACAACTTCGTGCGCTACCTGGAAGCGACGTCAGCCCGCGAGCGAGTGCAGCACCGCGACCAATTCGTGCGCGACGTGCGCGCCCGCGTGAAGGAGCTCATCGGGCGCGGATACCTCGACGATCGCAACGCCACCGTCGATTGCCTCCTGCTCTTCATCCCGAACGAGCAGGTGTACGCGTTCGTGCAGGAGCATGATCCTCAGGTCCTCGACGACGCGCTCCGCCACAAGATCGTGCTGTGCTCGCCGCTCACGCTCTACGCCGTGTTGGCGGTGGTGCGCCAGGCGGTCGACAACTTCCGCCTCGAACGCACGTCGGGCGAGATCCTCGGGCTCCTCGGCGACTTCTCGAAGCAGTGGGAGCGCTACGCGACTCAGCTCGACACCGTGCACAAACGCTTCGACGCGGTCGCGCGAGATTACGAAACCCTGATGGGCACGCGGCATCGCGCGCTGCAACGGCCGCTCGACGAGATCGAACGGTTGCGCCGGGCCGAACTCACCGTGGTCGAAGACGACGTCAGCTGGTCGAGAGCGGCGACAGCGCGACAATGAGTTCTTCGACGCGCCGGTCACCGTCGAACGGCGCCCGCAGCGGCCGGCTCGCGTTGACGCGATACGTGTTGCGCCGGCCTACCCGTCGTCGTTCCAAGTATCCGTCGTCGACCAACTCGGTCACGATGCGCTGCGCGGCCCGCTCCGTGATGCCCACCGAAGTGGCGACGTCACGAAGCCGGACCTCAGGGTCCGACACGATGCACAACAGCACGTGCGCATGGTTCGTAAGAAATGTCCACGTGCGTTCGCGCTCGTCGTCCGCCACCGTCGTCACTGTGCGCCACCCCAAGTCGATCGGTCCCGTCAGCGAAATCACGAAACCCGGGTCCAGGGAAACAGAGCCGAGGCCGCGAGTCAACGACCCCCGAGACGCGCTGGCCGACGGGACGGCCAAAGTACGGTGCGAGAAGTGACGGAACACTCGATCGCAGTGCTGGGCGGCGGGCAGTTGGGCCGCATGCTGGCCCTGGCCGGTATCCCGCTCGGCGTGTCGTTCCGTTTCCTGGACCCCTCGCCCGACGCGACGGCGCGCGCGCTCGGCCCACTCTCCGTCGCGCCGTTCACCGACGACGACGCGGTGACGAAATTCGCGACCGATGCAACGGTGGTCACGTACGAATGGGAGGGCGTGCCCGCCGCCACTGCTCGGTGCGCGGCGCGGGTCGCGCCGGTGCTGCCGGGCGACCGCGCCCTCGAAACCTCCCAGGACCGGCTGGTCGAGAAAGAGACGCTTCGCTCGTTCGGCGTGGCGACCGCGCCGTTCGCGCCGGTCGACGACCGCGCCGGGCTCGAGCGCGCCCTCGCCACGCTGGGCCTGCCGGCGGTGCTCAAGACGCGTACTGGCGGCTACGACGGCAAGGGGCAGGCCCTCCTGCGATCCGAGGCCGACGTCGACACTGCGTGGGCCACGCTCGGTGGAGTGCCGCTCATCCTCGAAGCGTTCGTGCCGTTCATCCGCGAATTGTCGGTACTCGGCGTACGCACCAAGGCCGGCGAATTCGTGTGATGGCCCGTGGTTGAGAATCAGCACGAGGGCGGCATCTTGCGACTGATCCGCGCCCCGGCCCCAGTTGACGACGCCGCTCTCCAAGCGCGCGCAGAAGCGTTCATCAGGCCATTGCTCGACATATCTGAAGAGCAC
>JAODBJ010000346.1 GCA_025463905.1 Actinomycetes bacterium
GAACAACAGCACCGGAGGTTTCGTCCCGCGTCGGGTAAGTGCGAGTTCCAACTGGGTCACGAACGCGCCTCGGTTGAACACGCCGGTGAGCGGATCGCGAGTCGCCTCGTGCGCGAGGCGGTCTTCGAGCAAGCGCCGTTCGGTGATGTCGGCCTGGATCGTGACGAGGTACGGCTCCTGGCCGTTGCCGGGATCGATGAGCGACGCACTCGACATCACCCATACCTCGCCGCCACCACGGTCCACGAGCCGAAACTCCGCGACATCGTCGGCACCTGACAACTGCCGGGTCGTGGCATCGACCGCGCCCTGTAGGTCGTCGGGATGCACGGTGTCACTGGCCAATGAGCCGATCAGTTCCTCGCGGGGTACGCCCACCATCGAGCAGCCGGCGTAATTGACGTCGATGATGATGCCGTCAAGGTTGACGACCGACACTGAGAACGGCGCATGCTCGAACACGGCTTGGAAGCGCGCTTCGGCCGCCGACAGCGCGGCTTCTATCCGCTTGCGTTCGGTCAGGTCGCGGGCCGTGATCGCCACGCCCCCGACAGCTTCGTGATCGCCGAGGTTCTGTCCGACGCATTCGAACGGCAGGTACTCGCCCGTTGCGGTGCGAAAGCGCAGTTCAACCGATTCGTCGATCGGGCGAGTCCCCGCGAGCACTTCGTTGTAGGCGGTGATCGCGAGTTCGAGATCATCGGGATGAATGAGTGAGAACACGCCGCCCTTGATGCGCGTGTCGGCCGAATAACCGAGGCGCTTGGTGCCTCGCTCACTGCTGAACCAACTGCCGTCGGGCTTGACCACGACGATCATGTCGGGTGACTTGTCGACGAGCGTGCGGAACCGCGATTCGCTGGCCGCGATGGCGTCGGCGGCCCGCCGCTCGTCGGTGATGTCGGCGATCGTGCCGAGCATGTACTCGAGCACGCCGTTCACATCGCGCACTGCGCTGATCGTGGCGCGACCATGGAACACGGTGCCGTCGCCGCGCAGGTAGCGACGCTCGGCCACGACCTTTTCTGCTTGGTCGGACCGCAGCGCCGCGATGTCGCTTCCGAGCAGTGCGCGATCGTCGGGATGCACAAGGTCGGCTATCCGGCGCGTTTTCATCTCGTCGGGCGACGAGCAGAAGAGCTCTGCGAACGCATGGTTCGCGACGACGGAGGCGCCGTCCGGGTGCACGGCCGCGAGCGCGACCGGCGACTGTTCGAACACCACCTGAAATCGCCGCTGCGACTCGAAGCGTTCGGTGACGTCGCGACCGTGGAACACGATTCCGCCCACGTAGGGGTTGTCGCGCATGTTCGAGGCAACGATCTCGAACACGGTCCATCGGTCGCCGGCCGCGCGGATCCGCACGTCGAACGGGATACCGATCCCCGGCGCTTCGAGCGCAACCAGGAACCGACTCCACGCATCCTCGACGTCGTCTGGGTGCAGGAAGTCGAACACGCTGACGCCGGAAACGTCGGCCGGCTCGTAGCCGAGCAGCGGCGCGACCGACGGGCTTATGTATGTGATCGCGCCCGAGGTGTCGACCACGACGACCAGCTCGGAGGAGTACTCGACGATGGCGGCGAAGCGCGCGTCATGCTCCTCGGAATCAGGACGGACCCGACTTGTCGCGTGGAGTCCGGCGAAGGCGCGTGCTGGGTCCACGCCCGAATATCGGCGGCTCCGAAGGCCATCTCAAGCGCTCAATTCCAAGATCTGGGCGCCGAGTCCAGGACTGAGCCGTTTTGCATTTCTGAGTCGGGGCGCCGGGATTTGAACCCGGGACCTCAGCGTCCCGAACGCTGCGCGCTAACCAAGCTGCGCTACGCCCCGTGTGCTTCGGAGCTCTTGGCCCCGTTGCGTAGCCGGGGAAGCCTACTCGCCGGGCCAGGCGGCGATCGCGTCCAGCACTGCAGCCGCCAACTCCGGCCGGCACACGAGCAGGTCGGGCAGGTACGGGTTGGGCTGGTTGTAGCGCAGCACCGACCCGTCGAGCCGCGATACGTGTAGGCCCGCGCTGGCCGCCACGCCGACCGGCGCCGCGGAATCCCACTCGTACTGACCGCCGCTGTGCGCGTAGATATCGGCCGCGCCCTGCACGATCGCCATCGCCTTCGCACCGGCCGAACCCATCGGCACCAGGTCGGCGCCGAGTTTGTCGGCGAGGAACTCGGTGACCGCAGGCGGCCTCGTGCGGCTCACAACCAACCGGGGAGGCCCCGAAGTGGGAGCCGGCAACACGGGAGGTTGCGCGGTTGACAGCACCATGCCTTGGGCCGGCAGCGCGACCGCGGAGGCGGTCGGTGTTTCGTTCTCCACCAGCGCGACGTGTACGGCCCAGTCGACGCGGCCGGCTTCGCCGTACTCGCGCGTGCCGTCGAGCGGGTCGACGATCCACACTCGTGGCGCTTCGAGGCGACGGAGATCGTCTTTGGATTCCTCCGAGAGCACCGCGTCTTCGGGGCGATGCTCGGCCAGCAACGACAAGATCGCGTCGTTGCTCTCGTTGTCGCCGCGGTGGCGCAGTTCCTTGTCGTCGGTGACGCCGCTCGCCCGCAAGGCGAGGAGCAGCTCGCCGGCACGGCGCGCGATATCGCCTGCGAGTTCGTGGTCGTTCACGAGTTTCAGTCGCTCTCAGTCGCTGTCAGTCGGTTTCGTCGGCGTCGACGAGCTCGACCGCTTCGGGGATGGGTTCGCCCGTCGCCGCGTCGATCGTCAGTTCCGGCTCTCGGGCCGCGGGTGGCGGTCCGGACAACATGACTTTGGCGGCTCGGCGCAGGGTGCCGGCGTCGACCGGTTTCACGAGCACACCGTCGACGTCGGCGCGTTTGGCGATGAAACGGTCGGCTTCACGGTCGAGGAGCAGCAGGATCGTCGCGCGAGGCAGCCGGCCGGCCGATTCCTCGAGCCGCAAGTCGATCGCGGCGGCGACGCCACCCATGTTGCCGATCTGGAGGTCGAGGATCACGAGGTCGGGTTCCTCACGGCCGAACGTGTCGCGTACGTCTTGGCCCCGGGTCACTTCGATCACTTGCTGGCCGGGCGCCACAAATGACGCTCGCACCTGGTCTCGCACCCACTGTGCGTCGGCGGCAACGAGGATCGTGGTCACGGCCCGAACGTTACCCAGCGTTGTCGGAAGCAACGAACAGCAGGTTTGCGACTTCGCCGAGCGCGTCGAAGTCGTAGACGTCGTGCGCGAGGAACGGCACGTACGCGACGGTCGCGGACCCGATTCGGTCGCGGAGGCTCTCGAGGTGGGTGCGTTCACCGATCGCGATATCGCGGAAGTCGGCGAGGTTTTCGTAGAGCGCCGCCAGACGGGCTGCGGCCTCGGGATCGCGCGTATCGGAGCGCAGTCCTTCGGCACGGGCTCGCAAGCCTTCCGGCGCTTCGTCGCCGAACGCGGGATGGACGCGGTTCACAATCAGCGCTTCCACGGTCTGGTGGTGCGCGGTGAGGCTCTGGGCGAAGTAGCGCGCTTCGTCGACCGCATCACGGCGCGGCGATGTCACGAGCACGAACGCGGTCGACGGGTCGGAGATCAACGCTTCTACTGCCCTGGCCCGGTCGCGGAAACCTTGCTCCATTCCTTCGAACGCTCGGAAGAACGCGACGACATCTTCCACGACCTCGGTGCCGATGACGCGCGACACCGTGCGCAGGAACGCTTGCACCGCAACACTCGCGACGCGCAGGTACGCGCGCGTGGGCATCATCAGCAGCCGGAAGATGCGATTGTCGAGCAGCCGGATGAGCCGCTTCGGCGCGTCGAGGAAGTCGAGGGCGTGGCGGGTCGGGGGCGTGTCGACCACGATGAGGTCGAAGCCGCCCTCTTCGTGCAGCTCGTGGAGCTTCTCCATCGCCATGTATTCCTGCGTGCCACCGAGCGCGCCGCTCACGTTGCGGTAGAAGCGATTCTCGAGAATGCCTTGGGCTTGGTCGTCGCTGCCTGCATTGCGCGTGATCAACCGGTCGAACGTCGACTTGGTGTCGAGCATCAACGCCGACAATCGGCCGCTCGGCGGCGCGTCACCGTTCGGGTCCCAACGGCTGCGGTCGATTTCAGTCGCCGTGTCGGAGAGGTGATCGAGACCGAGCGCGTTCGCGAGTCGTTTGGCCGGGTCGATCGTCACGACGACGGCGTTGCGGCCTCGGCGCGCGCCTTCGAGCGCCACGACCGCGGCGGTAGTGGTCTTGCCGACACCGCCGCTGCCGCAACAGATCACCACTCGCCGTTGGTCGACGAGCTGGTCGAGCGCGCGTTCGCTGGTTGCAGTCACGGTCATCGAGCGGGAAGCGCCTCGATCTCGCGGGTCAACGCATCGGCGAGCACGTCGAGATCAGGGCGAGAAATGTCGGCGTCGAACACGAACGGTAGGCGAAGCTGCGGGAGGGGCAGGCGCTGCGCGAGCCGTTCGGCCTGTTCCCGTTGGATCTCGAATCGTTCGGCTCGGAACGCGGCCGCCCGAGCGAGATCATTTGCCTCGCGTTCCGATACAAATCGGTCGAGGGCCGTCGCGTCGCGCGTAATCGCGTCGGTAGTGGCGACGACGTCGGCCGGCAACGGGTCGAAGCAACCGTTCACGATCACCGGCCCGAGCGCGACGCCGGCTTTGTCTTCCACCGCGAACGCGGTTTCGATCAACTCGTTGACGGGCGTCTCTTCCGGGATCGTCACGAGCATCACTTCGCAGCGCGCCGGATCGGTGAGGAGTTCGACGACATCTTGCGCCTGTTTGCGCACCGGCCCAACGCGTACCGCGTCGAGGAGGCCACGGGCCGACACGAGGAACGTCACGGCGTGGCCGGCGGCCGGGGCGTCGACAATCACGAGGTCGACCTTGCGCTGCTCTTCGAGCGACTTCACCTTCCCGAGCACGAGGATGTCTTTCATGCCGGGCACCGCGGTCGCGACCACGTCGAGCGCGCCCGAGTTCGCCAGCCGCTTGGAAATCCGCTTCATTCCGTGGCTTTCGAGGTAGTCGACGAGGGCGGCATCGGGCGTGAGGAAGCGGGCTTTGATGCGGTCGGCGAGTGCGACTTCCTCGTATTCGAGGGCCGGCACGCCGAACATCGACGCGAGCCCCGATTTGCCTTCGACCTCGACGACCAGCACCCTCAACCCGGCGCGAGACGCGACCAGCGCGAGTGTCGCGGTCACGGTCGTCTTCCCGACGCCGCCTTTGCCCGCGACGATGACGACGTGGGAGGTGGAGCAGAACTGGCCGACCTCCATCTTCCTCATGCTATGGGAGCCCCTGATGCGACGGTTGGAAGCGAGCCCGCGTGCGCGGCGAGGAGCCCGCGTGCTCCTCGCGGTGCTGGTTGCGGGCCTGGGTGCGTGCCTCCTGCGCACGCCCGCCTCGGCGCAGCAGACGCAGCCCCGACGGGCCGGTATCGACGTCGTTTCGGTCGAGGGTTTCCTCGATCCGCCCAACGCGACGCTCATCGAACGGTCGGTGCGCGATGCGCAGCGATCGAACGCGATGCTCCTCGTGTTCCAGCTGCACTCGAGTGGCGCGGTCGATGTAAACGTCGATCGTCTGATCGATGCCATGTCGCGCTCCACGGTTCCGATCGCGGTGTGGGTTGGGCCCACCGGTGCGAACGCGCGTGGTGGCGCTGCGCTGTTCGCGCTCTCGGCTCCGGTCGTCTCGGTTGCGCAAGGTGGCGGCATCGGACCGGTGTCGCCCGTGCGCCTCGATCGCTCCAACGACGTTTCGAACGCCGCGCTGCGTAGCCGGCTCGCGGCCGTGCAGCGCGGCTACGGACGGAGCGACAAGCTCGTGAGCGACGTGGTCACCCACCGCGTGCCCGCGCAACGCGCCGCCGACGAAGGCTTGATCAACCGTGCGTCGCCCACGGTCGGCGAGTTCATCGTGTCGTTGCACGGCACCACCGTGAAGACCGCGGCCGGCCCCGTCACGCTGTCGACGGCGCGCGTGGTGGGCGAAGGCAAGAATCGCCGGCGCGTCCCGAACCAGGTGGTGAGTTTCGGGAAGTTAGATCTCGCCGGGCAGGTGCAACACACCCTCGATACGCCGTGGGTCGCGTACTTCTTGTTCGTGGTCGGCGGCGCGCTGCTGGTGTTCGAGTTCTTCACTGTGAGCATCGGTATCGCCGGCCTGGTGGGCGCGATGGCGATCGTGGCCGCGTGCTACGGCTTCTCCCATCTCCCCGTGCATCCGTATGCCGTGGGATTGCTGATCCTCGCCATGATCGGTTTCGCGGTCGACGTGCAAGCCACCGCGCTCGGCGCGTGGACCTTCATCGGCTCGGCTTCGCTCGTCGCCGGTTCGCTCACCCTGTACGGCGGCTCGTCACGTCTCGATCCCGTCTGGTGGGTGCAGCTGATCGTGATCGTCGGCACGATCGTGTTCATGTTGAGCGGCATGACCGCAATGGTGCGATCGCGTTTCTCGACGCCGACGATCGGGCGCGAGGAACTCATCGGCGAGCTCGGATCGGCGGAGGTCGACGTTGCGCCCGACGGCGTCGTGCGAGTACGCGACACCCTTTGGCGGGCGCGCACCAACCGCGCGACACCCATCGCGGCCGGGCAGACGGTGAGAGTGGTGTCGGTCGAGGGCATCCTCCTCGCGGTCGAGCCCGAGGAGGGTGGAGCCAAGGACTATCGGGAGCCGCGTTCCAAGCGCTCCTGAGCGGTTCCTCAGCTCAGCTCTTGTCGCCCTGGGCCCGACGGCGTTATGTTCCGCGCGCCGACGCACGGCTTGGGGGTAATGGGGTGGCGCTCGGGATGCTGCACGCGATCGACACTTGGCACGACAAGGCGGCGTGCAAGGGTCCGGAGTCGTACCTTTTCTACCCGCCGTCCACGCCGGAGCGCCGCGACGAGCGGGACGAGCGCGAACGTCGCGCGAAGTCGATATGCGCCGAATGCCGGGTACGTCGGGCCTGCCTCGACCACGCGCTGCGAATCCGCGAGCAGCACGGCATCTGGGGTGGCCTCACCGAGACGGAACGCCGGCCACTGCTCGACGCCGCCAGCTGAGACCAGCTGAGCAACCGCAACGTCTGGCCGTCACGCCCTCGGGCCCGGTATCCGGAGATCGCCGCGGCGGCGCGTCACGCCTTCCGCGTCAAGGCGGTTCACGAGCGGCATCACGTACTTGCGCGTGGAGCCGAGCAGATCCCGGATCTCGGCGATCGTGAGCGTGCCCCGATCGCGCACCGCGCCGGCCACCATGTCGCGCGCCCTGTCGAGCGCGCTGGTCGCGAACAGCACACCGTCGAGTTCCACCGCGGCGCCGTCGCGCACGAGCGCCTTCGCGACCTCCTGATCGACGTCCACCTCCGCGGGGGCGGGTGGTGCAAACGGCGACGCGGCAAGCGCGTCGAGCAAGCGCCGGCCATCTTCCTGATGGGCTGCGCCGCGGTGTCCAGACATCGCGACGATGTCGCGCGACACAACGAGTTGCTCGTGTTCGGCCAGCGCGGCACGAAGCTGGCCGCGATCGACCTGCAACCTGCGCGCCACCTCTGCGACTTCCAACCCGGCCTCGGCGGGATGCTCGCGGTGATGGGTGTCGACGAGTTCGAGCGTCCCGACGACGACCCGTTCGAGTTCGGCGTTCGTCACGACCCAATCGCCGGCGCGCACTGCGTCGCCGTGCCCGAGCATTGCATCCACGAGGGCGCCCGCTTCTTCCGCGGAAGTCCCGGCCAGCATCTCGATGTCGGCGACGCGGAGCCATGGTTTTGCGGCGAGGAGGCGGGCGCCGAGCGGAAGGCCTAGTCGCGCCACCGCGGCGGCAATCCGGCGCGCCGGCGCGAGGTCGAGCACTTCGGCGCCTCCGATCGTGGTTTGGCGGGCCGACGATCGCAGCACGAAGCGATCGCCGACCGCGAGCGGGAGTGACACGTCGAACCGCACCCGCGCGAACCGCGCCTCGGGGTCGAGCACGCGCACCGTCGCGCGGTGCTGGCCGGAGCCGACGTGTACGTCGAGCGTGCTGCGCCGCGCGATCGTCTCTCCCGAGATGATGCGAAGCGCAACGTCCACGACGTCCACCGTTGCCCACCGTCCGGCGCCGACGACCGCGTGCCCTCGCGCGATCGCATGATGATCGACGCCCGCCAGGTTGAGCGCGACGCGGCTTCCGGGTGCGGCCTTCGTCAGTCGGTCGTGGTGCGACTCGATGCCTCGAACGCGCGCCCGCTGCGTACCGGGTTCCACCACTACGTCGTCATCGATCGCGAACGCGCCGCCCACCAGCGTGCCGGTCACGACCGTCCCGGCGCCGCGGGCTGAGAACACGCGGTCCACCCAGAGGCGAGGGCGGCCGCGGTCGCGCGGCGGTGGTGCGGCGCCAAGCACGGTCTCCAACGCCCCGCGCAGCGCGTCGACACCGGCTCCGCTCACGCTGTCGACGACGATGATGGGCCACCGTTCGAGCGCGGTGCCCGCGATGTGGTCGTCGAGGTCGAGATGCGCGAGTTCGAGCGTGTCGTCGTCGACGAGCCCCGCTTTCGTGAGTGCGATCGCGCCGTGCTGCACGTCCAGCAACTCGAGGATGCGCACGTGCTCCTCAGTCTGGGGCATCCAGCCTTCGTTCGCCGCGACTACCAGCAGCGCGACGTCGATCGCTCCGACACCGGCGAGCATGTTTTTCACGAACTTCACATGGCCGGGCACGTCGACGAACCCGACGACCTCACCCGACGGAAGGTTCGTGAACGCGAAACCGAGATCGATGGTGAGGCCTCGCGCCTTCTCTTCCGGGAACCGGTCCGGATCGGTGCCAGTGAGCGCGAGTACGAGCGACGATTTGCCGTGATCGACGTGGCCGGCGGTCGCGACGACGCGCACAGTTCAGCTACTCGGTGCTCAGTGCGCTTCGGACAGCGTGCGCAGGGTCGAGGCGACGCGGTCGTCCTCGCTCGGATCGACGGTGCGCAGATCGCACACGACCCGGCCGTCGCGCCCGAGCGCGACGATCCGTGCCGCTCGCAGCTGCGCGAGTGCGCCGTCGACGTTGTCGACATCGAGCGCGACTCCCACCGACGGGATGTCGAGACCAGGCAACGATCCACCGCCCGCGGTGGCGGCGGTGTCGCACACCTTCAATCCCGCCACCGCCGAAGCGATGCGTTCCGCTCGGGCGCGTAGCTCGGCAATCGTCGCGGTGGCCATCTGCCACAACGGCAATGAAGTTGCGTCGCCCGACAAGTACGTGAGCGCCACCGACTGCATCGCGGCGAGCGTCATCTTGTCGGCGCGCACCACGCGCGCGAGAGGGTGGCGGGCAATGCGCGCGACGAGATCCGCGCGACCGACGATCGCGCCGGCTTGCGGGCCGCCGAGCAACTTGTCGCCGGAGAACAACACGAGGGCGGCGCCCGCATCGATGCACTGGCGCACACCCAGCTCGCCGCGTAACCAGGTGGGGCGATGCGGGAGCCAGGGCGTTGTTTCGTCGAGCAACCCCGAACCCGCGTCGACCACAACCGGCTTCCCGAGCGTCGACAGCTCGGCGACGCCGGTGTCCTCCACGAAGCCGACCATGCGGTAGTTCGACGCGTGCACCTTGAGCACGAGTGCGGTTGTATCGGTGATCGCGGCTTCGTAGTCGCCGCGGCGCGTGCGGTTCGTGGTGCCGACTTCTACGAGCCGGGCTCCGGCCTCGCGCATGATGTCGGGAACGCGGAACGAACCGCCGATCTCCACCAACTCGCCGCGCGACACGATCACGTCCGCGCCGCGAGCAAGCGCGGCGAGCGTGCACATCACTGCAGCCGCATTGTTGTTGACGACCATGCCGGCCTCCGCGCCGCACGCAGCCGCGAGCAATTGCCCGGCGTGCTCGTGGCGCGAGCCGCGGCTCCCGGTGTCGAGCCGGAACTCGAGGTTGCTGTACCGGGCGGATCCGACCGCCGCGTCGAGTGCATCGGCGCCGAGGGGCGCCCGGCCCAAGTTCGTGTGCAGCAGCACGCCGGTGGCGTTCACCACCGGACCGAGGAGACCGCGGACTGCCGCCTGCAGACGGTCGTTCGCGTCGGCCACGACGGCGTCGAAGGTCACGGCCTCGCCGGTCGACATGCGATCTCTTGCCGCGTCGAGGGCCGCCCGGGCGCAGCGCACGCGCACTCCGTGCGCCAGGTCGGGGGGCAGCGCCGCGAGGACGCGTTCGACGCTCGGCAACCCACGACGGGGGTCCACGAGCGGCACGATACGCAAAACGCCCACGTAACCTCGTCCATCGGACAAAGGGCACCACGTAGAATCACCCTGTGGTAGCGGTCCGCGAAGCTGCAACTGTTCGCGAAGCGGCAACGGTGGTACTAGTCCGCGACCGTCCCGAGCTCGAAGTCCTGATGCTGCGGCGGAACCCGGCGGCCTCGTTCTCGCCTGGGGCCTCGGTGTTCCCCGGCGGCGGGGTCGATCCCGGCGACCGTGCACCGGCGCTTGCCCCACGAGTCGTCGGCGACGACGACGCCGCGGTCAGCGCCGAACTTTCGCTCTCCGCCGGCGGCGCGGGTTTCAAGGTCGCGGCCGCTCGCGAGTGCTTCGAAGAAGCCGGGCTGCTCATCGCGCGAGACCGCCACAGCCGAGCTCCGGTGCACGGGTTCGACGGCGAGCGACGCGACCGGCTGGCACGGCTCCGACACGAACTGAACGCCGGGCGTCGTTCGTGGGCCGACGTACTGGCCGCCGAAGACGTCGTGATCGATACGCGCGACGTGTTGGTGTTCGCACATTGGTTGACGCCACTCGGTTCGCCCCGGCGTTACGACACGTGGTTCTTCGTCGCCCTCGCACCCGACGGCGACGACGGTGTGCACGACGACAACGAGCTCGTCGCGTCGTCATGGGCTCGACCCGTCGACGTGCTCGCACAACACCGCGGCCGCGAGATCGACCTCATCTTCCCGACGATGCGCACCCTCACCGTGCTGTCGCAGTTCGCGACGGCGGGCGATGCCATCGCCGCGTTGCGCGCGGTGCCGCGAGACGCGGGGGCACAACCGGCCGTCGTTGCCGACGGCGGCGGTGAACGTGTGCAGCTACCTCACGACCGTTCGGGCACCTTCGGATGGACCGTGCCGTTGCCCGATCTCGACCGCGCGGCGCTGGTGCGCGAAGGGGTTGCCTGATGCCTGACCTCACGCCGGGAGTCCCGAGCGCGCTGTCGCCTCTCGTCCGACGCGTCATCGCGAACAACCCGGGTCTGATGACCGGACCGGGAACCAACACGTACCTCGTCGGGATCGATGAGGTGGCGGTGATCGACCCCGGTCCCGACGACGCCCGCCACGTCGAAGCGATCGTCGGCGCGTCGATGCGCGAGCGCGTCCGGTGGGTGCTTCTCACCCACACGCACCCCGATCACTGGCCCGCAGCTGCGCGAATCCGCGAGCAGACCGGTGCACTGGTAGCGGCGGTCGGCAAATTCCCGAAGGCCGACGAAGTGAACCTCCGCCTCGACCGTGTGCTCGCCGACGGTGACACGATCGACGGCACCGAGTTCCGGCTCGAAGCGATCGCCACTCCAGGTCACGCGCCGAACCACCTCTGTTTCCTGTTGGAGGAAGAGCGCGTGTTGTTCACCGGTGACCACGTGCTGAACGGCACCACCACAGTGGTGAACCCGCAGCGCGGTGGCGACATGGTGCAGTACCTCGCGTCGTTGGAACGCCTGCGCAAGCTGCGTCGTATCTCGCGCATCTGTCCCGGCCACGGCGACGTGATCGAAGATCCCAAGGCGGTACTCGACGAGTACGTCGCGCACCGCAAGATGCGCGAACGTCAGATCGTGAAGGCGTTGCAAGCCGGCCCGGCGAAGATCCCCGAACTCGTCGAACGTCTCTATATCGACACGCCCGAAGGACTGCTCGAGATGGCGGGCCGGCAGGTGCATGCCCACCTGCTCAAGCTGAAGAGCGAAGGCAAGGTCGAGGGCACCGGCGTCAGATCGGCGTGGAAGATCGCATAGCGACGGTGCACGGCTTCAGTGCGCTTGGGAAGACTCGTCGCGCATCAACGGCGTATAGGTGAGGCCAACGAGCAGACCCTCCGGGGACATCACGTGCACGATGCGTTGGCCCCACGGCATGGTGGTCGGTTCGTGCAGCAGCGTGTACCCCGCGGCCTGCATCTCGGTGGCGGCGGCGTCCACGTCGTCGACGTCGAATTCGACCGTCGCCTGTGGTTCCGTAACGTCGGCCGGCCATTCGGTGGTGCCGAAGCACGCCTGCGCGGCCTCCGACAGTCGCCACAGCCCCAGATGTTTCAAGCCGTCGAGCGCGCTGGTCGCGATGTAGTCGTACTCCTCGTCGACATCGAGCGGCAAGCCCAACGTGTCGCGGTAGAAGCGAACGCTTTCGTCACGGTCACGCACGATCGGCGACATCCCGGCTACGAACAAGACCTTCACAACGGTTCTCCCGTTCGACTGGCAGGAATGGTGAGCGTGCTCGGTTCAGCGCGTCGCGTCTTGAACAGATCGGACACCACGGCTCACCAGCAACGCCGACGGGCTCGATCCCGAGAGGCGCACGCAGTCGCGGTGGCAGTGCGATTGGTCGGCGTAACCGGCATCAGCCGCGAGCTGCCCGATCGTCGCTTGCGGGCGGCACTCGGCGAGTGCGAGGAAGCGACGGAACCGCAGCACCTGTTGCAGCGTTTTCGCGCCGTAGCCAAACGCGTGCAGGCAGCGCCGGTGCAACGTGCGGGTCGTGATGCCGAGGTTGCCGGCGATCGACTCGATGGACTCGTGCGCAAACTGCGCGACTGCATCGGTGAGCGCGGTGCGGTCGTCGTCGACACGTGTCGTGGCGACGCACGTTTCGAGAGCGCGAGCGGCGTCGCCGGGTGCGAGGCCTTCGAGTTGGTCACGCCAACGATCGACGGTGCGCGCACCCCAAATCGCGTCGGCGTCTACCCGTTGGTCTCGTATGTCGGCCGCGGGAAGCCCGAAGAACAGCGACCCATGGCCCGGAAGGAATCGCACCCCGGCCGCGAACGTGCCCGGAATCCTCGCCATCGCAACGGGTCCGGTGTCGGGTCCCGCGACGAACAGGCGCTCGCCGTTCCAGATCACGTCGGTGCACGCGTCCGGAAGGACCGAATCGGCGTACCCGGCGTCGGCACCGACAGTGCCGACCCACGTGCACGCCAAATGCGAGCGCGCCACGCTCGTCGGTTCGTACTCCCGGTAGCTCGAAGCAGCGAGGTGCGCGGTGACAGCGATCTCGTCAGACTAAGAGGCCTATGAGACCGTGCGTAGCGCCCCACCACCCGGCCTGGATACGACGCCCGACTCCGGCGTAGCCTCACGGCAGTTCCGACTGCGTATCCAGGGGGATCCCGTGGCTGAGAAGTTGTTCATTGGTGGCGAGTGGGTCGACGCACAAGCCGGGGAAACGTTCCCCACGTACGCGCCGTCGACGGGCGAGAAGATCGCCGACCTCGCCAAAGCAGGACGCGAAGACGCGCAACGTGCCATCCAAGCGGCCCGCGACGCGTTCGACAACGGGCCGTGGCCACGGATGTCGGGCAAGGAACGGGCCGAGCGGCTCCGCAAAGTCGCCGAGCTGATCAACGCCAAGTCGGCCGAGATCTCCGAGATCGAAGCGCGCGACGGTGGCGGCACGATGAAGAAGGCGATGTTCGCCGACGTGCCCGGCGGCGCGAGTTCGTTCGCGTTCTTCGCCGACTGCGCCGAGAACACGGCCGACGTGGAAGATCGGGGCACCAACCCGTTCCCGGCGGCAGAGAGCATTGTGCGCCGGGAGCCGTACGGCGTGTGCTCCGGGATCATCCCGTGGAACTTCCCGTTCATCATGGCGAGCTGGAAGATGGCGCCCGCGATCGCGGCCGGTAACACGAGCGTGATCAAGCCCGCGAGCTTCACGTCGCTGTCGGCGCTCGAGATGGCGAAGTGCGTGCAGGAAGCCGACATCCCGCCGGGTGTGGTCAATGTTGTGACCGGCCCGGGTGGGTCCGCCGGTGAAGAGCTCGCGCAACACCCGTCGGTCGACAAGGTCGCGTTCACCGGTTCCACCGAGGTCGGGCGTCGCATCATGCAGCTCGCGTCGGGCACGGTGAAGAAGGTGACGCTCGAGCTGGGCGGCAAGTCGGCCAACATCGTGCTCGACGATGCCGACCTCGACCTCGCCGCCGCGGGCGTCTTGTTCGGCACGTTCTTCCACAACGGCCAGGTGTGCGAGTCGGGGACGCGCGCGTTGATCAGCCGCAATATCTACGACGAGTTCGTCGGGATGCTCGTGGAGCGCGCCGGGAAGATCGTCATCGGCGACAACATGGATATGGCCACCGACCTCGGCCCGCTCGTTTCGCCGTCGCAGGTCGACACGGTCGAGCGTTACGTGAAGCTCGGTCTCGACGAAGGCGCAAAGCTGCTGTGCGGCGGGTCGAAGCTCACTGATCTTCCGGCCGGTCTCGACGCGAACGCGTTCTACCCGCCGACGATCTTCGAAGCCGACAACTCGATGAAGATCGCGCAGGAAGAGATCTTCGGTCCGGTGCTGTGCGTGATCCCGTTCGACAGCGACGACGAAGCGATCAAGCTCGCGAACGACTCGATCTACGGTCTCGGTGGCGGCGTGTGGAGCAAGGACGCAGACCACGCGCAGCGCGTTGCCGCGGAAATGCAGACCGGCACCGTGTGGATCAACGACTACCACATGATCACGCCGGCCCAGCCGTTCGGTGGCTACAAGCAGTCAGGCGTCGGCCGTGAGCTCGGCGACTACGGCTACAACGAATACCGCCAGGTGAAGCACGTGTGGCGCAACACCGCCACGGACCGCAGCGGCTACATGCACTTCGCCGCCCTGTCCGGCAACATCTGACCCGCAAAGGCGTGCGTCGATAGGGGACAAATAGTGTCCCCTATC
>JAODBJ010000015.1 GCA_025463905.1 Actinomycetes bacterium
TACCTGACGTGCCCGGCGGCAACACATCGAGGAGGTCGCGCCATCCGAAACTGTTCTCGGTCCCGAGTCGTGCGCACATAGCGCGCACCCGTGCGAGGTCTTCGGCAGTGTCGACCGTCCAACGTTCCGAGCCGAGCGGCGAATCGTTGCGGAGGTTCGCGAGCCGGAAACGTTCGGGACGCCGGTAGAGAAACGGCATCACGTGCTCGCGCTCAGGCCGGGTCGCGGCTTCGGCATGCGCGACGCGCAACGCCTCGGCCGTTGCCACCTCTACGTCGAGGCCTTTGGGGAACGTACGCGGCAGCGTGTTGGTGGTGTAGTGGGCGCCGCGCTCGACGTGGTGTTCGACGACGGCTTCCACCAGCGCGGGATCGGTCAAGGGGCAGTCGGCGGTGATACGCACCACGTTGTGAGCGGGGTAGGCGTCGAGCGCGGCGATGAAACGAGCGAGCACATCTTGCTCGGATCCCCGCACGACGGGCCGCCCGGCCGCCGCCGCGATTTCGGCCACCGCGTCGTCGCGCGTTTCGGTACTGGTCGCCACGACGACCTCGTCGATGACCGTTCGGTCGAGGCCATCGAGGCGGTCGAGCAGGAAGCGCAACATCGGGCGCCCGCCGAGGTCGGCGAGAACCTTGCCCGGCAGCCGCGTCGACCCAGTGCGCGCCTGCACTACCAACAATGCATTCATGCTCATCGGCGTTGGCGGGCGACGGCGACGCGCGCCACTTCCGTGGCAACGCGTCGCGGTCCCTGCCCGTCGATGGTCTCGTGCGCGCGGCGCGCGAGTTCTCGGCGGGCATCGCCATCGTGGACGAGCCCGGTGACGATCTCGGCCACATTCGCAAGGTCGGCACGCGCGGCCGCGCCGGAAGCGCTGAGCGCGCGTACCGCTGCAGCTTGATTGTCGGCGATGACGACCGCGACGGTCGGCAACCCGCGGCGCATCGACTCGAGCAACGTCACCCCGCCGGCGCACACCACCAGATCGGCGGCGGCGAGTTCACCGGCGAGACCGCTGGGTGCCTCCACCACTTCCACGCCCGGTGGTACTGCGCGCGAACCCCAACGGCCGAGCACGAGGCGAACCGTCACGTCGGGAAGCGCAGCGGCAATCGCACCGGCCATTTCGCACCCGTTGCCGGCGACGTCGGCAGCGCCGGTCGTCACGAGGATGCAGTGCACGTCGTCGCGGAACTCGCAAAGCTCGGCCGTTTCGATCAGCGCGAACCTCGCGCCCGCCAACACAAGGTCGGCGTTGTGGTGCCGACTCTCTTCGGCACCCGGCGAAGGGTCGACCACGACGTCGACGCACAGATCGCGGGCCAGGTCGTCGATCGCGACGACCACTTCACCGTTGAAGCGGCTCGGGTCATCGGCGCGGCACCGGTACGAATCGACCACGACGATCTGTGACACCGCCTCGGTCGCGCCGGAGCGGAGGTCGCATTCGTAGCCGAGACCGGTGAACGCGTACGCGAGGGCTTCCATCCGGCGGCGATGACCGAGGCCGGCGCCCGGTCCCTCGTCGAACACCAACGACACGTGCGGCACGGCTACACCATCTCCCACATCACGACATCGTCCTCGTCGATGTCGATTCGCGCGACGCGGCCTACGAGTACGTCGATGAACTTCGGCTTCACGCCGTAACCGGGCCGTTTCACGGTGAGCATCTCGCGCGTGATCACCCGCCCGGCGGGTATGGCCCGGGCCGCGACCACGGAACGGCGGGCCTTCGTGTACATCTCTACCGCTTCCTCCGACGACGGGCCGCGCTTCGCGCCGTCACCGAGCGCGACCTCGACGTCGCGGATACGGGCAACCAGCTCGCGCAACTCGCGCGGTTCGGCCGCGAAGGAGTGATCCGGACCCGTGCCCGTGCGATCGAGCGTGAAGTGTTTCTCAACGAGGTCGGCTCCCATCGCGACCGCGGCGGGTGCGATGTGCGTTCCCAGCGTGTGATCCGACAGGCCGACGGGCACGCCGAAGGCGGTGCGCATCGTGTCCATGGCCCGCAAGTTCATGGTCGAAGGCGGCGCCGGGTACAGCGACGCGCACTGCAGTAGACACACACCGTCAGCTCCGACGGCAGCCGCGAGCGCTTCCTCGATCTCGCCCAGCATGGCCATGCCGGTGGAGAGGATCAGCGGACGCCGCTTCGACGCTGCATACGCGATGAGCGGCAGATCGACCAGCTCGAACGACGCGATCTTGAACGCGGGTACACCGATCGCGTCGAGCTCGTCGATCGCTTCACGGTCGAACGGGCTGGAAAAGAATGCGATGTTGCGATCCCGGCAATGTTCGGCCAGGCCCGGCTGCCAATCGCGCGGCAACGCGAGGTCCTCGAGCAGTTCGTGCGCGGGCTTCGCGCCGAGGTCGCCGAGATAGTCGAAGCGCGGCGTCTTGGTGGAGTAGAGCGAACGGCCCGAGTAGGTCTGGAACTTCACCGCGTCGCACCCGGCTTCGGCGGCGACGTCGATCAGACGTCGAGCTACGTCGAAATCGCGGTCGTGGTTCGCGCCGGCCTCGGCAATCACGTAACACGCATGCCCCGGTCCAACCGGCCGGTCGCCGAGCATCACCGTTTCGGTGGCGGGCATCGCCACGCTCCCCGTCAGGCTGGTCAGTCTGATCCGTCTGATCCGTCAGATTCGTCAGATCCGTCTGATTGGTCGGCCCAGGCCGACACCGACCAGAGAATGGTCGCCACTTCGGCGTCCCCACGGTTCGCGGCATGGTCGGCGAGCGCCTCGAGCACCGGCGACGGAACCAACGCGGCGAAGGTCTCCGTGTCGAGATGTTCGGCGTCCTCGCGCGACAGCCCGTGCACCAAAACCGCGTACGCCTCGTCGTGGGCGTCGCCGCGCCACAGCGCCGTCGAGAGCCGCAACGTCCGTGGCGTGGTTGATGCGCCGGCCACCACGACCGAGTCCGACAGTTCCGGCGCAAGGACACGCATTTCGTCGAGCACGTCCTGAAGTTCCGAGTCGGGTACGGCGACGACTGCGGCCTCAACCGCGTCGCGCGCCCGCTCGTCGGCAAACGTCGCAAAGGCGACCGCGGCGGCTCGCAATCGTTCGGACGGTTCGACGTTGGTGTCCTTGGCCCGCGCGATCAACGGGCAGCGTGCGTTCTCGCCCGCGGCGCGGAGCCGGGCGGACCATTCGAGCGCACGCGGTGCCGCGAGCGCAGGCGCGAATCGGGTCGCCGCCGCGAGTACACGCGGGTCCTTCGGGCGCCGTTCCCACAAGCGGTCGACTATGCGGTCGACGCCTTCGGGCTCTGCACCTTGCAGCGCGCCGAGCACTCCGAGCACGCGCTCTTCCGTCACCGCGGCGACAACGGGGGCAACGTCGAAGTCGGTTTCGGCGCAGAAGCGGGCGAATGCGTCCCACACGTCGGCCGCGAACGGTTCTTCGGCGAACGCGGCCAACACCTCGTCGCGGGCGGCTTCGCGGCGACCGTCGACGTACTCGAGGTGGGCATGTAATACGCGCACCACGACGGGCGAGCACGCGAACCACTCGTCGGTGGTGTCTTGCACGCCGTCGAGTAACTCGCGAGCACCGTCGAGATCTTCGAGTTGGATGCGAGCCGATGCTTCGAGCACGTCGGCGATGCCGTGGTGATTCACGTTGCTGCGGGCGGTTTCGGCCCATGCCGCAACTTCCCACGGCCGGCCGCGCGACAAGAGGATCGCGGCAACGTGGGCGGCGGCCGATGCCCGCACCTCGGGCTGGCTCGCGGTACCGCTCGCGACCTCGAACCAGTCGAGCGCTTCGTCCTCGCGTGCGTCAGCGAGCAGCCGGCGGGCGCGGTCGAAGTCTTCCGAGCCGGACGGCTCGATTGTGAGGTCGAGCAACATGACTTCTTGTCGGCAGCGGCCGCACCATTTGTAGAAGCCGCGATGGCCCAATCAGCGGACATCGCTGCACGATGCGACGGACGTCACACCGCTTCCGGCGCGTACGGAATCGGGCGGTTCGAACCCCGCTCAACTTTTCCGGCGTAACGCCGATAACTGGCTCGTCCGAACTGAGCATGGACGGCTCGGTTTCGAGAAGACCACGGACGGTCACCGGAAGTTCGTCGCGGCAATGCAGCCTGGGAGCTGGGCCAAAGCGGACGGGGCGGGTGACAACGGTGCTCGATTTCACGATGCGAGCGATCCAGAGCGAGCTGGATGGTCTCTCCGCGCGCCAGCGCATCATTGCGCAGAACCTCGCGAACTCCGACACGCCGGGCTACCTCGCCGGCCGAGTCAACTTCGAAGACAGCTTGCGCAGCGCGATCGAAAACGGCGGCGAGCCGTCCGCGACGCAGGTCACCACTTCCACGTCACTCGACCCGACGAGCGTGAACGGCAACAACGTCCAGGTCGACGACGAGAACGTTCGCCTCATCGACACCGGCCTGCGCTACCAGCTCGCGACCGAGGCCATGAACAACAAGTTCCGGTTGCTCACTGACTCCCTCAAGTGAACAACGCGTTCCGGTTCCTCACTGCATCGATGAAGAGTGACTGATGGCTGACTTTCCGATCCTCGAAACGGCGGGCTCCGCGCTGCACACGAACCGTGTGTGGATGGACGCGGTCGCCGACAACATCGCCAACATCAACACGATCCGGCCGTACAACGAGAAGGCCTTCGAAGGCCGGTTCATCGTCGCCCAATCGGTGCGCGGTGACAACAACGACCCCATTGGCGTTGGCGGTGGCGTCCAGCCGGTCGCCGTGCTCTTCGGTAACCCGGCCGGCCGCACCAAGTACGACCCGGGCAACCCGATGGCCAACAAGGACGGCATGGTTCGCTACCCAGACATCGACCTCGGCGACCAGATGGTGCAGCTGATGATGGGGCAACGGGCCTACCAGATCAACCTCGCCGTCATTGACCGCGCGCGTGACGCGTACCTCCAAGCTCTCAACATCACCGGGCGGTAACGGAACATGGCCATCAGCGCAATCGGGCAGGCATTGGGCGCGGCAGGCGTCAACGGCATTGCCGCGACCAAGCCCACTGCGAAGCCGTCAGGCGACTTCGGCAAGACCGTCGTCGACGCGCTCCAGAACCTCGACAACACGCAGAAGAACGCCGACAACCTCGCACTCAAGGCCGCGAGCGGCGATCTCTCCGACGTCCACAACTACATGATCGCGGCCACGGAAGCCAACGTGCAGACCGAGTTCACGGTTGCGGTTCGCAACAAAGCGGTTGAGGCGTTCAACGAGATCATGCGGATGCAGGTCTGATGGCGCTGGTCGACCTCGACAAACTGAAAGGCCAGGGCCGCCGGTTCGCCGACGGCTTCACCAACGGCCAGAAGGCCGTGACGATCGCGGCGATCGTCGGCGTCGTCATGGCGATGTTCATGTTCAGCAAGTGGGAGAGCAAGGCCGTGTACGCGCCCCTGTTCACGAGCCTCGACAGCAAGAGCGCGGGCACGGTGACGCAGGCTCTCGACTCGAAGGGCATCAAGTACCAGCTGACCGACGGTGGCGCGACGGTGCTCGTACCGAAGAGCCAGGTGTACAAGGTTCGTGCCGACCTGAGCACGCAGAACATTCCCGCCGCGTCCAGCGACGGCTGGTCGATCATGGACAAGGGCGGCATTACCAAAGACGAGTTCTCGAAGCGCGTCGACTACCAGCGCGCGCTGCAGATCGAACTCTCCAAGACGATCATGGCGATCGACGGTGTGCAGAGCGCCACCGTGAACCTCACCATCCCGCAGCAGAGCGTCTTCGTCGCGTCCACCGATTCGCAGGCCACTGCGGCGGTGCTGGTCACCCCGATGACGAGTACTGCGCTCTCCACCGAGAAGGTGCAGGCGATCGTCAACCTGGTGTCGTCGAGCGTGCCGAACCTGTCGCCCGACAAGGTCACAGTGGCCGACTCGCTCGGCAACGTGCTGTCGGCGCCGGGTCAGAGTGGCAGCCTCGTGAACAGCCAGAACCTCGACGCGAAGAACGCGTTCGACACCAACTTGGCGGCCAAGATCCAGACGATGATCGCGACGTCGCTCGGCGCCGGCCACGCCGCCATCACGGTCAACTCGGACCTCAACTTCGACCACCAGACCAGTAAGGAAGACAAGTACGCCACGCCCGGCGGAAAGAAGGGCAAGCAGATCCCGCTGAACAGCTCCACCAAGTCGGAGAAGTTCACAGGCCCAGGTACGCAGTCGGCCGGCGTGCTCGGACCGACCATCTCGCCCGTCGCGAACGGCGCCAACGCGACCAACTACAACAACACGACGACCGACGCGAACTGGGCTGTCGACCAGGTTCACAAAGAGATCACTGCCGCGCCGGGCACGATCAAACAACTTTCGGTGTCGGCCATCCTCGACAGTTCGAAGGTGACGCAAGCCGACATCTCCAAGTGGACGCAGATCATCGCGGGTGCCGCGGGCATCACCGCCAAACGTGGCGACGCCCTCGCGGTGAACCTCGTTCCGTTCGATACGACCGCCGCGAAGGCACAAGCCGCGCAGGCGAAGACGTACACGGGCGCACAGTCGAAAGACTTCCTCCTCAACCTCGTGCGCTATCTCGTGACGCTGCTCATCGTGGCCTTCGTGCTGTTCCTGGCGTGGCGCGCGGTGAAGCGGTCGGCGGCGATCTCCTCGCCAGTGCGGGTGCCGCTCGACCTGCGTGAGCTCGAAGCGGGCGACCTCGTCGGCAACCGTCTCGACAGCGGTACCTACGAAGGGGCCAACCAACTCGCCGACGGCGGGCGCGGACGGATGCAGATCGAATCATCGCGTTCCGCGTTCGAAGACGACCTGAACGAGCTCATCGAGCGTCAGCCCGACGAAGTCGCGCAGACGTTGCGGTCGTGGCTCGCCGACCGAAGGACATAGGCCCGGGTGGCGAAGTTCACCGGCGTCCAGAAGGCCGCTGTCCTCATCATGCAAATCGGCAAGGAACGCGCCGGCCCGGTGTTGCGCGCGCTCCGAGAACAAGAGGTGTCGGAGATCATGGCGGAGGTCGCCCGGCTGCGCGACCTCGACGCCGAATCGATCGAAGAAGTGATGGGCGAGTTCCGCGAGACGTTCATCGCCCGCTCGCACATCGCCCAGGGCGGCTACGACACGGCACGCGAACTCCTCGAAGCGAGCTACGGCAGCGACAAAGCCGAGGAAATCCTGGTGAACCTCGGCGTCACGCTCGTGTCCGCGCCGTTCGAGTTCCTGCGCCGCACCGACACCCGTCAGATCCTTTCGTACCTGCAGGACGAACACCCGCAGACGATCGCCTTGGTGCTCGCGCACATGAACTCCGAAGCGGCCGCGCTCGTGCTCAGCGCGCTCCCGGAGAACCAACAGGGCGACGTCGCTCAGCGCATCGCGAAGATGGACCGCACGTCGCCGGAAGTCATCGAGCAGGTCGAGTCGATCCTCGAACGCAAGTTGTCGACGGTCATCCAGCAAGCCGACTTCACCAGCGCCGGTGGCATTCAGTCACTCGTCGACATCCTCAACCGTTCCGACCGTGCGACCGAACGCCTGATCCTCGAGGGACTCGAGAACAACGACGCCGAGCTCGCCGACGAAGTACGCAACCGCATGTTCATCTTCGAAGACATCGTCACCCTCGACGACCGCTCCGTGCAGCTCGTGCTCCGCCAAGTCGACGCGAAGGAACTGGCGATCGCACTCAAGGGTGTCGACCAGAAGGTGCGCGACAAGATCCTGGGCAACATGTCGGAGAGGGCCGCGGCGAACCTGGCCGAGGAGATCACGCTGCTCGGGCCGGTCAAGCTCAAGACGGTCGAAGAGTCGCAGGCGGCCGTGGTGCGCGTCATCCGCGTGCTCGAAGAAGCCGGCCAGATCATGCTCTCGCGAGGCAGCGATGAACTGGTCGTCTAGCCCTCGCGCCCGCGTGCTGCGGGCTGCCGACGTGACCCGCGAGGCGGTAACGAAAGCCGACCTCGGGACGATACGCGCGCCGTCCGCGCGCGGCCTCGTGGTCGACAAGCGCCTCGTAGACGACGCGCTCGCCGACGGGTTCCGCACCGGTTACGAAGCCGGTTTCCAGACCGGTCTCGCCGAATCACAGCAGGCCGGCGCGGTCATGGCACGCCAGCATCTCGTGCAGCTGGAAGCCGTGGTCGCCCAGTTGGCGGACGCCGCCGACGAGTTGCGCGTGCGCGAAGGAACCGCGGTCGCCGAGATCGAAGTTCAGCTGGTGCGGGCGGCGTTCCGCATCGCCGAACAACTTCTGGGCCACGAGTTGACCTACACCGAACAGCGAGGGCGCAGCGCGATCCTGCGCGCACTGCAGTTCGCGCCGAAAGACGGGCTCGTCACCGCCTACTTGAACCCCGACGATGCGGCCGCCCTCGGCGACCTCGACGCCATCGCGCCGGGTCGGACGCTGAAGGTCGTCGCCGAGCCGTCGCTCGCCGCGGGCGACTGCATCGTCGACATCGGCGGCTGCCACATCGACGCGTGCATCGGCCCCGCCCTCGACCGGATCCGCGAAGTACTGGAGACGACCTCGTGAGCGCGCTGCTCGAAACCGTCGTCGACATCGCGCAACCGCGCGTGTTCGGCCGCGTCGCGCGCGTCGTCGGGCTCAACGTCGAAGTCGAGGGACTGCAGCTCGCCATCGGGAGCGCCGTCACCGTCGAGAGCACCGAAGGGCCGCTCATCGCCGAAGTGGTCGCGATCCGTACCGACAGTCTCGTATGCATGCCGCTCGGTGAACTCCGTGGCGTACGCGCCGGCGCGCCGGTCGAAGCAAGCGCGCCGGCAACCACCGTTCCCGTCGGCCACGAACTCCTCGGACGCGTGCTCGACGGGCTGGGCCGGCCGATCGACGGTGGGCCGGCGCTACTGCATCTGCCGCGCGTCACGGTCGATCACCAGGCGCCGCATCCCCTCACCAGGAATCGGATCACCGAGGCACTCCCGCTCGGCGTCCGCGCCGTCGACACGCTCGTACCGTGCGGGCGTGGTCAACGCATCGGCATCTTCGCCGGGTCCGGTGTGGGCAAGTCGACGCTGCTGTCGATGATGACGAGGGGCACCGAAGCACCGATCACCGTGCTCGCGCTCATCGGGGAGCGCGGTCGTGAGGTGCGCGAATTCATCGAGAACGACCTCGGGCCCGAAGGCCTCGCGCGCAGCGTCGTGGTGGTGTCGACGTCCGACACGCCCGCGTTGGTGCGTTTGCGCGGAGCATTCACCGCCACCCGCATCGCTGAATACTTCCGCGACCAAGGGACAGATGTCCTCTTGCTGATGGACAGCCTCACGCGCTTCGCGATGGCGCAACGCGAGGTCGGACTCTCGGCCGGCGAGCCGCCCGCGACGCGTGGTTACCCGCCGTCGGTGTTTGCGCTGTTGCCGCGGCTCCTCGAACGCGCCGGCGCATCCGACCGCGGCAGCATCACGGGTCTCTACACGGTGCTCATCGAGGGTGACGACCTGATGGATCCGATCGGGGACGCGTCCCGCGCGATTCTCGACGGCCACATCGTACTTACCCGTTCGCTCGCAACCGCCGGCCACTTCCCCAGCATCGACGTGCTCGAATCGATCAGCCGGCTCACGAACGCCGTGACCACGCCCGAGCAGCGTGCGAACGCCATCGAGATGCGCCGCCTCCTGGCGGCGTACCGCGACGCGAAAGATCTCATCGAAATCGGCGCCTACGTGGCGGGTACCAACCCGCTCGTCGACCGCGCGATCACCCTTCGAGAGGCCATGGACGGCTTCCTCCGCCAGGAACTGCACGACCTCACGCCCGCGCCGGATGCATGGGCATGGTTGTCGCAACTGGTCGGAGGAGGCACTGCATGAAGAAGTTCAAATTCCGACTTCAGTCGGTTCTCCGGGTTCGTCGACTTCAAGAAGACATCGCGCGTGCGCGGTTGCTCAACGCGAACGCGGCGGCGCGCGAATCCGAACGGGTCGTCGATGCGCGGGTCGCGCGCTACACGACGATGGACCGGCCCAACGGCGTGCAGCACGAACCAGACTTCGCCCTGGCGTTGTTCCGGCTCGACAAAGCCGCTTCTGCCGTCGACGACGCGAATGAGTTGCGCACGCAGGCGCGCGCGACGGTGGCCGAACGACACATGGAGTGGTCGGGCGCGTCGATGCGTGTCGCCGCGCTCGAGCGGCTCGAAGAGCGCCAGCGCGCCGAGCACAAAATCGAAGCCCAACACGACGAAGACCGCCTGACCGACGACCTCGTTTCGAGCCGCTACGCCAGGGAGGACGATCTCAGATGACCATCGCCCCGATGCCCCCGCCCCAAGTCGACCTGAGCCCGCGAACGAGCAGCAACGACGACAGTTCTCACTCGCCGGGATTTGCCGATCTGTTGCACGCCGCGCAGGGGACCGAACATCCCGACCGCGCCAGTGCGCCCGACAAGGCACACGGCCGGCCGAATAGCAGGGCCAACGACAACAAGAACAGCGAGCCGGCGAACGCCGCCGCCGATGCCAACAGCGCCATCGCCCAAGGCGACTCGACGCCCAGCGCCGACACACCGCCCGCCGGCACACCGCCCGCCGGCACACCGGGCGCGACCGATGGCACCGGCGACGGTACGCAACCGGCCGGGGGCACTGACCCGGCGGCGAACCCGTCGACCGACACCGCGGCGTCAAGCCTGCTGGCGGCCACGATCGCGTCGACTGAGTTGCTGCAGCCGGCGACCACCACGGACACCACGATGCAAACCGCGGCGACGCCAGTGTCGGTCGCCGACATCACGGCCGCCCTCGACGCCGCGAAGAACGCGGCGCCGGGTGCCGCGCTGACCGAGGCCGCGAGCACCGCGGTCGAGACGACGAAGCCCGCGCCACCGGCACCGGCGCCCGCGACGAACAAGGCCGCCGCAACGGCGAGCGCGGCGGTCGAAGCGAAGGCGGCGACCGCGCCCACCACTAACCACGCGTCCAGCTCCGGCGGCGC
>JAODBJ010000042.1 GCA_025463905.1 Actinomycetes bacterium
ACGGAAAACTGCACGGGTGGGGCCGTTGGGGCCACCACGTCGCCGCGCATCCGTGGCCTTACCTTGTTGGCAGCCTCGCGGTCGTCCTCACGCTGACATTCCCGATGCTGTCGTTGCGGCTCGGTCAGCCCGACGCGAGCAACGATCCAACATCCAGCACGCTCCGCCGCAGCTACGACCTGCTCGCCGAAGGTTTCGGTCCGGGCTTCAACGGCCCTCTCGTTCTTGCGGTCGACCTCGGTGCGGTCACCGGCGACAAGCACGCGGCCCTCGCCGACGTCACTCGAGCAGTCGCCGGCGCGCCGGGCGTCGATGCCGCGCGTTCGCCCGTCGTGAATCCCGCTGGAGACGCCGCGGTGATCCAGGTGCTTCCGACATCCGAGCCGCAGGCCGCGGCAACCCAGCAACTCGTGAGCCGGCTCCGCAGCCAGGTCTTACCCGCGACCGCAGCTACCGGAGCTCACACCTATGTCGGCGGTTCGACCGCGTCGTTCATCGACTTGTCGCATCGGGTTTCGAGCCGGCTGCTTCTGTTCATCGCAACCGTTATCGCCCTGTCGTTCATGCTGTTGATGTGCGTCTTCCGCTCCGTGCTGATTCCGCTCAAAGCCGCCCTCATGAACCTGCTGTCGATCGGCGCGGCCTACGGCGTGATCGTCGCAATCTTCCAAAAGGGCTGGGGCGCCGGCCTGATCGGGGTGCATGCCAGCCTGCCGATCGTGAGCTTCATCCCGATGTTCATGTTCGCGGTCCTGTTCGGCTTGTCCATGGACTACGAGGTGTTCCTGCTCTCGAGGATCCGCGAGGCCTACCTCGGCACGCATGACAACACTGAATCCGTCGTCGTCGGTATCGCGACCACCGCGCGAGTCATCACCTCGGCTGCGCTGGTCATGATCTCGGTGTTCCTGGCGTTCGTGCTCGGCGACAATCCCACCATCAAGATGATGGGTATCGGTCTGGCGACCGCCGTGTTCATCGACGCGACCGTCGTACGGGTAGTCCTCGTACCCGCGGTGATGCGCCTCATGGGCGACGCCAGCTGGTGGCTACCCCGCTGGCTCGACCGGCTCCTTCCCCACCTCGATATCGAAGGCGAACAGCTTCTCCCCGCACCTGAATACACGCCGGGCCGTCAACCCGTACCCGAGCACCCGCCGGCAGAACTCGTGCACAGCTGACCGGCGGCGCCGCCCGGAGCGTCTCTTTCCTGAGAGCCGAGGCGCCGGGGATGGCACGTGTCGCCGTTCAATCTTGCAGGTCCGACGCGGACTGCGACGGCTCGGGAAGCGGGAGCGAGAAGAGGTTGGAGAACCGAGATCTCGCGCGCGCAGTGCCTTCGACGGTGAACCGCGACGCTACGGCCGAGCGAGCCTGCGCGTCCGTGGCGAGACGCATCTCGACGAGATCTGCCGCGGACGCGGTGAGTCTGAGTTGGGTCTCGCCCGCTGCGCGGGCGAGATGGCCGTCTCGCACGGCGAATTGGAACACGCGGTCGGCGATGCGTATCTCGTAGGTGGCGTCGAGGGTCCCCGCTCGGGAGGGGTCGAACGCCAGCAGGATCCCGGCGAGGAATCCGGTGAGCGGCGGAAGCGGATCGGCGCCATCGAGGGCGGGGAGTCGGCTGAGGCCGAATCTCGCGAGCGTTTGCAGTATCGGCGGGATCTCGTGCCATGCGCGGTCGGTTAGTTGGTAGATGGTGCGGGCCGCAGGCGGGGCGAGCTCTACGCGCTCCACGAGCCCAGCGTCGTGAAGCTCGCGAAGCCGCTGAGCTAACAGGTTCGTGGCGATGCGGGGGAGCTCCTCGCGCAGGTCGCCATAGCGGCGGGGCCCGCCCAGGAGTTCTCGCAGGATGAGCAGGGTCCAGCGTTCGCCGAGGAGGTCGAGACCCACAGCGATCGGGCAGTTCTGCTCGTACCGACGTCCACTCATTACGAATACTCTACTAAGTCCACAACTTGTTTGTGTACTTGCTTGATTTGTTTGTCTACCGCCGTTATCTTGCGGTTATGCCCACTGACACCGTGCCTCAGCCCGCCGTACAAGACCGGCGCGGAGCAGCGCTGGCCACGATCTGCTTGAGCATTTTCGTGATCAGCGTCGACGGCACGATCGTCAACGTCGCCCTACCGACGCTGGCACGCCAACTGCACGCGAGTAACAGCCAGCTGCAATGGATCGCCGACGCCTACACGCTCGTCTTCGCTGGTCTTCTGCTGGCTGCCGGAAGTCTCGGCGACCGCTACGGCCGGCGCGGCGCCCTCGCGTTGGGTCTGGGCGCCTTCGCCGCCGCCTCCCTCTTCGCGTCCCAAGCCGGTTCCGCCGCAACGCTGATCGGCGCTCGCGCCGCCATGGGTATCGGCGCCGCGCTCATTTTCCCCACCACCTTGGCCCTCTTGACCAACATGTTCCCGACCGGTCCCGAACGCGCCAAGGCCATCGGCATCTGGGCCGCAATGACCGGCGCGGGTGTCGCGACCGGGCCGATCGTCGGAGGGTGGCTCCTGGAGCATTTCTCGTGGGGTTCAGTATTTCTGGTCAACGTGCCCGTTGCCGCGGTTGCCATCGTCGCCGGCCGGTTGTTTGTGCCTACGTCGAAAGACCCGGCCACCCCCCCAGTCGACGTCGGCGGCGTGGTCCTCTCCGTCGCGGGAATCACCGCAGTCATCTACACCATCATCGAAGCCTCCGGATGGGGATGGAGTAGCACCCGCACCATCGCCGGCTTCGCGTTCGGAGCGCTGATCCTCGCGGCGTTCGCGCTCTGGGAACGGCGCCATACCCACCCCATGCTCGACTTGCGCGTCTTCAACAACCGCCGGTTCTCAGGAGCGAGCCTCGCGGTGACCGCTTCCTACTTCGCGCTCTTCGGATTCATCTTCCTGATCACGCAGTACTTCCAGTTTGTGAAGGCCTACTCCGCGTTCGGGACCGGCGTTCGACTCCTCCCGGTCGCGATCTCGATCGCACTGGCCAGCGTGACGGGCCCCCGCATCGCCGCCCGGGCAGGCACCACCGCAGTGGTCGCGGCTGGCCTCGGCTTGTTCGCAGTCGGGGTGGCGTGGTCGTCATCGGTCAGCGCCGGGACCTCCTACTCCGAGATCGCGGCACAGATGGTGCTCATCGGAGCGGGCATGGGCTTCACCACCGCGCCCGCGACCGAGTCGATCATGGGTTCGCTCAGCGTCGACAAAGCCGGCGTCGGCTCGGCCGTCAACGACACCACCCGCGAACTCGGAGCGACACTGGGCGTCGCCGTGGTCGGCAGCGTGTTCACCTCCGTCTACGCCTACCAGCTCGCGCAACAGTCGGCCGTCTCGAGGTTGCCACCCGCCGCTCGGGCGACATCGGCACGATCCCTTGCCGCCGCTTACCAAGTCGCCAGCCAGCTCGGCTCTCAGCCCGCGCACCAGGTCATCGCCGCCGCCAACCACGCGTTCCTCGACGGGCTCCGCGCCGGTTCGCTCGTCTCCGCCGGTGTCGCCGCCGCTGCCGCGGTCGCGGTAGTCGCGCTCCTCCCCGCCCGCGCCACAACCGACGCGCCGATCGCTCGGCAATGTCAGCCGGACGCCGTCGAAGTCGCCTCAACCCAAACGCCAACCGCGGGCGCATCCATCGCAAAGGCAACGACCGACTGACATGTAGGGAGTCAGGCCAGGTCAGGTCAGTCAGTCAGTCAGTCTTCGCCTGAGAAGCGCTCCCAGGCCGCTTGCTTGGTCATGCCGAGCGCTTCGCCGATCAGCGTCCACGACTTGCCCGCGGCCCGGCAGACCTGCACGACCTCGGTCAACTTCTCCTCGACGCGCGCGGCGCCAAAGGCGAGCACTGCGAGCATCACGAGCGGGTCCAAGATCTCGTCGTACGTCCCCAGCTCCTGCGGCACCGTCATCTGGACCTGCCAGTCGCCCTTCGCGCCGGGCGGGGCGCTGTCGTGCAACATCGGTGCCAGGTCGGCGTAGCCCGGCAGTTGGCGTAACCAGGCGGGACGTTCGTCGGCCGAGGTCGGGTATGTGCGCCGCGATGCCATGTCGAGCACGATATCTCCTTATCGTCAGGTAAGCCTGACGTCAGGATTACCTGACGACTCGCCGCTGTCAAGAGGTCGGAGTGCTGACGGCGCGCTACGCGCCCCATGCGCCGATGCCGACGCCTCACCTTGATCACCGCGGCGGCAGCTCGAGCCGGCACCGGAACCGATCGACGCCCGGGTACGACTCGCCCAGGCTCTCCACCGCGAAGCCGGTCGCGCGGAAGAAGTCGACAGCGTCGGCATCCGTCTCGGCCTCGACCGCTCGCAGGCCCAGATGCGCGCACGCGCCGAAGATCAGTGCTCGGGCGAAGCCCTGACGGCGCCACTCGGGCAGGACGGCCAGCGAAGTGATCTCGGCCTCGTCCCGGTAGTCCCTGGGTTCCAGACCGATGCACGCGATCGGCGTCCCAGTGGCCGTGCGCTGCGCCTCCCACGACTTCTCGACCACCAAGCCGAGCAGCCGCGCATGGCCGTCGCGGTAGCGATCAGCGATGCGGTCGACCTCGCCTTCGTCGCCTCGCCGGGTGAGGACCTCGAGTACTGCTCGGACAGCCGGCTCGTCGAGCCGGGGCCGGAGATCCACTGGCCGTCCGGCGGTCGCCAGTAACCAGCGCGGCCGGCGGCGCGTCTCGAGCGAGGGATGTGGGCCCGGTAGCAGCCGGCGCACGACGTCGCGGTAGACGAGGGCGCCACGATCGCTGTTGGTGAACACGACGACGCCCTGTCCGTCGGCTGGCCGCCCGATGACGAAGTTCTTGTACCCGGGGTTGTTGCCCCACTGCCAGATGGCTGGAGCGCCGTCGCTCTCCTCTATGCCCCACCCGAGCCCCCATGCGAGCTCGTCGTCGACCCGGGCCTGCGGCTCGAACATGCGGTGCTCGTGGGCCAGCGAGTGGACGAGGAACCGGAGATAGTCGGGTCCGGTCGTGTACAGGCCGCCGGCCGCCGCCTTTGCCTGACTTGCACAGGTCCGCGGTTGCGGGTTCCCGTCGCGGTCATGGCCGACTGCGACGCGACCCTCGTCCTCTTCACGCCACGCAAAGCTTGAGTCGTTCATACCCAACGGTCGGAGCACGGCATCGGCCAGGTACAGATCGAGGCTGACGCCGGCGAGTTGCTCGACGACTTGTTGGAGGTACGCATATCCCTCACCCGAGTACCCCCAGCGCGTTCCCGGTTGCCATCGCAGGAACAGCGGCCCGTCTTCCCGCCAGTTGGGAAAGCCGGTGGTGTGGCTGAGGACCATGCGGGCGGTGATCGACGGGGCCCGCTCATCGTCGGCCAGATACGGCTCTGCGACGTAGTCGGTCAACGACCGGTCCAAGTCCAGCGCTCCCGCGTCGACCAACGACATCACGCCGGATGCGAAGACGGGCTTGCTCAGGGAGGCCGCCGCGAACACCGTGTCGTCATCGACCGACCCGCGACCGTCACCGCGAACTCCGGCGGTCGCAACCCGCGCCACGCCATCGGCGTCGACCATTCCGACCGCGGCGCCTGGGACGCCGCGTCCATCCAGGAGTTCAGCGACTATCGCCCCGAGATCCGCGGCTCTATCTTCCATTACGCAGGCAGAGGATTTCGGAGCTGCGGGGTCGCTGCTACTGGCGACCGGCACCTTCGTCTAACCATGCGTTCACATCGTCTCGCGGATGCTCAGCACACGGCAACGAACCTGCACACCGTTAGTGACGCGCCCGCGACGGGAGGGGAGCGCTCGGCGACGCTGCGGACGCGTCGGCGGCGACGTCGCCTCCGGCTCGTGGTCGCCGCGGTACTCGTCGTCGCGTTTGCCGTGCCGGCGTGGTCGTTCACGAGAACGGTGGTGCTGCGTTCGAACGGAGATCCGTTCTCCGCGAAAGCCACGGAATGGGCGCGAGATCATGGGCTCAGCTGGGTCGTGGACCACACCGAGAGCTTCTGGTACTCACGGCACCAGCCGCGCGTTGGTGGCGTGCCCAAGGGTGGCATCCCGCGCGTCGCCGCTGCCGGTCGAGCGGCTCCGGTGCGGCACCGATCGGCCTTGCCGGTCCGCCCGGTTTGCCCCGCCGGCATCGTGCCGATCGCTGCGGCGCCGCTGCCTGGCGAAGGTGTCTGGCAACGCGCGGGTCGACCGAACGGTGACGTGTGTTTTGCGTATCTGCGTCCTGACGCCATCCATACGAGTGTGATCGCGGGCGTCGCTTGGATGGACATGCACCATCTCGCGGCGACGCTGCACAACGGCACGTCGGTTCCGGGCTCGGGGCCTTGGCGGGCGGGGCCTTCGATTGCCGTCAGCGACTATCGGCACGTCGTTGCGGCGTTCAACGGCGGCTTCCGCCTCGACGCGAGTCGCGGCGGTTACTACACGGAAGGTCGTACCGTGCGACCTCTCGTGGCCGGGCGCGCGTCGTTGGTGATCTACTCCGACGGTCGTGTCCACGTCGGTATGTGGGGCCGCGACGACGCGTCGGGCCCGGCGGTCGCGTCCGTACGCCAGAACCTCGACCTGCTCGTGGACCACGGTCAACCGGTCGCCGGCCTGAACGATGCGAACAGCAAGCAGTGGGGAACGACTCTGGGGAACAAGATCTACACGTGGCGGTCCGGTGTCGGTGTCGACGCGAAGGGCAATCTCGTATATGTCGGCGGGCCCGGCCTCAATGTCGGGACGCTCGCAGCGATCCTGCAACGCGCGGGCTGTGTGCGCGCGATGGAACTCGACATCAACCCGGAGTGGGTGTCTCTGATGGTGTACAGCGGGAGTTCGCCGCAGACGATCACGGCGACGAAGCTGCTCACCGACATGCAACGTCCCGCTGACCGTTACTTGCAGTCGGGCAGTCGCGACTTCGTCGAACTCGACGCGACCCATCGCTGAGCGTCGTCAGCCTGGGTGATGCTGCTTGAAGAAGTCCCAGATGACCTGCGTCGCGTCGAGGTCGTGGCTCGGGAGGTCGTGGCCTGGCAGCGGCGGTGAGGAGCCGGGCCACTCATGTCCGCTGTTCGCGACCGCGTAGAACTCGATCATCGTGCCGGCCGCGCACGCCGCCCATAGTTGGCGCGTCACCGGGCCGGTCTGCTCGGCATTGGCGCCCGACGAACAGGTGTCGAATCCGCGCCACGCCGAGACGGCTTCCTGCGCGCTGTCGAACGAGACCTGATGGTCCGCCAACCCGTGCACTGCAACCATCGATACTGGCCGACTCGGCCGGCATCCAGGGTTGGGCGCCTCGACCGGCGCGATCGCCGCGAAGCGATCCGACAACGCACAGCCGAGGCGGTAGGTCATTGCGCCGCCATTGGACATGCCGGCTACGAAGACGCGCCGCCGATCTATGGGCAACGTGAGCACGAGCCGGTCGAGGAGCTCGGCGATGTAACGCACATCGTCCGGACGGCCGGGAGCAAGCGTTGCGTTCCACTGGTCCAGCAGACCTTGCGGATAGACAACGAAGAAGCGTTCGCGATCGGCCAACGGATCCCAGTGATAGCGCAGCTCGACGCGCGCCGCGTTACCGCTCGCGCCGTGCAGCACCA
>JAODBJ010000111.1 GCA_025463905.1 Actinomycetes bacterium
TCGCGATGTACAGGTCGGGGTTGAGGATCTCGACGTCGGCCGTCGTCTGGATGTCGGAGCCGCGCACTTCGCCGGGCCCGCGCTTGTCGAGCCGCAACGTGACGGCTTCTTCCGACTCGCAGCGCAAGACGAGGTCCTTCAGGTTGAGGATGACGTCGGTGACATCCTCCTTCACACCCTTGATGACGTCGAACTCGTGCAGCGCCTCGTCGAACCGGACCTGCGTCACGGCAGCACCGGGGATCGACGAGAGCAACGTGCGACGCAGGCTGTTGCCGAGCGTGTGGCCGAAGCCGGGCTCGAGCGGCGAGATCGTGAAGCTCTGGAGATTGCCTTCGGCGTCGCCCGCTTCGATCTCGGGACGTTGGATGATGAGCATGGGAGAACGCCCCTCTACTTTCTGGAAGATCTACTTGGAGTACAGCTCGACGATGAGCTGTTCGCGCACGGGAACATCGATCTGCGCTCGAATCGGCAGATCGCGCACCGTTGCCGTGAACTCACCGGCGTTGACTTCGAGCCATTGCGGCACGGCCCGGTCGAGCACATCGACGTTGTGACGGATGACGATCATTCGCTTCGCCTTGTCACGCAACGTCACGACGTCGCCTTTGCGCAACGTGTACGCGGGGATCGTCACCCGCTTGCCGTTCACCGAGACGTGGCCATGGCGCACGAACTGGCGGGCCTGGTTGCGACTCGACGCGAACACGGCGCGGTACACGACGTTGTCGAGCCGCAGCTCGAGCATCCGCAGCAGGTTCTCGCCGGTGATGCCTTTCTCGCGCGCAGCCTTGCCGTACAGGTTGCGGAACTGCTTCTCGAGCAAGCCGTAGATACGACGCGCCTTCTGCTTCTCGCGCAACTGGAGCAGGTATTCGCTGTCACGGATACGACCGCGGCCGTGCTGGCCGGGCGGGTACGGACGCCGCTCGATCGGGCAGCGCATCGTGTCGCACTTCGTGCCCTTGAGGAACAGCTTCATCCGCTCACGGCGGCAGAGCCGGCAGACGGGACCGGTGTAACGAGCCATCTAACTCAAACCCTCCGCCGCTTGGGCGGCCGACAACCGTTGTGGGGGATCGGGGTGACGTCCTTGATGCCGACGACCTCGATGCCGGCGTTCTGGATCGAACGGATCGCGGTTTCGCGGCCGGAACCCGGACCCTTCACGACCACGTCGACGCGCCTCACGCCATGCTCCATCGCGCGCCGTGCTGCCGCCTCGGCGGCGAGCTGCGCAGCGAACGGCGTCGACTTGCGCGAACCCTTGAAGCCGACGTTGCCGGACGACGCCCACGAGAGGGTGTTGCCCTGCTGATCGGCGAACGTGACGATCGTGTTGTTGAACGACGACTTGATGTGCGCAACTCCGTACGACACGTTCTTGCGTTCGCGACGCTTGGGTCGTCGACCGCCTGGACTCGGCTTCGCCATTGAGGTCCTTTACTTCCTGGCGCGTTTCTTGCCCGCGACCGTCTTCTTCGGTCCCTTGCGGGTGCGTGCATTGGTGCGGGTGCGCTGACCGTGGACCGGCAAACCCTTGCGGTGCCGCAGGCCCTGGTAGCTGCCGATTTCCATCTTGCGCTTGATGTTCTGCGCGATCTCGCGGCGCAGGTCACCTTCGACCTTGACGTTGCTGTCGATGTAGGTGCGCAGGCGCGCGACTTCTTCGTCGGTGAGGTCGCGCACACGCGTGTCGCGCGACATCCCCGTGTCGTCACAGATCTGTTGCGAGGTCGTGCGGCCGACGCCGTAGATGTACGTGAGCGAGATCTCGAGGCGTTTTTCGCGAGGGATGTCGACGCCGGCGATACGAGCCATACCTGTCCTCTCAGCCCTGACGCTGCTTGTGGCGCGGGTTCACGCAAATGACCCGCACGGCGCCGTGGCGGCGGATCACCTTGCACTTCTCACACATCTTCTTGACCGACGGACGTACCTTCATCGCGTTCCATCCAGGTGGGGCCGGCGCCGAAGCGGTCGACCCGGGGGTTACTTGTAGCGGTAGGTGATGCGGCCGCGGGACAGGTCGTAGGGCGTGAGCTCTACCTGTACGCGGTCGCCCGGGGCGATACGGATGTAGTGCATTCGCATCTTCCCGGAAATATGGGCCAGCACCTTGTGACCGTTCTCGAGTTCGACACGGAACATGGCGTTCGGAAGCGGCTCAACAACCGTTCCTTCCACCAGGATCGTGTCATCCTTCGGTTTTGCCAGGGGGCGTCACCCTCTCGAGGAATCGGCGCGATAGCGGCGCGCCGAGCGGGCACGGGGCCGACCGAACAGAGTACCGGATCGGGTCTCCAGTACCAATCGGGGTCCCAAGGTGCTTCGTACGACAACAGTCACGGAACGGTCAGAATTTCGGGTCCGTGTTCGGTGATGGCGACGCTGTGCTCGAAATGGGCGGATCGCGAGCCGTCGACGGTGACGACCGTCCAGCCGTCGTCGAGCACGCGGGTGGCGGCCTCCCCCGCGTTCACCATCGGCTCGATGGCGAGCACCATCCCGTCCCGCAGCCGCATCCCGCGCCCCGCCCGGCCGTAGTTGGGGACCTCGGGGTCCTCGTGCATTGCGGTGCCGATCCCGTGCCCGACGTACTCGCGTACGACCGAGAAACCCGCAGCATGCACGACCGCTTCGCAGGCGGCGCCGAGGTCACCGAGGCGCGCGTCGGCGTGGACCTTGTCGATCGCGGCGTCGAGTGACGCGCTCGTGACGTCGATCAGCCGGCGCGACAACTCGTCGATGTCGCCGACGGGCACGGTCAGCGCGGCGTCGGCATGCCAGCCGTCGATGATCGCTCCACAGTCGATCGAAATGATGTCGCCCTCGGACAGGACCCGGTCGCCCGGGATGCCGTGCACGATCACCTCGTTGGGCGACGTGCACACGACGGCCGGGAAGCCGTGGTAGCCGAGAAAGTTCGAGCGGGCGCCCCGCTTCTCGAGCACCTCGCGTGCCACGCGGTCGAGGTCGGCGGTCGTCGCGCCGGGAACTGCCGCCGCCGCGCACACCTCGTGCATCTCGGCCACGACCCGCCCCGCTTGGCGCATGTGGCCAATCTGTTCTCGGGTCTTGCGCAATACCACCGACGGACCGTCAGCCCTGCGCAAGGCGTTTTTCGACGGCTTCGACGATGCGCTCGAACACGTCGTCGCCGTCGCCGATCCCGTCGACCGTCACCAACAAGTCCTGGGCGCGGTAGTGGTCGATGATCGGCTTGGTCTGGCTTTCGTACAACGCGAGGCGGCGCATCACGGCTTCTTCCGTGTCGTCGTCGCGCTGCACGACGGGTGCGCCGTCGTCGTCGCATGTCCAGTTGACCTTCGGCGGCATGTTCACGTGGTACACGCGTTGGCACAGCGTGCAGACCCGGCGGCCGGCGATGCGGTCGATAACGATGTCGGTGGGCACTTCGAGGTCGACCACGACGTCGACCGGGTGCGACTTGATGAGGCGATCGAGCGCCTTGGCCTGCGGCAGCGTGCGGGGAAACCCGTCGAGCACGAAACCGCCTTCGAGCGGGCCGCCCGGCGCGAGGCACTCCTCGATCACGCCGATCACGACGTCGTCGGGGACGAGTTCACCCTGGTCCATGAAGCGCCGCGCTTCGAGACCGAACGCGGTGCCGAGCGCGGCTTGCGCACGGAACATGTCACCCGTCGAGAGGTGTGGCACTGCGTAGTGCTCGGCCAAGCGCACACTCTGTGTGCCCTTGCCGGCACCCTGCTTGCCGAGCAATACGAGCCGCGGGGCCGCCATAGCGGGTTATCTCAGGAAACCTTCGTAGTTGCGCATCATCAGCTGGCTGTCGATCTGTTTCATTGTTTCCAGCGCGACACCGACAGTGATGAGGAGCGATGTACCCCCGAAGGGGAACTGCGTGATGTGCCAGAACTTCAGCACGAGGAACGGCACCAGTGCGATCACCATCAAGAAGAGTGAGCCGGGCAACGTGATGCGGTTCAGCACCTTCGCCAAGTACTTCTCGGTGGGTGGTCCGGGCCGGATACCCGGGATGAAACCGCCCTGCTTACGGATGATGTCGGCCTGCTGCGCCGGGTTGAACGCGATCGCCGTATAGAAGTACGCGAAGAACACGATCAGCAACGCGTACGCACCGATGTAGAACCAGGTCGAGGAGTTGACGAGGTTCGCGTTGACGAACGACTTCACGCCCTTCCACGGCGCGACGTTCGCGATCAGTGCCGGGAACGACAACAGCGACGACGCGAAGATCACCGGGATCACACCCGACTGGTTGACCTTCAACGGGATATAGGTGCTCTGGCCGCCGTACATCCGGCGGCCGACGACGCGTTTCGCGAATTGGACTGGTATTCGTCGCTGCCCCGACTCCACCGCGACGATGCTCACGATCATGCCGATCGCGATCAGCATGATCACCGAGAACTGGATCGGGCTTCCCTGCGAGTAGACCTGCGAGCCCTGGAACGGCAGGCGCGACACCACCGACGCGAAGATGAGGATCGACATGCCGTTGCCGATCCCGCGTTGGGTGATCAGCTCACCGAGCCACATCACCATGGCGGTACCGGCCGTCCAGGTGATGACGATCAGGATCGCCCTCCACGCGGTGAAGTGCGGGATGAGGGCGAGTCCCTGCGGAAGCCGGATACCCGAGATACCGAACAGGCCGGCGTTTCCGCTCTTCAGCGCAAACACGAAGCCGGTCGACTGCACGAGCGCGAGTGCGACCGTGAGGTAACGGGTCCACTGGGTGATCTTCTTCTGCCCGGTCTGGCCTTCGTTCTGCCATTCCTCGAGCTTGGGGATCACGACGCCGAGCAACTGCATGATGATCGATGCCGTGATGTACGGCATGATCCCGAGGAAGAACACGGCGACGTTGGTGATCGCTCCGCCCGAGAAGACGTCGAGAAACGCGACGACACCGCCCGTACCCTTCGACGCATCGCGCAGCTTTTGGATCGCGGCGAAGTCGACGTAGGGAACCGGTATGTGGCTACCAACTCGGTAGACACCCACGATCAGGATCGTGAAGATGATCTTGTTCCGAAGGTCCGGGACCCGGAACATGTTCCGCAAACGCGACAGGCCCGACATTGGGCGCCGACCTCCCTCGAGAGCTGAAGGGCCGAAGTCTACCGATTGGTGAGTGCGTTGCCCTTGGGCGGCGGCCGTCCGTCGCCCCACGGCGCAGGCAGGATCTCGACCGATCCACCGGCCGCCGCAATGGCACGCGCCGCCGACTGCGAGAACCCGTGGGCGCTCACCGTGAGCGCCTTGTTGAGTTCGCCACGGCCGAGCACCTTGACCAAGCCACGCTTGGCCACGAGGCCGCGAGCGCGCAACGTGTCGGGACTGACCTCGGCGCCGGCCTCGAAAACGTCGAGCGTCGACAGGTTCACGACGTGGTACTCGACGCGGAAGGGGTTCTTGAATCCCTTCAGCTTCGGGGTGCGGCGGTGGAGCGGGGTCTGACCACCTTCGAACCCGGCGGGAACCTTGCTGCGCGCGCCCTGGCCCTTGCTGCCCCGGCCGGCGGTCTTGCCACCCTTGCCGCCAATGCCTCGCCCGACGCGGCGACGAGCGTGCTTCGAACCCGCTGCGGGTTTCAGATCGTGGATCTTCATTCGGTTTCCTCCACGCGAACGAGATGCGGCACCCGCGCGAGCATGCCGCGGATCTCGGGACGGTCCGGCAGAACGTTGCTCGAACCGATCTTGCGCAAGCCAAGCGCGCGCAACGTGCCGCGCTGCTTGGGCTTGATGGCGATCTGCGATCGCACGAGCGTCACTTTGAGGTCGGCCATCGGACTACGCGACCTCGGTGACTTCGTGCTTGCCGCCGCGCTCACGTTCCCGGTAGGCGGCGAGCATGCCCTTGGTCGAGACTTCTTCGGCCGACTTCCCGCGCAGCTTCGCAATCGCGTCGGGGCGGCGGAGCGAGCGCAGACCTTGCAGCGTCGCCCGGGCGACGTTGATCGCGTTCGACGAACCGAGCGACTTCGCGAGCACGTCGTGCACACCGGCCGCTTCGAGGATCGCCCGGGCCGCGCCGCCCGCGATCACACCGGTACCGGGCGCGGCCGGCTTGAGCAGGACGCGCGCCGCGTCGTGCTCGCCGAGCACTACGTGGGTGATCGTCGAACCGGCGAGCGGCACCGCGAAGAGGTTCTTCTTTGCCTCTTCCATGCCCTTCTGGATCGCCGCGGGCACTTCCTTGGCCTTGCCGTACCCGAGACCGACGTTGCCGTTGCCGTCGCCCGCGACCACGAGCGCGGTGAAGGAGAACCGACGGCCGCCCTTCACAACTTTGGCGACCCGGTTGATCGCGATCACTCGTTCGTCGTACTGGCCTTCAGCCATGACTACATCCCTCTTCTAGAACTCGAGGCCGGCCGCGCGGGCGCCGTCGGCGACCGCCGCGATCCGCCCGTGGTACTGGAAGCCACCGCGGTCGAATACCGCGGCGCTCACACCGGCTTCCTTCAGTCGTGCACCGATCAACTGGCCAACCGCCTTCGCGGCGTCGACCGTGCCGGTCGCGTTCGCCCGCTGATCGGGTTCTACGGTCGACGCGCTCGCCAGCGTGCGGCCCGCGATGTCGTCGACCGCCTGCACGTAGATGTGCCGGTTGGAACGGAACACCGCGAGGCGCGGCCGGTCGGCCGTCCCCATCACCAGCTTGCGTACCCGGCGGTGACGCCGCCGTCTCTGCTCTTGTCTCGTCCGCGCCATTGCGTGGTTCCTACCTGGCTACTTCGCCGACTTCCCGGCCTTGCGGATGATCCGCTCGCCGGCGTAACGGATGCCTTTGCCCTTGTAGGGCTCGGGCTTACGGATCTTGCGAATGTCGGCCGCGACCTGGCCGACTACCTGCTTGTCGAAGCCGCGCACGGTGATGCGCGTGGGCGTCGGCACTTCGAACGTGACGCCTTCGGGTGCATCGACATGCACGGGGTGCGAGAACCCAAGCTGCAGATCGATCGCCGTCGGGCTCGCAGCCGCGGCGCGATAGCCGACACCGACGATCTCGAGCTCCTTGCTGAAGCCTTCCGACACACCCACGACCATGTTGTTGATCAACGAGCGCGTGAGTCCGTGCAGCGAACGGTTCTGGCGCGTGTCGTCGGCCCGCTTCACCAGAAGCGTGCCGTCCTCGCGCTCGATGCGTAAGTCGCCGACGATCGTGACGGCCAAGGTGCCCTTCGGGCCCTTCACCGTCACGTTCATGTCGGCGACAGTCACATCGACGCCGCTCGGGATTGCGATCGGTTGCTTACCGATTCGAGACATCAGTCGTCTCCTACCAAACCTGGCAGAGCACTTCGCCGCCCATTTTGCGCTCGCGCGCTTCACGGTCGGTCATGAGGCCCTGGTTCGTCGAGAGGATGGCGATACCCATCCCGCCGAGCACTCGCGGTACGCGCTCGGCCTTCGTATACACACGCAGGCCCGGGCGCGACACCCGTTGGATACCGGAGATGGTGCGCTGGCGGTCCGGCGTGTACTTCATGTTGATCGTCAACCGCTTGTACGGCTTCGACGGGTCGTTCTCGACGGTGTAACCCGTGATGTAGCCCTCGCGCTCGAGGATGCGCGCGAGCGCTTCCTTCAACTTCGAGGACGGCATCCGGACGTCGTCGTGGAACGCGATGTTCGCGTTCCGCACTCGGGTCAGCATGTCGGCGATCGGGTCGGTCATCGTCACTGTCGCTGCCCCCTCACCACGACGACTTCGTCATGCCGGGGATCTCGCCGGCGTGCGCCATCAGCCGCAAGCACACTCGGCACAAGCCGAAGGCGCGGTAGACGGAACGCGGTCGGCCGCAGCGGCGGCAACGCGTATACCCGCGCACCTTGAACTTCGGTGTGCGTTGCTGCTTGTTGATCAGTGCTTTCTTCGCCATCGTTACCCCTGTGCCTGGCCGTCGCGGCGGAACGGGAATCCGAGTGCACGTAACAACGCACGTGCCTGCTCGTCGGTCGGAGCCGACGTGACAATCGTGATGTCCATACCTCGCACCGCGTCGATCTTGTCGTAGTCGATTTCGGGGAACACCAACTGTTCGGTGAGTCCGAAGGTGTAGTTGCCGCGCCCGTCGAACTGGGTTGGCGACATACCGCGGAAGTCTCGGATACGCGGGACGGTGACGCTCACGAGCCGGTCGTAGAACTCCCACATCCGGTCGTTGCGCAGCGTGACCTTTGCGCCGATCTCGTTGCCCTCACGAAGCTTGAAGCCGGCGATCGACTTCTTTGCCTTGGTGACCATCGGCTTCTGACCGGTGATCAACGTGAGGTCGGTGACCGCTCCTTCGAGCAACGACTTCTGCTGCGTCGCGCGGCCGACACCCATGTTCACGACGATCTTCTCCATGCGCGGCACCTGCATCACGTTGCGCAGGGCGAGCTCTTCCTTGAGCCGCGGCATGATCTCGGTCTCGTAACGAACCTTCAAGCGGGGCCGGGTAGTTGCCGGCGCGCTGTTCTTCGCCGTGGCCGTGGTCTTCGTGGTGGCCTTCGTCGTCTTCGTAGCCATCAGACGTCGTTCCCGCACTTGCGGCAGACGCGCACCTTCGTGCCGTCGGGAGTGAACCGGAAGCCGAGACGAGTCGGCCCGCAGCTGCGGCACACGTAGGCGACGTTCGACACGTGGATCGGCATCTCCTTGTCGATGATGCCGCCCTGCATCGTGGCTTTCGTCGCCTTCTGATGCTTCTTCACGACGTTGATGAGGTCCGGGCTCGTGACGATCACACGCTCGCGGTCGGGGATGACGCGAGTGATCGTGCCGCGCTTGCCGACGTCCTTGCCGGAGAGCACTTAGACCTCGTCACCCTTTTTCAGTTTCACGTCAGATCACCTCCGGCGCGAGCGACACGATGCGCATGAAACGGCGCTCGCGAAGTTCGCGGCCAACCGGACCGAAGATGCGGGTACCGCGCGGCTGCATCTGGTCGTTGATCAGCACGGCGGCGTTCTCGTCGAACCGGATGTAGCTGCCGTCGGGACGGCGCTTCTCTTTCTTCGTACGCACGACGACGCACTTCACGACGTCGCCCTTCTTCACCGACGCACCGGGCGTCGCGTCCTTGACGGTCGCGACAAAAATGTCGCCGATGCTCGCGTAACGTCGCCGGGTGCCGCCGAGCACCTTGATGCACAGCACTTCGCGTGCACCCGAGTTGTCGGCAACCTTGAGCCGGCTCTCCTGCTGAATCATGCTTTCTCACTCGCTCTCTGCAACGCCTCCGGCGCCGCGGGCGTTCGCTCCCTGGCGAGCTCGCTATCGCTCGCCGCGAACACAGAACCCTGCGCCATCGCTTCATTCATCGGGCGCGTTCCAGGACTTCTATTACGCGCCAGCGCTTCTGCTTCGAGAGCGGACGGGTCTCCTGCACGCGTACCCGGTCGCCTTCGTGCACCTCGTTGCCCTCGTCGTGCGCGTAGAGGTGCTTGGTGCGTTGCATCGTCTTGCGGTACCGCGGGTGACGGACACGGTCGACGACGGCGACGACCACTGTCTTGTCCATCTTCACGGACACCGCGAGACCTTCGCGTACCTTCCGCGCGTTGCCGCGCGTGGTGGTCGCTTCGTCGGTCATCGTGACTCCTGCTGGGCCAAAGTTTCGGCGGCTTCGATTTCGCGCTCGCGTCGCAACGTGCGAAGCCGAGCAATGTCTCGCTTCAACACTCCGAGACGCGTTGTGTTGTCGAGCTGGCCGGTGGCGTGCGCGAAGCGCAGGTTGAACAGCTCTTCCTTCGCTTCGGAGAGGCGCTGCTCCAGCGCGTCGTCGCTCAGTTCGCGAACTTCACTCGCGGCCGACATCTCTACGCCTCCTCTTGGCGCATGATGAAACGCGCCTTGATCGGGAGCTTGTGGATCGCGAGCCGCATCGCCTCGCGGGCGATGGGTTCGGCAACACCCGACAACTCGAACAGCACGCGGCCCGGCTTGACGACGGCCACCCACTTCTCCGGGTTGCCCTTCCCGGAACCCATTCGCGTTTCGGCCGGCTTCTGGGTGATGGGCTTGTCGGGGAAGATGTTGATCCACACCTTCCCGCCACGTTTGATGTGACGGGTCATCGCGATACGAGCCGCTTCGATCTGGCGGTTCGTGAGCCAACCCGGTTCGAGGGCCTGGATCCCGTAGTCGCCGAACGCCAGCGACGTCCCGCCTTTGGCCATTCCCTTCAAGCGGCCCCGCTGCACCTTGCGGTGCCGGACCTTGCGCGGCATCAACATGAGCTAGTCCTCGTCGCGGAAGTGGCCCGCGTCGCCGCCGCCCTGCTTCCGCAGGCGACGCTCGATCTCTTCCTCTTCTTGCAACAGTCGCTCGAGCTCGGGGCTCGCTTCGTGCACGAGTTCGCGCACCGGCTCGCCTTCGGCGCCTTCCGCCGCCGGCGCCGTGACGCCCTCGGCTCCCTCGACACCCTCGGCGGCCGCGTCCGGCGTGGCCTCGGCCGCAGCCGGGCGGCGGCGACCGCCACCTGCCGTCACAACGCGGCGACCCTGCCCCGCGGTCTCGCCGACGGCCATCGCGGCTTCCTTCGCGATCTTGTCTTCGGCGGCCGACTTGTAGGGGAGGATGTCGCCCTTGTAGATCCAGACCTTCACACCGATGCGACCGAACGTGGTGCGCGCTTCGGCGAGGCCGTAGTCGACGTCGGCGCGCAGCGTGTGCAGCGGCACCCGCCCTTCGCGGTACCACTCCTTGCGGCTCATCTCCGCGCCACCGAGGCGACCGGAGCACTGCACCCGCACACCGAGCGCGCCGGCCTTCATCGCGGTCTGCACGGCGCGCTTCATGGCCCGGCGGAACGACACGCGTCCGGCGAGCTGGTCGGCAACACCCTGCGCGAGAAGCGTCGCGTCGAGTTCGGGCTGCTTGATTTCCTGGATGTTGAAGTGGACGCGCGGGTTACCGGTGATCTTGGCGAGGCCGGCTTTGAGGCGTTCCGCCTCCGAGCCACGGCGCCCGATCACGATGCCGGGACGAGCGGTGTACACGTCGATGCGTAAACGGTCGCGCGTGCGCTCCACTTCCACCCGGCTCACCGCCGCGCGCTCGAGTTGGCGGCGCAGGTAGTCGCGGATCTTCCAGTCTTCGATCAGCGCGTCCCTGTACTCCGCCTTGTCGGCGATCCAACGCGACTTCCAGTCGGTGGTGATGCCGAGACGAAAGCCGTACGGGTTGACTTTCTGACCCACTATTTGCTCTCTTCTTCGTCGTCTGCCGCGCCATCGGCGCCTTCGGCCGCTTCGACCTCGGCACTTGCTTCCGCGAGGTCTTCGTCGCGTTCTTCGGTTGCTTCGATTTCCAATTCGCTCACCGGGCCGCCGGTCGGTGCCGGTTCCGGCACGTCGTCGTGCTCGTGATCGTGATCGTGTTCATCGTCGTGATCGTGGTCGTGCTCTTCGACCCGCTGCGCGGCACGCGACTGGCGCACGCGCTCGGCTCGCCGGCGCGACCCGCCGCGTTGGCGCCCGCCGCCGCTCGCCGCTTCCTCGCGCCGACGCTTCGCGTCGAGCTCGTCTTCGCTGTAGCGCGCCAGGATGATCGTGAGGTGAGCCGTGCGGTGACGTATCCGGAAGTAGCGGCCACGCGCACGGGGCTGACCCCACTTCCGCGTCGGACCTTCGTCGGCGTAGCAGTTCGCGACGTACAACTCTTCGGGAGGCAGGCTGCGGTTGTTCTCGGCGTTCGCGATTGCGGAGTCGAGGACTTTCAGGATGTCGCCCGCGGCGTCCTTCTGGCACAGCTGCAAGACGCGCTCGGCGTCTTCGGCGCTCAGACCGCGGATCAGCGCGAGCACTTGGCGGATCTTGTACGCCGAGACGCGCAGGTGCTTCGCGCCAGCGCGTACCGTCGGGGTTTCGATCGTGTCGACCATCAGCGCCTGCTCGACCTCTCCTGCCCGGCGTGGTACCGGAACGTGCGGGTGGGCGCGAACTCGCCGAGCTTGTGCCCGACCATGGCTTCGGTGACGTACACCGGCACGTGTTTGCGTCCGTCGTGCACCGCGATGGTGTGGCCGACCATGTCGGGCGTCACCGTCGAGCGACGCGACCACGTCTTCACGACTTTCTTGTCGCCGGCCTCGTTCATGCGTTCGATCTTCACCCTGAGGTGCTCGTCGATGAACGGGCCCTTCTTCAGGCTGCGCGGCATCTGTGTTACCTCCGTGCGCCGCGGGTACGCCGCCGGCGGACGATCAATTTGTCGGACGGCTTGCCCTTCTTGCGGGTTCGCCCTTCGGGCTGGCCCCAAGGCGAAACCGGGTGGCGACCACCTGAGCTCTTGCCCTCGCCACCACCGAGCGGGTGGTCGACGGGGTTCATCGCGACACCGCGGGTGTGCGGGCGCTTTCCCTTCCAGCGGTTACGACCGGCCTTGCCGATCGAAATGAGACCGACCTCGCTGTTGCCGACGGCACCGACGGTCGCGCGGCAGTCGATCGGAACGCGCCGCATTTCGGTGGACGGAAGCCGCAGCGTCGCGAACAGTCCTTCTTTGGCGATGAGCTGGATGGACGCGCCGGCGCCGCGGCCGAGCTTCGCGCCGGCACCCGGCTTCAACTCGACGTTGTGCACCGTGGTACCCACGGGGATGTAGCGCAGCGGCAGCGCGTTTCCGGGCCGGATCTCAGACCCTTGGCCGCTTTGCAGCATGTCGCCGACCGCGAGGCCGGCGGCGGCGATGATGTAGCGCTTCTCGCCGTCGCGGTAGTGCAACAGCGCAATACGCGCGTTGCGGTTCGGGTCGTACTCGATGGCGGCGACCTTCGCGGGCACGCCGTCCTTATTGCGCTTGAAGTCGACCACGCGGTAGCGCTGCTTGTGGCCACCGCCGCGGTGGCGCGCCGTCATGCGGCCGTAGGAGTTGCGGCCACCTGTCTTCGGCTTGGGCTTCGTGAGCGACTTCTCGGGCTTGTCGCGCGTGATCTCCGAGAAGTCGGAGGCCGACTGGAAACGGCGACCGGGGCTCGTGGGCTTGCGTTTGCGAATGGGCATCCTCAGGCTCCGAACACGTCGATGCGGTCGTCTTGGTGTAAGGACACGAGCGCGCGCTTCTCGCTCGAGCGCGAACTCCACATGCCGCTGCGCCGGTTGCGCTTGCGCTTGCCCTTGCGGTTGATCGTGTTCACGTTCGTGACCCGAACGTTGAAGATCTGTTCGACGGCGCGACGGATCTCGATCTTGTTCGCGTCGGGCGCGACGATGAACGTGTAGACGTTCGCGTCGTACGACGCGTACGACTTCTCAGACACGACCGGCTTGATGATGATGTCGCGGGGGTCGCGCGCCGTCATTGCGCCTCTTCCTCAGCAACGGCAACGTCCTCGGTCGCGGGCGCGCCGCCGAGGCGAGCAGTGACTGCGTCGAGCGACGCGCGCGAGAAGACGATGATGTCGTTCACGAGCACGTCGTAGGTGTTGAGTTCCTCGGGCAGCATGATCTGGATGCGTTTGCCGAGGTTCCGGAACGACTTCCAGGCCGCGTCCTCGGTGCGGAACAGCACCAAGAGCACCCGGTCCTCGCGCTCGCCCTTCGTGCGGAGGCCGAGCGCGGCGAGGAACTCGTTCGCGCGCTTGGTCTTCGGCTCGTCGATGCCCCAGTCCTCGACGACGACGACCTTGCCATCGCGTGCGCGGTCGGAAAGCGCCGAACGCAATGCGAGGCGGATCATCTTCTTGGGTGTGCGCTGCGAGTAGTCGCGCGGCGTCGGGCCGTGCGCCACACCACCGCCGCGCCATTGCGGCGCCCGGATCGAACCCTGGCGGGCACGGCCGGTGCCCTTCTGGCGCCACGGCTTGGCGCCGCCGCCTCTCACCTCAGAGCGCGTTTTCGTGCTGTGCGTACCCGAACGCGCCGCGGCCAACTGGGCCGTGACGACCTGGTGCATCACCGCGACGTTCGGCTCGATGCCGAAGATGGTGGGTGCCAAGTCGACGCTGCCGGCGTCGGCGCCCGCATTCGTCTTGACCGTGACGCTGGTCTTCACCGTGTCGCTCGTCATGCGTGTGCACCTGCCTTCACCGCGTTGCGCACGAACACGAGACCGCCGTTCGGGCCGGGTACCGAGCCGCGGATGAGCAGGAGGCCGCGTTCGGCGTCGCCCTCGATCACTTCGAGGTTCAACGTCGTGACCCGCTCGCCACCGTGCTGGCCGGCCATTTTCATGCCCTTGAACACCCGCGCCGGCGTGGCGCAGGCGCCGATCGCGCCCGGTGCACGGTGCTTCTTGTGGTTTCCGTGCGAGGCACCTTGCCCATGGAAGTTGTGGCGCTTCATCACGCCGGCGAAGCCCTTGCCCTTCGAGATGCCGGTGACGTCGACCCGGTCGCCGGAGGCGAACACGTCGGCGCTCAGCGTCTGGCCGAGCTGGAAGTTCGTGGTGTCGTCGACCCGTAGCTCCGCGAGGTATTGCGACGGCGGAACCGCCGCGCGGTTCAGGTGCCCGAGTTCCGGCTTGTTGAGCCGGCGCGGCTTGGTCTCGCCGAATGCGAGCTGGACGGCGCTGTACCCGTCGCGCTCGGGCGTCTTGAGCTGCACGACGCGACAAGGCCCGGCCTCGATGACGGTCACCGGAATGATCCGGTTCTGGTCGTCGTAGACCTGGGTCATGCCTATCTTGCGCCCCAGGATCCCTTTGCTGGCCATCGTGTGCGTGTCCTCAATCGTCACGCGAACGCTCCGCACGGACAGGCCGGCGGAGCGTCGTTTCGGTTGTGCTGCGCGGTCCCGGTACCGGTCGCGGCGCCCGGCCTGCGCAGACATCGGTTGTTAGGCGGTTTCAGCGCGGACAGGTAGTCCGCACGGCCGGGAAATACTAGCGGTATCGCGCGACCTGCGCCCAGCCGCCCTCGCAGCTACGCCTGGGTGAGGAACGCTGGTCGCTACTCGCAGGGGTCATTGCAATGCTCTCAGTGGGGCTGCGAGCCGCGGGATCGCGCGTCACCCGTGGTCGCTCATTCAGCTTGCGGTGTTGCTCGACTACGGCGCGTCGCCTTCGGATGCGAGGACCGTCGCGACGGCCGCCTGCCAATCCGGCCACTGCGCCGGGTCGGATGTCACACCGTCAGACTCGAACGCCGTCCAGCGAAGCAGGTGCTCGAATCGCTCGCGATACTCCGGCGGTTCGCGTTCGGCGAACTGAGCGACGAAGCGCCGCATCGCCTCGAAGGCTTGGCGCGTTGTCAGCGTTGGCTCCACGACGGAAGTATGGAACAACGTCTCGTGCCGGCCGTAGCGTCTGGCCATGGCTCCGATCAACTTCCAGGTGACGGTGGATTGCCTCGACCCGCACGCGCAGGCGAAGTTCTGGGCGGAGGCGCTCGGCTACGACAACGAAGACCATTCGGTGATGATCCGCCAGCTGCTCGACTCGAAAGTCGCGACGGTCGCCGACGTGGTCGAGTACGACGGGCGCCTCGCGTGGCGCACCCTCACCGCCATCCGCCACCCCGAGAACCCGCCGATCGGCCGGATCCTGTTCCAACTGGTTCCCGACCGCACACCGGGGAAGAACAGCTGGCACCTCGACGTCAACGTGGGCAAGGACCGCATCGACGCGGAAGTGGCCCGCCTGAGCGGCCTCGGAGCCACGGAGCTGTACCAGGTCGACGAACCCGGTGCGTTCCACACCACGATGGCCGACCCGGAAGGCAATCTCTTCTGCATTCAATAGGCCCAGTAACTCTGTAGGTTGGGCCGACCATGGTCGTCGTCGCCGCGCTCGGCTCCGCGCTGGCGTACGCGCTCGCGATGATGCTCCAGCACCAGAGCGCGCAGCAGGTCGATTCGACGCTGTCGTTGCGGCCCGGCCTCGTGGTGGCATTGCTGCGGCGGCGTTGGTGGCTCGCCGGTATCGCCGCCAACTTGGTTGCGTTCGCCCTCCGTGCCTTCGCGCTCGGTCATGGTTCGCTCGTCTTCGTGCAGCCGCTCGTCCTGAGCGGACTCGTCTTTGCCCTCGCGCTCGAGTCGATGATCAGCCACCGGCCGGTCAGCCGGCGCGAAATGCTCGCGGGCGCCACGCTCGTGGCCGGCCTCGCGGTGTTTCTCGTCGCGGCGTCGCCGGGTCGGGGCCGCACCACGGCAGCCGCGAGGTCTTGGCTCGTGCTCGGCGCTGCGATCACGCCGCTGATCGCGCTTGGGTTGGTGGCGGCTCGCCGAACGATCGGTGAGCGGCGGGCCGCATGGCTCGCCTTCGCGGGCGCGTTCCTCCTGGCCGCGGTGGCTGCACTCACGAAGCAGAGCGCGGCGGCCTTGTCGCACGGCCTGATGCACGCGCTCACGGACTGGGCGCCGTACGCACTCGTCGTGGTCGGCGGCCTCGGAGTCCTTCTCACCCAAAGCGCGTTCCAAGCCGGGGCGCTCCGAGCATCGCTGCCCGTGCTCAGCATCGTGGAGCCGCTCACCAGCATCGCGATCGGCGAGTCCGTGTTTCACGAACGAATCGCCACGTCCACGCCGGCCCGAGCCGCGCAGGTGATCGGCCTCGTGTTCCTCATGGTTGGCGTCGCGTCGCTCACACGCTCGGCGAGCCCCGTCGTAAACCCAGTGAACGAGTCAGGCACCATGGCGCCATGAACGACGTCAACGTCCGGCGCATCGCGGTGGTACCCGCGTACAACGAAGAGCGAACTGTCGTCGAGGTGCTCGAGCGCCTGGCGCCACTGGTCGACGACCTTGTCGTTGTCGACGACGGTTCGGTCGACGGCACCCGCGCCGCGATCCAAGGCTGGTTGCCCGGTCACGACCACGCACGGCTCCTCACGTTCGACACCAACCGCGGCATGTCGGCGGCGTATTACCTCGCCTTCACCGATCTGCGCGACCGCTTGGCGGCCGGCGAGTTCTCGCCCGACGACCTGGTGTTCACCGTCGACGCCGACGGCCAGCACGAGCTCGCAGTGTTCGACGAACTGTGCGCGGTGGCCGTCAACGAACGGCTCGACGCGTTGCTCGTCCGCCGCGATCTTTCGACGTACCCGCGTTACAAGCAGGCGGGGAACTGGTTGCTGAGCGCGTGGGCGAGCATGTGGGCCGGCTCCCGCCTCGAAGACGTCGAGTCGGGGTACCGCATCTTTCGGCTCGGCGCGTTGGCCGATGCGCTCACCTACTACCGGGGTTACCGCTACAGCGAGACGGTCGAAGTCGCGGTGGTGTTGTGCCGGCTCCACTACCGCGTGCGCAACGACATCCTCGTGCCGGTGCCGATCTACCGGTCGCGCACCCGTCTCCGCGACGCCGCCATCGACTTCGCCGCGATCCCCGCTGCCGCCTGGCGCGTGAGGAAGAACGGAAGCCTCCGCAAGGCTCGGGCGTCTAGCAGTCGGTGAGGTAGCCAGGGCGGTGGAGCAGCACGTCGAGCCGTACCGGCTGCAGCCCGCGGCGGCGCAAGCCGTCGAGGATGGCGGGCATGGCGCGGACCAGCACTGTGCGGTCGACGTTCACGTGACCGTCGAGGCCGTCGTGGAGGTCGATGATCGACCCAGGCCGCACCTTCCCGAGGACACGGCGCGCGATGACGCCCGCGTCGCTGGTTGCCCAATCACCGGCTGATACGTCCCACGTCGCCATCGTCATGCCGTGACGGTGCACGACAAACGCCATGAGCGGCGTGTGCTGCCCGTGCGGCGGGCGGAAGAACGCAGGACACACGCCGAGGCGACGGGCAAAGGCACGCTGCGTGCGCGCCAACTCGAGGTAACGCGGGTCGAGCCACCGGTACGAATCATGCGCGTAGCTGTGGTTGCCGAGGAGGTGGCCGTCGCCGAGCAGCGCGCGCGAGATGTCGGGGCGCGCGTCGAGCGCTTTCCCCACGGTGAAGAACGTGCCCTTCACACCGGCGCGATCGAGGATGCGGGCAATCGCGAGCGTGGCCGTCGCGTTCGGACCATCGTCGAACGTCAGCGCGACACGGCGCTCGTCGCGCGGCCCATGGCTCACGAGGGTGCCGAACCATTCCGCCGACGGCGAGTTCGCGCCGGCCCACGCCGCGGTGGACGCGAGCACGACGACCGCGACGACGCTGACCGCGAGAGCCGCCGGCGCCCGGCGTCGCGGTCGCTCCAATTCGTGGGCTGCGACTGCCGCCGCGATGCAGGCCATCACCGTCGCGACGGCGACCGGGATAAAGCGACCGGCCACCGCATATACGGCGATGAGCACCGCCGCGCCGCCCAGGCCCGCGCCGACGACTCGTACGAGTGCAGTCCGCGACGAAGCCGGCACGGCCAATCCGGCGCCGGTTCCGAGCGCCGCGCCTACGACGACGACGAGTCCGCCGTCGCGTAACTGCGGCAGCAACCACGCGGCGCCCACGACGGTGACCGCACCCGCGACTGCGGCCCACGATGCCCGCAGACGGGACGCGACAAGACACGCAAGAACGGCAACCGCGACTGCTGCGTCGCGCTGGATGGCCGACACAAAATTCGGGTTCGCGCTCGTGACCACGGCTGGGAGTACGACCACGCCCGCGACGGCACTCGCGATCCAAGCCGTCGCCGAACCCGATCCGCGAGTACGCCCGTGTGAGACTTCACCTGCCATGGGCATCGCGTACGACCATAAAACCGAGCGGGCGACGACCGCGAGCGCCACGACCGTCGTGGTCCAGCGGGCCGGACTGATCGCGCTCACTGCCTCGGGCGCGGCATGGGTGATCGTGCTCGCCCGCGTCCTCCGTCACCGCATCTTCATCTCGCACGACACGATGATCAGCTACGCGCACGTCTGGTACGTGAGCGACCGCTTGTGGCACGGCCACGGCGTCCCGTTCGCGATGCCGATCCTCGGGCATGGGAAGGCGCTGGCCTTCCCCTACGGCTTCGTTCCCTGGATGACCGCAGCGCTGCTGCGTCCGGTGCTCGGCGACTGGGTGGTCACGCTGTGGCTCGTGCTCGGCGCGGTCGGCGTGGTCGCCGCGACATTGTGGGCGTTTCCGGAACTGCGCCACCCGTGGTTGGCGACCGCGGTACTCCTGAACCCCGCGCTGATCGCCGGCGTGCTCATCGGACAACTGCCGTTCCTGTGGGCCGCCGCGCTGCTCCTGGCCGCGATCGGGTGCTGGCGCCGCAACCAGCGCGTGGGAGCGATCGTGCTTGCCGCGCTCGCGCAGGTAACGCATCCCGCTGTCATCCTGCCGATCGTGGGCGCGCTGGTCGCCGGATGGATGGTGTTCGAACCCGATCGCCGTGCCTTGCTGCGCGCCTACGCCCTTTCGGTGCTGCCCGCGATCCCGGCCGCGTTGATCGTGTTGCACTCGCCCGTGTTCGTCGAGACGTCGGCGGCGACGAAGTTCGTGAACTTCTGGAGCACCGTTGGCCCGCGCGTCCTGATCGTGGCAATACCACTCGCGCTCGTGGTCGCCCATGATCGACTGCGCACTTGGGCCGGGCCGGCAGTTGCGGCCACCCTCATCGCCTCGACCATCGCGATGGGACCAGGGATGGGCATGCCGTGGGCTTGGCGTTCGCTCAACCGTTGGCCGAAAGACGAGTTCTCCGGGTTCCTCGCGTCGCGAGCGTTCGTACCGGGAGCGACGTATCGCCTGTTGCTGACGCTGCACGGCAAGCTCGGCGAGTACCAGATGCTGCAACACGGAGGAAGGCTCGACTCGGAGTTCTTCCCGGAGAGCATGGGCATCCAGAGCTGGCCGAACCTCCCCACGTACTCGGGGCTGCTCGTGCAACGTCACGTCGACTTCGTCATGGCCTTTCGTGACTACGACCATGCCTGGCACACGAACGAGCACGCACTGCTCGATCAACTCACACACGCGCGCGCTGCGGGTTGCGCGAAAGGACTCGTCGCGACGACGCGCCTCGCACACAACACGCACTACGACCTTTACGCCGTCGATCGATCCTGCGCGTCACGCCCGGTCCCGTAGCGGTTCGTCGCGAAGCATTCGACCGACGGTGGCCGCGAGGCTTTCCGCGACATGCCGTGCCTCGGCGGCCGTCATGTCGGAGTGCACCGGAAGACAGATTTGCCGCCGGCAAACATCCTCGGCCACGGGGAATGGACCCTGGGCAAGGTATGCGAACACCGGTTCATGGTGCAGCGGCCTCGCGTACACCTCGCCGCTCAACGACACGCCGGAGCCCTCGCGTAACTCACGCTTGAGCGCGTCGCGGTCGATGACCCCATCGAGCATCGCGACGTACTTGTAGTAGTTCGGCTCGCACCCGCGCGGCACTTCGAGCGGGGTGACGCCCGGCGTGCCGGCGAGCATTTCGTCGTAGATCGCGGCGGCGCGGCGGCGGTTCGCGACGAACTCGTCGAGCCGTTCCCACTGGGTGAGACCGACCGCCGCGTGCAGTTCGCTCATGCGCCACGCATACCCGAGGCGCGTGTGCTCACCGCCGAGGAACCCGGCCTTGCCCTGGTCGCGGTAGACGACGGCGTCGTCACGGAGACGTTCGTCGTCGGTGACGATCATGCCGCCCTCGCCACTCGCAACGACCTTGGTGGGATAGAAGGAGAACGTCCCGGCCCGGCCGAAGGTGCCCGCGTGTTTGCCGTCGAAGCCGGCGCCATGCGCATGGGCCGCGTCTTCCAAGAGCGCGATGCCACGGCTGTCACACAAGTCGCGCAGACGCTGCACGTCGGGGGTCACGACTCCGCCGATGTGGACCAGCACCACCGCCGCCGTGTTCTTAGTCAGGGCCGGCTCGACGGATTCGGGACTGAGCGCCAGCGTCTGCGGATCGATGTCGGCGAAGCGCGGCGTGCCACCGGCGTGCAGTACCGCGGCGGCGGTCGCGAAGAACGTGTTGGCCGGCACGACGACTTCGCGTCCGTCGACCCCGACATGACGGAGCACGATCTCGAGCGCGGCCGTGCCACTCGATACCGCGACCGCGAACGGCGCCCCAACGCGCGCCGCGACGCTCGCCTCGAAGCGTCGCGTCAACGGACCCAACGTGAGTGACCCGGTGGCGAGCGACTCGACGATCATCGCGGCGATCCGCTCTCGATCCTCCGCCGGGAAGACCGGGCGCGCCGCAGGGACCGTCTGCTCTTGTACCTCGCGCAACTGCTCCGTGTCCTCTCGCTCAGCAGCGCGTCTCGTAGGCACGCCGGTGCAACAACTGATCCAGCGCCACAGTGCCGAGGCCGCGTTCGCGGAGCCCGTGAAGGATTGCGGGCAATGCATCGACGACGGAGGCGGCCGCTGAACCGGACCCATCAGTGCCGACATCGATCCGGATGATCGATCCGGCCTGCGCGTGTGAAAGTGCCAACCGGGCGACCGTCGCAGGGTCTTTCTCCAACGCGTCGCCCACCGAGACGTCCCAACCAACCATCACAATGCCGCGCCGCTGCGCCGAGCGCGTCACAACCGGGGTGTGATAGCGGTGCGACGGACGGAAGAACGCGGGGCATACGCCCAACTCGTCGCGGAACACTCGCTGCGAATTGGCGAGCTGACCTGCGCCCGGGTTGAGCATGATGATCGGGTCGCGGTCGTACATGTTCTTGCCGACGAGTTGGTGGCGATCGAGGATCGCTTTCGTCGCCGCCGACGACGACGTGCGGATGCCGTTGCCGGTGATGAAGAACGTGCCCCTGACACCGCGCGCGCTGAGCGCTCGCGCGATCGCAACCGACGCGTCGGCACTCGGGGTGTCGAACGTCAGCGCGACGTTGCTTCCCTGGCGCGAACCGTGCGCGACCGGGGGCGTACCGAACCACGTTGCGGTGGCAGACGTCGCGCCGACGACCGGGATGAGCAGCAGCGTCAGCGTGACCATCACCCAAGCGAACGCGATGTTCGGCTGGCGGACCCGGAACACGGAACGCAGGCCGACATGAAGCGAAGGGCGAGCAGTGACGACGACGAGAAGCCCGGCCGCCCAAAGCGACAGGTTCATGTGCCCGAAGATGCCGAGCACCATCGCGGCGAGCGCGATTGCGGCGACCGGCGGGATTGGCGCGCCTTCCGGCGGCGGCGCGCCGGCGAGCACAACGCCAACACCGGCTCCGAACAGCACCGCAACCGCGAAGATCAGCCCACCAGTCGCCTGCGACAGCAGCCAGCACGATGCAATGGCAGCCGTCGCGCCGCCCATTGCTGACGTCGGCCGCGGTGCCCACTTGTACAACGCGTAGGCAGTCACCGCCGCGGCAAGGACGGCGAGCGATCGCGGGACGACGCTCGCGTCCAGCGCGCCGTGGAACGCGAGCGCGGGCACCGCGAGCGCGGCGGCCAACGGGGCCACCCGGGCCCGCCGTTGCCATACGCGCGCGATCGCCGGCGCCTCAATACGGCGATCGAGGTATGAGTCCATGTAACGACCGAGACCTTCGGCGAACGACACCGTCGGCTCCCAACCGAGAAGCCGGCGCGCCCGCTCACCGGACACGGAACGGCCGGCGTAGTCGCCCGCGCGCGCGTCGAGGTACGTGACATCGACCTTGCGCGGGACGAGTTCGGCGATCAGCTCGACGATGCGTCGCACCGTCACCGCCTCGGCGCCTTCGAGGTTGAACACTTCGTTCGCGCCGGCCGGATCGAGCGCGCGGACGTGCGCCTCTGCCATGTCCTCGACGTACACGTAGTTCCGCCACTGACTGCCGTCGCCGTGCACAGTGATCGGTTCGCCCGCCAACGCCGCCTTCACGAAGCGAGCGATCACGAGCTCGTCGCGCATGCGGGGCCCGAACGGAATGCCGTAACGAAGGATCGTGAATTCCTGGCCGTACAGCTCGTGGCAACTCTGCACCACTAACTCGGCGCCAAGCTTCGACGACGTGTACACGTGCGCGGCGCGTGCCAGGTCGAACGCGGTCGACTCGTCGACCTCACCTTCTCCGGGTGCCGCGCCGTACACCCACACAGTGCTGGCAAGAACGGCGCGCTTCACACCGCACGCGCGCGCCGCTTCCCACACACGCGCAGTGCCGGTGACGTTGAGCTCGATCGCTCGCACCGGGTCAGCAGTCGCGTCATTGACGTTGGCCACACCGGCAAGGTGGAACACCGCGTCGCAGCCACGCAGCGATCGCGTGAGCGCTTCGGTGTCGAGCACGTCGGCGCGCTCGAAGCGAACGTCGGCGCGGTGAGGAGGGCGCACGTCGACCACGACGACGTCGTGGCCCGCGGCACATAGATAATCAACGACATGCGAACCGATAAAACCCGATCCGCCAGTCACTGCGACCCTCATCGCATGGCCTTTCCACCCCCGCGGATGTCTGAAGCCTAGGAGGCTGACATGCGCGACGCGTGATCCAACTTGCAGTTTGCGAGCCTGCAGGCCGTACATGAGGCGAAGATGAGCGGAGGGCAGATTCTGTCGGGCAAACTCTGGACGTGGAATCAGCGATGCCACTCCCGGTCTTGGCGTCCGACGCGCCGGCCGCGGCGGTGGTCGAGGCGCTTCGCGAGGCGGGCGCGGTGATCATCGAGCGACTCGTCGACCCAGTCGTTATGGACCACGTCGAACATGAACTCGCCGGGCATCTCGACGCGACCCAATATGGCGCCGACGAGTTCGCGGGGCGACGAACCCGTCGCACCGGCGCACTGATCGCCCGGTCGCAGACATTCCGCGAACTCGCGGCACACGCATTGGTGCTCGGCGCGCTCGATCAGGTGCTCGGCGATCACGCGACGAGCTACCAACTCCACCTCACGCAGGTGATCGACATCGGCCCCGGCGAACCGGGCCAGCTCGTACACCGAGACCAATGGGCGTTCGACTTCTTTCCGTTTCCGGCCGGCTACGAGGTCGAGTGCCACACGATGTGGGCGATGACCGACTTCACCGAGGAGAACGGCGCGACGAGGGTGATCCCGGGCAGTCATCG